>CAIQRN010000099.1 GCA_903874255.1 uncultured Actinomycetes bacterium
ACAGGTGCGCCGTGGAAATTTCCATTGGATTCAACGCGGCCATCGGGCAGAACAACTGGGTTATCAATTGATGACGCAAGTTCACGTGCAGCAATTGTCGCCGCATAAGAAACTGTGTCGCGGACAGCGCCGGCAACTTGTGGTGCACAGCGAAGTGAGTAAGCATCTTGTACGCGCGAATCATTTTCACGATGCGATGCAACGATTCCGGAATCTTTTAGCAGGGCAAAGATATTTGCAGCGCTAACTGATTGACCAATTTGCGGGCGAAGTGGCCCATGCAAATCTGGAGCAAATACTCGGTCGGTACCAAGTAGTCCTTCGATACTCATGGCCGTTGTAATGTCGGCAACCATGCACAATTGTTCAAGATCAGCACATGCCATGATTAACATTCCGAGCATTCCATCAGTTCCGTTAATTAATGCAAGCCCTTCTTTTGCTTCTAACTCAATTGGTTTAATACCTGCGGCATCAAGTGCTTGTATTGTTGGCATTTCAATTCCATTTGAATCATGCACTCTGCCTTCACCCATAAGAGCAAGTGCGCAATGTGAAAGCGGTGCTAAATCTCCACTACAACCCAGTGATCCAAACTCAGGAACAATTGGTGTGATGCCGTTATTTAAGAAATCAACATAAGACTGTGCCAAAGCAACGCGCACGCCGGTACGTCCTGATGCCATAGTGCGAAGACGCAAAAACATTAATGCGCGCACAACTTCACGCTCAATTGCTGGGCCAATTCCAGCAGCATGTGAACGGATTAGAGATTTTTGCAGCTGTGCGCGATCTTCAACATCTATGTGGCGATTAGCGAGTGCACCAAAACCTGTTGAGACTCCATAAACCGGAACGCCTCCTGCTGCATACTCTTCGATATATTTACGGGAAGCATTCATTGCATCGATAGCCGTAGGTGATAGTTCAACTTTTGCACCATGGCGTGCAACGTCTATGACATCAGCAAAAGTAACTCCTGAAGTTGAAAGTGAGACGTTTTTATTTGATTTGGAGGCCATCGCGCCATACCTGTTCTATGAGTTGAACACCTGGACGATATGCCAAGTGAATATATGAATCTGCGTTAAGTATTGAAAAATTAGCGCGGGCACCTTCATAGAGATGACCTATGTCTTCTCGGCGCAATGCTTTGGCCCCGCCCATAGTTGCCGACCATAGAGCTTGTTCAGGTGAAAAATGCATTTCACGAACTGCAACAGCGATTATGAAGGGCATGTTTGTTGTATAGGAACTGCCCGGATTGCAGTCAGATGCAAGTGCAACCGTGATACTTGCTTCAAGAAGTGGGCGAACATCTGGATATGCAGAACGAGTTGAAAACTCTGCGCCTGGCAACAACGTTGCAACAGTTCGAGAAGTTGAAAGTGCTTGGATATCTTTTTCATTCAGATGTGAAACATGATCAACTGATGCAGCATCTAATTCTACGCCTAAACGAACTCCATGACCTTCTTGTAATTGGTTAGCGTGCAAACGAGGAAGCAGGCCTTTATCAATTCCCGCCTTCAAAATTGTGCGAGCATCGTCAACTGAGAACGCGCCCTTATCGCAGAAAACATCTATCCATTTTGCATGCGGGAGAACTGCATCCAGCATCGGACCCGTAACTAGATCAACATAATCTTTGGGGTTCTTTTTATACTCAAGCGGCACAACATGGGCACCTAAGAAAGTTGTTTCATCGGTGAAGGATTTAGCAATTTCAAGTGAACGGCGTTCGTCATTAACCGTTAATCCATACCCTGATTTGCACTCAATTGTTGTGGTTCCAGATGAGTACGCCTCCTGCAACAATGATTGTGCGTTGTTGCGAAGAGTTTGATCTGAAGCAGCCCGTGTTTTTTCTACTGTGTGTGCAATACCGCCCGCCGCATAGCTCTCGCCCAACATGCGCGCGCGAAATTCTTCGCTTCGATCACCAGCAAAAATCATGTGGGTATGGCTATCAACAAAACCAGGAATGACAGCTCGGCCTTGGGCATCGATTCTATGTTTAATGTGATGCGTTGGTGCATCTGAATGTGGACCTGCCCACGCAACTACACCATCTTCGATAAGAAGTGCTGCGTCGTTAATGAGACCTAACTTGGTTCCATCGTGTTGCGGATCATTTGTTACAAGTTGGCCAATATTATGAATTAACGTACTAGTCATTCGATATCTAACATCGGCACATGAACGTGACGCTCTCGCGCAGTATCAATGGCATGGTCATAGCCGGCATCGGCATGGCGGATGACTCCCATGCCTGGGTCATTTGTCAGCACTCGTTCAAGTTTTTGTGCAGCTAACTTTGTTCCGTCAGCCACAGAAACTTGGCCCGCATGCATAGAACGGCCCATACCCACTCCTCCACCATGATGAAGTGAAACCCATGATGCACCGGATGAAATATTGACCATTGCATTAAGTAGTGGCCAATCGGCAATTGCATCTGAACCATCAAGCATGGACTCAGTTTCACGATAAGGGGATGCAACAGAGCCGCAATCTAAATGATCACGACCAATAACAATTGGCGCAGACACTTCACCGCGGGCAACTAAATCATTGAATGCAAGTCCGGCCTTATCGCGTTCTCCATAACCCAACCAACAGATACGCGCAGGTAAACCTTGAAAAGCAACTTTCTCTTGTGCCATTGTGATCCAACGATGCAAGCCTTCATTTTCTGGAAATAAATCTAGAACTGCTTTATCGGTGCGGTAAATATCTTTTGGATCTCCCGATAGTGCTACCCAGCGAAACGGACCTTTGCCTTCACAAAATAGCGGGCGAATATATGCGGGCACAAAGCCTGGAAAAGCAAAGGCCCGTGAATATCCACCTTGGCGGGCTTCATCGCGGATTGAATTTCCGTAGTCGAATACTTCAGCGCCTTTATCTAAAAACCCAACCATGGCTTCTACGTGTTTTGCCATGGATTCTTTTGAGCGTTTTGTGAAATCTTCTGGATTATCTTTTGCCATTTGTGCTGCCTGATGAACATCTACTCCAACTGGAACATATGAAAAAGGATCATGCGCTGAAGTTTGATCAGTGACAATATCGATTGGCACATCCATTGAAAGTAATAGTGGGAAAAGTTCAGCTGCATTTCCAACTAAACCAACTGATAATGGAACTCGTGCGTTCTTAGCTTTAAGTACTCGCTCAATTGCATCATCAACGTTGTCAGCAATTTCGTCTAAATATCGAGTTTGAATGCGTTTTTCTAATCTCGTTTTATCTATATCGATGATTAAACAGACCCCACCATTCATAGTGACTGCTAAAGGTTGAGCACCACCCATTCCTCCGCAACCACCGGTTAGCGTCAATGTTCCTTGCAAAGTTCCGTTAAAGCGCTTTTGAGCAACTGCAGCAAAGGTTTCATATGTTCCCTGCAAGATTCCTTGCGTCCCAATATAAATCCAAGAACCTGCAGTCATCTGTCCATACATCGTTAAACCAAGTTGTTCTAATCGGCGAAACTCTGGCCAGTTGGCCCAATCTCCGACAAGGTTTGAGTTTGCAATTAATACACGCGGCGCCCATTCATGTGTTTGAAAAACACCTACTGGTTTTCCAGATTGAACTAAAAGTGTTTCGTCATCTTTCAGATTTGTAAGACTCTTGACGATTGCATCAAATGATGGCCAATTGCGTGCAGCTTTTCCTGTACCGCCATATACAACTAAATTTTCTGGGTGTTCTGCTACGGCAGGATCTAAATTGTTGTGCAGCATGCGAATTGCAGCTTCTTGGCCCCAACCCTTTGCCGTAATTTTCGAACCAGTTGCGGCATGCAAAATACGAGATTCACTTGACATGGGCACACACTATCGGGGGGTTACAAGCCTTGGAAGGGTTTAGTTGCAAAGGTTCACCGCCCATTCTTGATATTCGGGCGAAAGTTCTTGCACTGCGGCAATTTCACTTATCTTGGAGCGTTCGCCATTCTTGGCCGCATAAATATCTGCGATAGTAATCAAATGTTTGGGGCGAGAAATTACTTCGATTAAATCACCTGCCGTTATTTCGCCATCTTGAATGATTCGAAGATATGTACCTGGTTTACCCGCAGTCATGAAATCTTTAATAAGCGTTGGACGTTGCCAAAAGCCGGCAAATACGCGACACGGGATTCGTGGTTGCGAAACTTCCAAAATAGTTGTTCCGACTTTCCAACGCTCGCCAACAAGTGATTGATTTACATCAATTCCTACAGTGGTGAGGTTTTCACCAAAGCGACCATTTGAAATCTCAGTTCCAATTTGTTCTTGCCACCAATCTGCATCCTCGCGCGAATATGCATACACGGCTTGGTGAAATCCGCCGTGATGCTTTCGGTCAACGACCACATCGCCTCGAACTTCATCGTTGGAGAAATTCACTGGCCCGGCTACGGCACGTTTATCAATGCCGGTTCTTCCTTCACTGCCCGTCCATTCACCTTCATGCACTGTGTTGGTGATATTTACTGACTGAATCCGCATTGGGAAAGCCTACCTAGAACAAGCTATTTGTTGAGAGTCAGTACCGCTGGAGTCCATGCCGGACCTAGTTCCTGAAGATCGCTATTAATGTCGCTGCTTCGTTTGTCTTTGAACCACTTATCAATATCCCAACGGGTTTTAGTCTTCAAGTCGGCGAGCGCCAAGTTGTAGCCCCCGTGCGAAATGAGGTAGTCACCTGTTACATAAAAGATGTAGCGGGACCCGTCCTGATATGGATATGAATCAGAAGTATCCCAATCCGTTGCATTAAAGAAATATGAAGTCGATGGCGAACCATCATAGAAACCTTTCATTATCGAATCGTGTCTGGTGCTTTGAACTCGGGTGTAGAGAAATGATTTTTCATCAAGACCAATTGGATAATATGAAGAAAGTCCTGGGCCGGGATACATTTTGCTTTCTACGCCATTGCGCAATAGGTAAATATCCCCGCCGCGCTCAAAAATAATATCCTTCCCATTTTTTGCGAAATAGGGCATTGAAGATTCGGGTTCGCCTTTAGTCAAATACTTCTTGTTTGCGCCATCAGAGTTCATGGTGACCAAAACGCCATCCTCTTTATAGACAATTAATTGGCCGTTGGGAGAAAACTTTGGATCTTCATCACGGAGTCCATTTGGCCCAGTTAAATTCTTCGGCTCTTGCCATGTGCCTCCATCCCATTTCGATGTGAACACATCCCAGTCATTTTCTGCCAATCCTGCAGCTGAGCCCATAAATGTGATTGTCGTGCCGTCGGCCGAAAAGTGGGCATTGATTGGAGAAATCATGGATTTCCAACTCTTATTAACTTGATTGAGTGCGCCAGAAGCTAAATCAATCGTCCACATCGTGGCATCCCAGGATTGGTAATCGCTATATCGGTGATAAATCAGAGTCCCTGAGAGCTCGGCACTAGATCCATGTATTGAACTAGCAAGCAGAGTTGATGACGCCACGGTGAGCACAGCAAGAGTGAATGCGACACGCTTTCTCATAAAACCTCCGTTTAACCCCTTGACCAGAGCGAATTAATCTGTAAGGTAACCTAACACAAAGCGGTAGGTTTCCTAACACAACGGCGTGGGCTATTTGTGGACTTACCCAAGTAAGTGACAGGAGAAAACATGATGAAGAAACGCTTGTTCGCATCATTTGCAATCACTGCACTCGTTGCGGCCAGTTTGGTCGGGGCAACTAGTGCAGCTCAAGGTGCATCACGAACAGTGACAGTATGGCAACCACAATCTGGTGGAACTTTGGCGGCCTGGCAAGCAGCCATGGCGCGTATTGAAAAAGCAAACCCAGGTTTAACAATTAAATCTGTTGGCTCAGTCGATATGGCTAAGTCTCTTGCGGCAATTAACTCAGGCACAGGTCCAGATATCTCGCTTTCAAATGGAGCAGGAAACCTCGGCTGGTTCTGCGGAAGCGGTGCATGGCAATCACTTAATAATGTGATCGCTTCATCAAAGGGTTTGAAGTTGGCAACAACTTTCACGCCACCAGCAATTAATTATTCAACTAGCGGTTCAAAGCGCTGTGCGCTTCCAGCCTCTGGTGGAACTGAAGTAACAACTTTTTACTACAACAAGACTCTTCTAGCTAAGGCTGGATTCAACAATCCACCTAAGACAACAACAGATCTTCTTAATTACTCTAAAAAACTAACAACATTTAATTCTGATGGATCAATTAAGACTGCAGGATTTATTCCATGGGCTGGCTATGCAAGCAATGACATGGATGCAATGTGGCTTGGTTGGATGTTTGGTGCTACTTGGTTTGATGCTTCCGGTCAACCAACTTTTGCTTCAGACACTAAATGGGCTCGTGCATTTACTTGGCAGAAAAACTTCATTGCTCAGGTCTACGGCGGTGGCGACTATAAGAAAGGCGCAGCAGCTGTTACAAAGTTTGCAGCAAGTGCTGGAGACTTCTGGGGTGGAGATAATGACTTTGTAAAAGGCCGTGTAGCAATGATGACTTCCATGGACTGGATGTCTCAAATGTTCTGCGATCTTGACTGGGTCCTTAACCCTTGCAATAAGCCAGTCGTGAACTTTGGAATTGCACCTCTCCCAATGGATGACCGCCAAGTCAGCCGATATGGTTCAAGCCCAGTAGGTGGTGCTCTTATGGGCATTTCCAAGGGATCAAAGAACTTTGCTGATGCATGGTTAGTGATGAAGTCTCTAGCTACTGATTCTCAACTAGGAATTGAATTATCAAATCTCTCAGGTTCTATTCCGACATTAGTTGGATTGCAGAATTCTTCAAAGATTACATTCCCTGCTTTCTACGACAACGTATATGACATCACTAAGAACAAGAACTCAGGATGGCATGCGCTTCGTAACACTGGTGCACACCGTGAAGAAACAGAGATGAATAACTTCATGGCTGCTTGGCAAGCAGGTCAAGTTAGTAACCTCAAAGATGGACTTAGCGGAGTTGTCAAAACCGTTAATGACATCTTGGCTAATAACTACTCAGCTGGATCTCAGGGGTAGTTCTTTCACACAATGACAAAAACGAAACAAGCAATCTCATCATTGGTACGCCCCCGCCGAAAGGCGGGGGCTATCAGTCCGCATGCTGCAGATAAAAAGAGAAATAAGCTGCGCACTCCATGGGTTTTCATTGCATTCTGCATGTCCCCATGGGTTTTAGGTTTTCTCTTTTTCACTGCATATCCAATGATTGCAAGTTTCTATGAATCATTTACCCGCTTTGACTTGATTAATGCTCCGCAATGGATTGGGTTAGAGAACTACCGTCGCATGCTTTTTCATGACGAACTTTTTTGGAAGGCTGTGAAGAATACAATTTGGATTTCTGTGATCTCAATTCCTTTAAGAATTGGTTTTGCATTGTTTACAGCATGGATGCTTACAAAACCAAAACGAGGAAGCACGATATATCGGACGATGTTCTTTATCCCCGCAATGGTTCCCACAGTAGCGGCGACAATGTCTTTTACTTATATTTTTAACCCTGCCGTTGGGCCAATCAATAAATTTCTCGAATCGATTGGGATCAAGAATCCACCATATTGGTTCTTAGATCCACATTGGTCAAAGTGGGCGCTAATCATTCTTGGCTTATGGGGAATCGGCGACACAATGATTATCTACTTAGCCGGCTTTCTCGATGTTCCACGCTCACTGTATGAAGCAGCACAGCTTGAAGGCGCGAATGCTTGGCAGCAATTCCGCTATGTAACTTTGCCTTTGATGACACCGGTTATTTTCTTTTCTGCAGTGACCGGCATCATCGGTAGTTTCCAATATTTCACCCAGGCATATGTTGCTTCTGGCCAAGTGCTCGACTATTCACATTCCATGTATTTCTATGCAAGTCATATTTACAATGAAGCCTTTGCGAATTACCAAATGGGTTACGCATCTGCGCTAGCTTGGGCCTTGCTTGTAATCACTTTGATCTGCACGTTTGCGATGCTTAAAACGCAGAAACGTTGGGTTCATTATCCAAATGGGAGCTTATTTAAATGACCACAAGTGAGCTAAGAGATACACCAGTTATCCGAAGCCAGCAATGGCATGAAGATGCTCGACGCGCTAAGTTTCAAAAACGGCGTAAGAACTTTCTTTTCGCTGTTGCCAATCATTCAGTACTTGTAGCAATGTCTGCAGTATTTATGATGCCGCTCTTTCTGATTGTTGTTATCTCGCTTATGGATTTTCAACAGGCCTCCAGGCGTGCACTTTGGCCAAATCCATTTGTTTGGCATAACTACATTGAAGTATTTCAAGCGGTGCCTTTCCTGCACTGGACGCTTAACACGCTATTTGTATCCGTGCTTACGATGGTGGGAACTGTTGTATCAAGCGTGCCACCTGCCTATGTACTATCACGGCTAAATTGGAAGGGTCGCCAAACCTCGTTCATAATTATTTTGGCAACAATGATGCTACCTGGACAGGTAACAATGATTCCTGTCTATGTTATTTTCGCAAAGATTCACTGGATACCTTCTTTCTACCCACTTATAGTTCCAGCGTTTTTCTCGAGTGCTTTCTCAATCTTCCTACTCCGTCAGTTTTTCACGACGATTCCGGATGAGATCTCAGATGCAGCAAGAATTGATGGCTGCAACGAATGGCAGCTCATGATGCGAATTGTGATTCCACTTGCAAAGCCGGCTATTTCAGCCGTAGGTCTTTTTGCTTTCTTAGGCGCATGGAATGACTTCTTCGGGCCACTGTTGTATTTAGTTGAGAATAAGGATTTGTGGACTCTTGGAATCGGCCTGACTCAGTTCCAAGGAATTCATCATGTTGATAAAAACATGATGATGACAGCTTCGGCGCTATTTATGTTACCTGTCATAGTCATCTTCTTCTTCTCGCAAAAGGTCTTTATTGAAGGCGTGACTTTGACGGGAGTCAAGGGATAAATGCACCCAAACGCCTCCCCCGCAGTCCCATCGTTAATCCGTGAACTCAATGAAAGAAGTGTTCTGGATACTTTGCGCGCACATGGCACTTTGCATGCAGCAGAGATTGCCCGACACATTGGACTCTCAAAGCCAACGACTGCCGATATTTTGCGTTCCTTGTGCGAGAGCGGCTTGATTCAGGAATACTCACCAGGCGAAGAAGATTCAAAGCGTGCACGTTCGGTGTATGAAGCAATAAGTGATGTGAAGATATCTCTGGGCATCGATATTGGTTCAAGGTTTATCCGCGCGGCCGTAGGTGATTTAAACCAGGTAATGCGTGCAGAAATTTCAGTCCCAGTGACATCTTTAAAATTGAACGACTTAACTACCGTCATGCATAAAGCAGTTGACTCAGTTCTAAAGCAATCGGGTTACAAAATTAATGATGTTGCTGCAATAGTGGTTGGCACGCCGGGTGTAATTGATCAAAGTACGGGCGTAGTTTCAATTGCGGGAACAATTGGTTCTCTTGATGGCGTAAATCTTGCCGAACACATTGAGAAAGAGTTTGGCATTCATCCCACAGTTGAAAATGATATTAATTTGGTTACAGCAGCTGAACTCTCGGCTGGTCATGGCCAAGGAGTAGAAAATTTTGCAGTTCTCTCAGTTGGTTCTGGCTTAGGTTCTGGGTTGGTGCTAAACGGTCAACTCCATCGAGGCCATCGCGGTGCTGCTGGTGAAATTTTCTACATCCCCTTTGGCGATCCTCGTGACAGCCACCGCACTGCAACAAATCCTTCGGGTGATCGAATTGCCGAAATTACTCGAGGATTGGCTAAGAATTATAAAAATAGCGTTTTGAAAGAACCATATTCAACGGTAGATATCTTGGCTGCAGCAAAGTCCAATGATGCGTTAGGGCAAGCCGTTGTTGCGCTAGAAGCCGAACGAATTGCACTTTATGTTGCAGCGATTTCCGCAGTTACAGATGTTGAATTGGTCGTTCTCTCAGGCGG
>CAIQRN010000100.1 GCA_903874255.1 uncultured Actinomycetes bacterium
CCGGTCCAATAACGCGAGCTACGCGACCTTTACCTGTTGATGCCGACATCATTCACTCCCTGCACTAGCTGAGGCCAACGCGTCTGCGCCGCCAACAATTTCACTGATCTCTTGGGTAATTTCAGCCTGACGGGCTGCGTTTGCAAGTCGTGTGAGCGACTTGATTAACTCATCAGCATTGTCAGTCGCTGATTTCATTGCACGACGGCGAGCAGCATGCTCTGAAGCTGCCGACTGCAACATTGCGTTAAATACTCGAGCCTCAATGTAACGAGGAAGTAATGCATCAAGCACTACCCCAGCATTAGGTTCGAATTCATACATTGGTAGCAAGCCAGTTGGAACTGGTGCATCGCTTTCGACAACTTCTAGAGGAAGCATGCGCTTTGCCATCGCATTTTGCGTGAGCATCGACTTGAACTCAGTGAAGACGATATGAATTTCATCAACGCCGGCAAGTTCTGTCTGTGCATCTTCAACGAAAGCTTTGATTAATGAATCTGCAACTTCTTTTGCATTTTCATACGTTGGATTATCTGAGAAACCAGTCCATGAACCAGCTATCTCGCGGTTACGGAATCGGTAATAGTTAACTGCCTTGCGACCAACCAAATAAGACTTAACTTCTAAACCACGCTCTTTGAGAAGTGCAGCTAGCTGCTCGCCCTCTTTAATCGCATTGTTTGAATAAGCGCCAGCCATTCCGCGGTCTGCAGAGATAATCAAAACTGCGGCACGGATCGGATGTTCCGACTCGGTAGTCAAAGGATGATTCGTTGAAGAATAAGTAGCAACTGCAGATACCGCACGAGTCAACTCATTTGCATAAGGAGTTGACGCTGTAACCCGTTGTTGCGCTTTAACGATACGAGAAGCAGAGATTAACTCCATAGCTTTCGTAATCTTTTTAGTCGCTTTAACGGATCGCATCCGTCGGCGATATACGCGAAGTTGGGCACCCATGGGTTACTTCTTCACCGCCGGTGGGACGTGCTTTGTAATTTGTTCAGCGCTTTCACCATCAAGGGCATCGGCGGCTGCTTCATTTACTGCCTGTGCTGCAGTTGTCTTGAAGATCTTTTTGAAATCATCAACTGCTGATAGCATCTTGGCGACTGTGTCATCTTCAAGCTGCTTTGTCTCTGCAATAACAGTGAAAATTTCTTTACGTTCGCGACCAATGAAATCAAGTAGTTCAGATTCAAAACGGCGAATGTCAGCAACAGGAACTGAATCAAGTGCACCTGATGTACCCGCCCAGATTGAAACAATCTGATGCT
Source organism: uncultured Actinomycetes bacterium (assembly GCA_903874255.1). GTDB lineage: Bacteria > Actinomycetota > Actinomycetes > Nanopelagicales > Nanopelagicaceae > Planktophila. Next base: position 1,281 of record CAIQRN010000100.1, read on the forward strand.
CAAGTGAATATGGTGAGTATTGACCCTGCTTGAGAAGTTCAACCATTCGAGCACCGCGCTCTAGTTGAGCCTTTGATGCAGCATCAAGATCAGAACCAAATGCTGCGAAAGCTTCGAGCTCGCGGAACTGTGCAAGATCAAGACGCAAACGACCAGCAATCTTCTTCATCGCCTTAGTTTGAGCCGAACCACCCACGCGAGAAACTGAGATACCCACGTTGATAGCTGGACGAACACCAGCATTAAACAAATCTGTTTCAAGGAAGCACTGTCCGTCAGTAATTGAAATTACGTTTGTAGGAATGAAAGCAGAAACGTCATTTCCCTTAGTTTCAATGATTGGTAAACCAGTCATTGATCCACCACCGAGTTCATCGGAAAGTTTTGCGCAACGTTCTAGCAAACGTGAGTGCAAGTAGAAAACATCTCCTGGATATGCTTCGCGGCCTGGTGGACGGCGAAGTAGAAGTGAGACTGAACGATAAGCCTCGGCCTGCTTTGATAAATCATCAAAAACAATTAGTACGTGCTCACCGTTGTACATCCAGTGCTGACCAATTGCAGAACCTGTGTAAGGAGCTAAGTACTTAAAACCTGCAGGATCTGATGCTGGTGAAGCAACGATAGTTGTGTATTCCATTGCGCCAGCTTCTTCAAGCGCGCCCTTTACTGCTGCAATTGTTGAACCCTTTTGTCCGATAGCAACATAAATACATTTAACTTGCTTCTTCTTATCTCCTGATTTCCAGTTTTCTTTCTGGTTAATAATCGTGTCGACGGCAACTGCAGTCTTTCCTGTCTGGCGGTCACCAATAATTAACTGGCGCTGTCCGCGACCGATTGCAGTCATCGCATCGATAGCTTTAATTCCTGTGGCAAGTGGTTCCTTAACTGGCTGGCGCTGAACTACAGAGGGAGCCTGTAATTCAAGTGCGCGACGAGCATCAGCTTTGATTTCACCTTTGCCATCAATTGGGCGACCAAGTGGATCAACAACGCGACCCAAGAAAGCATCTCCAACTGGTACAGAGAGAATTTCACCAGTACGACGTACAGATGTTCCCTCTTCAATTCCTTCGTATCCACCCAAAATAACAACACCGATTTCACGGACGTCGAGGTTGAGTGCAAGACCGAGTGTTCCGTTTTCAAACTGCAGCAATTCATTTGCCATCGTTGATGGCAGCCCTTCAACGCGTGCAATTCCATCGCCAGCTTGGCTAACGGTTCCCACTTCGTCGCGAGCTGCAACGCCTGGATCATAAGACTTAACGAAATTCGCTAAGGCTCCCTGGATTTCTGCCGGGTTGATCTTTAGGTCTGCCATTGTTGTTTCTCCCTTTATTTGCTTCCGACTAGAGCGCGTGCGGCCCCAGCCAAACGATTTGAAACTGTTCCATCAACTAACTCATCCGCAAATCGAACTGAAACTCCACCAACGACATTGGCATCAATTTCAATATTGATACGGACTGGCTGTCCTACCTGCTTATTAAGTGCTGCTGCCAAGCGATCTTGCTGAGCAGAAGTCATCGGTGCTGCAACTTTTACTAACGCAATCACTCGGTTGCGTCGTGCAGCAAGAGAATGTGCGTAGTCAGCAAAAGCTGATTCGACACTACGTCCCCGCCAAGAATTAACAAGCTGAGAAACCAGCTTCACGGTTGATCCAGATGCGCCCTTGAGAATTTCGCTAACCAATACTGCTTTAGCTTCTTTAGCATCTGAACTAAATGCCTTGCGAAGTTCGGTTGAACCAGCGATGGCACGTGAAGCGGTAAAAATCTCATCTTCTACACGGTCGAGTTCATTAGCGATATTTGCAGCTGATGCTTCCGCTTCAATCGCCAACTGTTCAAGAACTTGTACAAGGTCTTTTGCGCTAGACCAGCGCATCACTGAAATCTCTTTCATGATGGCTAATCCATGTGAACTTATTTGCTTGCCAAAGAGTTCATTAATGAAAACATCTTTTGATTTAGCATCGCGAGATGTATCAGTCAGAGCCCGTCGTACTGCGATATTTGTATCAAGGAGATCGGCAATAAAGAAGAGCTCGGCGCTCAGCGTTGATGCACTATTTGCATCGGCACCCTTAACGGCGACATCCAAAGATGCACGTGCAGCCACAAGTGACTGACGACTGCTGCCTCCGAGGTGAGCTCTCATTGTCCTATTTCTCTCTTCTACTTCGACGCTTCTAGATCATCTAGAAAACGATCGACAACGCGTGATTGACGTGCTTGATCATCTAATGCTTCGCCAACAATCTTTGATGCAAGTTCGATGGCAAGAGCACCCACTTCGGCTCGAAGTGATGTAACTGCTTGCTGGCGCTCTGCTTCGATTGATGAATGTGCAGTTGCAGTAACGCGAGCTGCTTCTTCCTGCGCCTTGGCGCGAAGATCTTCAATGATGGCCGCTCCTTGAACACGTGCTTCTTCGCGCAATGTTTGCGCTTCTTCGCGTGCCTTTGAAAGCTGTTCGTTGTACTGAACAAGGGCGCGTTGAGCTTCAAGCTGCGCCTTTTCAGCACGTTCCATACCACCCTGAATTGCATTGGTGCGTTCTGTGTATGCCTTTTCAAACATTGGCACAACAAATTTACGCAAGGTGAGAAATAAAAGAGTAAACGCGATTGCACCCACTACTAATTCAGCAGTGTGTGGAATCAGCGGATTGATCTTCTCTTCCGCAGCCAAGTTAACAAATTGCATCAGTTGTCCTTAATAGAAATTCTGAATTAGAGAACGAATGCGAGAACGAGACCGAAGAGTGCGAGAGCTTCAGCAAGGGCGAATCCGAGGAACGCGATTGGCTGTAGAACGCTACGTGCTTCTGGCTGACGTGCTACGCCATTGATGTATGCGGCAAAGATAAGTCCTGTTGCGATTCCGGGACCAATTGCTGCGAGGCCAAAACCGACGAGGTTGAGTGTGCCTGTCATTTCTTTCCTTCTTTCCTAGTTGTTTTCTTAGTGCTCGTCGGCAAGGGCGCCGGCGATATAGAGAGCTGCGAGCAGAGTAAATATGTACGCCTGCAAGCATTGGACCATGAATTCAAAGAAGGTCAACACAATGCCAATTCCGAAGGCAAATGGGCTGATCAACTTCAAACCAATAACACCTTGTAGCAGATGATCTCCACCCAAGATAAAAACGAGCAACAGTAAGTGGCCCGCAAACATATTTGCAAAAAGACGAAGTGAAAGTGTTAGGGGACGCACTAAAAAGAATGTGAGAATTTCAAGTGGTGTGATCAAAATATATGCAGCTTTTGGAACACCAGGCATGAACATGATCTCTTTGAAATACTTAACTGCACCTTGCTTGCGAATTCCAACATAATGGAAGACTAAATAAACCGATAGCGCCAAAATGTAAGGAAAAGAAACACGTGACATTGACGGGAATTGTAAAAGTGGAATGATTCCAAAAAGGTTATTAACTAAAATAAAAGTGAAAAGCGTAAATAAGTAAGGGACGAAACGTAAGAAATCATGCCCGATTACATCCTTGGCTAAATCGTTACGGACAAATGAGTAAACAGATTCGCCTGCAAATTGAAGTTTCGATGGAACTACTGCAGCTTTGCGAGAAGCAAGGATAAAGAAGACTGAAATTAAGATAACTGATAAGAAAACTAATGCAATTGGTTTTGTTGTATAAATATTGTTGCCGAAAATCGGTGGGAGTTCGAAGTCGTTGCTACTAGGTGGGACGAAGCCGCCACCTTGTGCCTCTGAACGCAATAAAACGCGCACGCTTACTCCTCTGGAAATCGTTTGGCTCTTCGGTACTGCGGGGAAGGTAAGACGGGTGCAACCTTATGGGACGGCAGGCTCAGTTGAGAAATCGAAATACGGTTTTTAGATGGTGGAACGGCTCACTGCCGCCCGAATCGAAGCCACACGAGATAAATCGCCCCGCTAATTCCAACGAGGAGACCTACCAAGGTGAGATAGGAGGTTCCCAACCATTTATCGAGCCCGTATCCGACCCCGCCCCAAAAAAGTAGGCCTGAGAGCAGATAGGCGAAAATCGACCACATAGCGTTTTCTTCACGGTTAGCCATGAATCACTCCTTTGTGTCTCAATCGCCTTGCTTAGGTAGGGGTAAATGTAGGCGCAATTTCATAAAACTCGAAATCTCTCCCCAAAGCCAGGCGATTGTGAGCGCAACAGCGCTCAGGCCGAAGGCCGCTCGGTCAATAGTCGAACGATCTGTGAATTTTGTGATGGCCCATAACAGCAGTCCCAATGTAAATAGTTTTGCGAAGTAAGAAAAAAGCGCCATAGCCATCGTGGAGATTGGATCTAGGTTTCGAGTCATTCGGGAGACGGCGATGTGAATGATGAAAAAGAATATAACGACGAACTGTGCAAGAACCGCACCAAGCAAACCTGAAACTCCCTTAATAAAAGTTGAAATCAAAATTGCAAAGCCACTTGTTAGAAAGGTAGGAATGAAAGCCGCACGTAATAGTTGTGATTCGTTGCTGCTCACGCTTTCACCTTTCTTCCTGATCGTGTCACGATTATCGTCATCGTAAGCAGCGCTAATGCAGTTGCCGCCGCCGTCCAACGTGGGGCGAAAGCTAAAACGGTTACTGGAAAAGCAATCGTTGCTGTCCATAAATAAAGAATGAATGCGGTTTTCAACTGTGAATTTCCTGCACTCAGTAATCTATGGTGCAAATGTTCATTATCAGGAGCAAAAGGCGACCTACCTGCTTTTACTCTTCGAACAACAGCTAAAATTAAGTCCACAAGTGGAATTGCCAAAACTGCAAAAGGTAAAAGCAGTGGCAACAATGTAGGGCCGGTTGATTCTGCAGAAATTGCATTCGGATCTACTTGTCCAGTGACAGTAATCGCAGCCGAAGCAAGTAAGAGTCCGAGCAACATAGAACCACTATCACCCATGAAAATACGGGCCGGGTGTGCATTATGTGGCAAGAAGCCGACGCATACTCCAACGAGTACTGCAGTTGTTAGTGATGGTGCGCCTGCGCGGCTAAAGCCAAAATCAACTGATAAGAGATAAGCAAAAGCGAAAAAAGCAATACCCGCAATCGCAACAATCCCTGCGGCAAGTCCATCCATACCGTCTATAAAATTAACTGCGTTGATAGTAACCACAACAATTAAAACAGTGACCAATTGGCCGATACTTGGCGGAAGTGTGATTACTCCATTTATTGGTAACCAAAGAATCTGAACTCCATACAACAATAAAATACCTGCAGCGAAAACCTGCCCCGCTAATTTAGTAAGAGCATCTAATTGAAAACGATCATCTGCCATTCCCAGAATTACTATGGCGGTTGCTGCCAGAAAAATACCCTCAGTTTCGTGGCCAAAAGACTTACCCACGAGCGGAAGATTCTTAACAATCAAAAATGTCACTGCCATGGCACTCCACATAGCAAAACCACCCCAACGTGGAGTTGGAACTGTATGAATATCTCGACCACGAATTTGAGCTAACGCGCCAAATCGAACTGCTTGCGCGCGCACCAGCGGAGTAATGAGATAACAGAGCGCGGCTGAAATAAATAGAGTTACAAGGTACTCACGCATATGCTGGGTTTATGCCTGGTAAATAGGAAAGCGAGATGTCAGTGCGTGAACTTCACTCTTAATAGTTGCATGCGCCGAAGTATCGTCAGTTGCAATTGCCCGTGAAATTAATCCTGCAATCTGTTCCATTTCTGTAACACCCATTCCCTGAGTGGTAGTTGCAGGCGTACCTACACGAATACCGCTAGTGATTCCTGGCTTCTCTGGATCATTTGGAATTGAGTTTTTATTCATAACTATTCCGGCTGCTCCACAGCGCTCATCGGCAACTTTTCCAGTAACGCCAGTGCTGCGAATATCCATCAAAGCTAAATGAGTTTGTGTCCCACCAGAAACTGCGCGCATGCCCTCTTTTTCAAGGGCCTTGGCAAGAGCCTGGGCATTGACGATTACATCCTTTGCATATTTTTGATATGCAGGCGTTGCACACTCAGCTAATGCAACTGCTTTGCCAGCAACGGTAGACATAATTGGGCCACCTTGCATTCCAGGAAAGACTGCCTTATCAATCGCCGCAGCATGTTCGGCTTTACTCAAAATCATTCCGCCGCGGGGACCACGCAAGACTTTGTGAGTTGTAAATGAAACTACATCTGCATATGGAACCGGTGAAGGAATTGCTTTGCCAGCAACAAGTCCAATGAAATGCGCAGCATCTACCCACATGATTGCACCGACTTCATCACAAATTGCGCGAATTTTTTCGAAATCTATGAGCGATGGATAAGCCGTTGCTCCAGAACAAATCATCTTAGGTTTAGTTGCTATCGCCTTATCGCGCAATTCGTCATAGTCAATTAATTCATTGTCACTACGAACACCATATGACTCAATATTGAACCACTTGCCGGAAAAGTTAACTGCTGATCCATGCGTTAAGTGGCCGCCATGTGGAAGCGACATCGCCATCACTGTATCGCCAGGTTTGGTAAAAGCTTGATAAACCGCGATATTTGCACTGGCGCCTGAGTGTGGTTGAACATTTGCGTGATCGGCACCGAATAGAGCTTTAGCTCGCTCTATTGCAAGGTTTTCTGCCTTATCAACTTCTTCGCACCCACCGTAGTAGCGCTTTCCTGGATATCCCTCTGCATATTTATTTGAAAGTGTGGATCCGATAGCGGCAAGAACTGCACGTGAAGTGAAATTCTCCGAAGCAATTAACTGCAAATTACTTTGTTGGCGGGCAAGTTCTGAAAGCAGAATCGCTGCAATCTCTGGATCTTGGTTGCTCAGTGCATCGAAATCAGGGCCATAGTAAGTAGACATGGCTCAACCTTATCGCTGGGAGCCTAAATTAGCCGAGCGCTTGGAGCGATTGCCTTAATTTCTTCAAGGGAAATAGCGCCAACTCGCACAACTCGGATGCCCTCATCATCGGCCTCAATTACCGTTGATGGCAATCCAGCGCGGAGCTTTCCGTTGTTAAAAAGAAAAGCTAAATCTGAGTCCAGTGCAAAAATATCACCTAACTCTTTTGGCGCCGGCATACCAATTCGCGATGCACTGGTAATTGCAAGCGGCCCAGTTTTTGCGAGCAACGCCTTGGCAAACTTAGATTTTGGGACTCGAATACTTAACCGATCGAGTTGATTGTTATCTCCCAAATCCCAACTTAATCCAATTTGTGGACGCAGATTTAATGATAATAGTCCGGGCCAAAACTTCTTCATTAATAATTCAATCTCGGGCGTAACTTCACGCACGACTCCTAAGGCGGTCTTGGAATTACTCACGGTAACTTGTGCAGAAGTAAACAGCGCATCTCCATGTAACACATGCATCGCACGGACTGCATCATGACTAAATGCGTCGCACGCAAAGGCATAACTATGTTCAAGCGGAATAGCAATGATGAAACCATCAGAAATCGCCTTAAGGGCTTTATTAACATGGCGATTCATGTCGCCTTTTTTAAGATCGATAGTTTTTCCCATAATTACTTCCTCACCGCACTTGTCCATCGAGGACGACCGACGAGATCGTCATGTACCGCAATATCTTCGAAATCTACGGCTAACTCCCCTGCTATGGCAATTGCTTGTCCTTCAGTATGTTCAATTACTAAAACTCCGGCAGGTTTCAACAACCGAGCTGCAGCTTCGATGAAGCGACGAGGTAATTCCATGCCAGTCGGTCCGCCAAAGAGTGCAATGTGTGGTTCAAATCCGACAACATCACGTGGAAGAAGTTGTTCATCTGGAATATAGGGTGGGTTAGCAATCACCACATCGCATTTCACTCCGGGTAGAACATCAGCAACATCACCTTCGACTACCCGCACATTTTCGGCGATAACGGAAACATTCTTCTTCAACCAAACGAGCGCTTCGGGGGATTTTTCAACGGCAATAACTCGAGACGTTGGGGCTTCAGTAGCGATTGCTAGTGAGAGTGCTCCTGAACCAGCGCCGAGATCGATAACACTGACGGGGGACGGTAAATTTAAAATGTGTTGAAGTACTGCCTCAACAAGTAATTCTGATTCTGGTCTTGGTACCAATACGCCAGGACCGACTTCGATATCAAGATATCTAAAAGGTGCACTGCCAGTTAAGTATTGCAATGGTTCAAAGTTAAGTCGACGATCTAAAAGATTATAAAAAGCTTCTTCGATCACCTCAGTATCATCGATGGTTGCAAGCGTTGACTCGACTAAAACAGAGTTGTGCAAATCCATTCGGGATAGCCCTAGGACATGTGCAAGCAAATGCTCTGCATCAACTTCAGAGATTCCTGATTCTGCTAACTGTGACTTTGCATCACGCAATATGCTTTTAATTTCCATTGAAATTAGTTTGTGTTTGCCAAACGTGCGGCTTTATCGGCATCTAGTAATGCTTGAATCATGTCATCTAATTCACCATTCATTACTGAGTCCAAATTATTAGCTTTGTAATTTACGCGGTGATCACTGATGCGATTTTCTGGATAGTTGTAGGTTCGAATGCGTTCAGAGCGATCAACTGTTCGCACCTGACTCTTGCGCTCTGCAGATGCAGCCGCTTCAGCTTTTTCCTGTGCATCAGCAAGTAAACGGGCGCGCAATATTCGAAGCGCAGATTCCTTATTTTGCAGCTGACTCTTTTCATTTTGGCAAGAAACAACGATTCCAGTTGGTACGTGTGTTAAACGCACAGCTGAGTCAGTTGTGTTAACAGATTGGCCACCGGGACCAGAAGAACGGTACACATCCACGCGAACATCATTCATATTTAATTCAACATCAACTTCCTCGGCTTCTGGCAAAATCAAGACACCGGCCGCTGAGGTATGAATACGTCCTGCACTCTCTGTTTCGGGCACACGTTGTACTCGATGTACTCCGCCTTCAAACTTCAAACGTGCATACGGTGATTCCCCTGGTGCTGCGGTTCCCTTTGATTTAACGGCAACAGAAATATCTTTATAGCCACCCATTTCACTTTCGGTGGCATCGATAATTTCAACTTTCCAATTATGTTTTTCGGCATATCGCATATACATCCGTAGTAAATCACCGGCAAAGATTGCAGATTCATCTCCACCTGCGCCAGCTTTAACTTCTAGGATTACGTCGCGATCATCATTGGGATCGCGTGGAAGTAATAGCTCTTCAAGTTTTTCTGCACTGGCCACGCATGTTGCTTCGAGTGCAGGAATTTCAGAGGCAAAATCGGAATCGACCGCGGCTAATTCTTTGGCCGCAGCTAAATCATCTTCAGCAGATTTCCATGCTTTGAAACCAGCAACAACTGGACCGAGCTGTGCGTAGCGTCTTCCTAATTTCCGGGCATTTGCTTGATCTTCATGGATAGAAGGATCGGCCATCTTCGCTTCAAGTTCTGCGTACTCGCGCACCATCTCATGTGCTGAGGCAAAGCGATCGTTTGTCATTGGCTTATCCCTTCTTTGTCATAAATTATTGGTGGAAATAAAAAAACCGCGACCGCAACCGTTAAGGCTGCGATGCGGTTTTTTAAGAAAGCTACTTAGCGCTTTTCTTACCGAAACGCTCTTCGAACTTAGCAACACGGCCACCAGTATCAAGGATGCGCTGCTTACCTGTATAGAACGGATGGCACACTGAACAAACTTCAACATAGATTGAGCCACTTGCAACTGTTGAGCGGGTAACAAACTTTTCACCGCAACCACACGTTACTTGGGTCTCTTTGTATTCTGGATGAATCTCTGGCTTCATGGTTTTTCCTTTTTTCGTGTTTGGGTCTCGATTGACGAGTGAACCAAACGAACGGTTAACAGGCTCAAAGGATACTTCAGCTCGTCCATATGGCGAAATCTGAGCGGGCAAACAAGGAATTTGGCTAGTTGAGTGATATTCAGGTTGAATATGCCAATGCCAAAAGCCCTTCATCCAACAAAAACAAAGTTGATTGAAACGGCCATTGTCTTTTTAAAGCAAATGCCAATCGGTGACATCTCTGTTGACTTGATTTTGAAGGAATCAAATATTTCAAAAGGCTCGATGTATCACCATTTTGAGGATTTAAGCGAGCTTTTAGATACTGCAATGATCGAACAGTACGCCAAATGGGTTGATACAAGTATTGAGGTTTTATCTGCCTTCTTGACCTCTGCGACTTCACGCCAAGAGATGTATGACGGACTTATTAAAGTTACTGAATTAACGCAAGCAGATTCGCTAAGCCCGGTTCGGATGCAACGAGTACAAACGATTGCCAAAGCCCGTGGAAATGAAAAAATGTCTCACCTGCTTCGCTTGGAGCAGGATCGCTTAACTGATGCAATTCGCGACATTATTATCGATGCGCAAGATAAATCTCTAATTAGAAAAGAAATAGATTCAAAAGCGCTTTCAGTTTTTATTCAGGCTTATACACTTGGCAAAATCATCGATGACATTAGTACTGAACCGAGTGACCAAACCGCTTGGGACTCAGTAATTCACCTGCTAATTGCCGTCGTTGTAGCAGCAGAGTAAATCTTATTTAGAGTCATCTGGTCCAGAAGTTGTCTTCTGGATCTGCATCAAGAATTCAACGTTGGATTTAGTACCCTTCATCTTTTCAAGTAGAAGTTCAAGCGCAGCTTGTGGTTCAAGCGCATGCAGAACACGACGTAACTTCCAGACAATGTTGAGCTCCTCTGATCCCATAAGAATTTCTTCTTTACGAGTACCAGATGCAACTACGTTCACTGCTGGGAAAATACGCTTATCGGCCATCTTGCGATCAAGGATTAACTCCATATTTCCAGTTCCCTTGAACTCTTCGAAAATAACTTCATCCATGCGTGAACCTGTATCAACCAGAGCCGTCGCAAGAATTGTTAATGAACCACCGTCTTCAATATTACGAGCAGCTCCAAAGAACTTCTTTGGTGGATACAACGCAGCTGAATCAACACCACCGGAAAGAATGCGGCCAGATGCAGGTGCAGCAATGTTGTAAGCACGGCCAAGGCGCGTGATTGAATCAAGTAGAACAACTACATCGTGACCTAGTTCGACAAGACGTTTTGCGCGCTCAATCGCAAGCTCGGCAATAGTTGTGTGGTCATCGGCTGGGCGATCGAAAGTAGAAGCAATAACTTCACCTTTAACAGAGCGCTGCATATCTGTAACTTCTTCTGGACGCTCATCGACGAGTACAACCATTAAGTGACATTCAGGATTGTTAGTTGTAATTGCATTAGCAATTGCTTGCAAGACCATTGTCTTACCGGCCTTAGGTGGTGAAACAATGAGTCCGCGCTGTCCTTTACCAATCGGTGCAATCAAATCGATTACACGAGTAGTTAATACATTTGGTTCAGTTTCTAAACGCAAACGCTCTTGAGGATATAGCGGTGTTAACTTTCCAAACTCCACACGATTACGCGCTTCCTCTGGACTCACACCATTTACAGTTTCAAGAGTTATGAGTGCATTAAATTTTTGCTTAGTTTCACCTTCCCGGGGTTGGCGAACTTGTCCTGTAACAACGTCTCCCTTGCGAAGGCCGTTCTTGCGAACTTGCTGCAATGAAACATATACATCGTTAGGCCCTGGTAAGTATCCGCCGGTGCGAATGAATGCATAGCTTTCTAGAATATCTAGTAGTCCACCGACTGGAACTAAAACGTCATCTTCACCAATAACTGGTTCACGTTCTTCGCGGGGTGCACGATCACGGTTGCGATCACGGTTGCGGTCACGGCCACGGCTGTGTCTGTCATTTCGATCAAATCGATCATTACGGTTTCCGCGATCAGTGTTGCTCTGCGGTGCGCTTGAATCATCGCCATCATCATCAGCATCTTCATTGTTTGAAGAATTGTTTGAAACCTTGGCTTCTTTCTTGTTTTTATTTCGGGCTTCGCGACGTGCTTCGCGTTCAGCCTTTGCAGCTTCGCGGTTCTTTGCCTGTAAATCGGCAATCGCTTCAACGAGTGCATCCTTCTTCATCTTTGCTGCACCTTCGACACCCAGTTGAGTAGCAACTGTCTTTAATTTTGGAAGGGTCATAGCAGAAAGCTCTGGACTGCTCGAACGTACAGGTTCAACTTCTTTTGTCATGTGATTCATTTCTATTTTGGCCTTCAGATATTTTCAAACCTGATCGACCGTGGATTTTTTAGATGTATCTGATGTGTTGCTAGCCGCTAGAGAAGGGCCGTTCAGATAAGGAAAGGTTAGCACCCGCCAGCGCACTTACGCAAAACCTAAAGCGTTAGGCCGAGATAATGCTCGCCCCTGCTCTGGCTATGCCAAGTTCGCTTGCAACAAATTTTTCGCCCGCAGCACGGCGCAGTTCTTCAGCCTCGGTTGGTCCACCCGTATGTAGAACCAAAACCGTTGGGCCCGCTCCCGAAATAAAAGCTGCAACCCCTGCATTTCGCAATTTAGTAAGAAGTGCGAATGAATGAGGCATAGCGTCTTGACGATAACTCTGGTGAAGAAAATCCTCGGTCGCACGGTGCAATAAATCTGGCCGGTGTTCTAGTGCATGAACTAGCAGTGCGGTATTCGTTGAATTTTGAACTGCATCGCGGAAAGGAATTGTTTCTGGCAGCATCTTGCGTGCCTTTGAAGTTGCAACGGAAGTTGCGGGTATGAATGCAATTACCCCTATACGTGCATCAACTTGAATATTAATTGAATGTGCAACATTGTGGCCATGTTGTGAATCCTGCCAGGCAATATTTGCATTTCCATAAATCGCCGCAGCCACGTTATCTGGATGGCCTTCCATTTCATTTGCAAGACTCAACATGTCTTCATCAGACATTCGTTCATTGCCCCCAAGAACTAATGCTCGGGCCAATGACAGCCCACCAACAATGGCACTTGCCGAAGATCCCAGACCACGGCCATGTGGAATTACATTGAGTTGACGGAGTGCAACACCGCGTGGTTTTCCACCAAGAAACTCAAAGCCTTTAAACATCGCTTTGATTACTAAATTTTTATCATTTCGTGCAACTTCATCAGCGCCTTCGCCAGCAACATCAATATCTAGGCCAGGTTCATCCTGAATCTGGGCGATGTAGCGATCAAACATCGTCAACGCTAAGCCAAGAGAATCAAAGCCTGGGCCTAAATTGGCACTTGTTGCAGGAACCTGAACCTGCATCGGTTGTGCTTTAAAAGTGGGTTTCATAATGTTTCTTACGCTAGCCCTAACGCTTTAGCTGCGGCCTTTACATTCACTGGCACTACAACAGGCTTTCGTGCAGATTCCAGAGCATAAGGAATATCTTTCAATCCATGTCCAGTAACTGTAATAACAATCGTTTGATCCTTGGCAAGTTTGCCAGCTTTTTTATATTTGATGAGACCAGCTAAACCAGCTGCCGATGAAGGCTCTACGAAGATTCCTTCCTTGGCTGCGATTAAACGGTAGGCCGCTAAAATTTCACGATCTGTAACTGAATCAATTACTCCGCCAGAACTATCACGTGCTTCAACTGCTTGTTGCCAAGAAGCCGGGTTGCCAATTCGAATCGCAGTTGCAATTGTGTCTGGGTTCTTAACAATTTTGCCCTTAACAATCGGTGCTGCACCTGCAGCCTGAAAGCCATACATCTGTGGCAATCGACTAGCTAAGCCATCTTTGTAATACTCGTTATAACCTTTCCAGTACGCCGTAATGTTTCCGGCATTTCCAACTGGTAAAGCGTGAATATCAGGAGCATTTCCCAACATGTCTACAACTTCAAAACTTGCAGTCTTTTGTCCTTCAATTCGAAATGGGTTTACTGAATTTACTAGAGCAACAGGATAATTTTCAGAGAGTTCACGGGCAAGAGTTAGACAATCATCAAAGTTGCCATTTACTTGCAAAATAGTTGAATCATGAATAACGGCTTGGGCTAATTTACCCATCGCTATTTTTCCCTTTGGAATCAAAACTGCCGGAACCATGCCGGCTTTAACTGCATATGCAGCTGCCGAAGCCGAAGTGTTTCCAGTTGAAGCACAAATCACGGCTTTGGCACCGTCTTCGGCCGCTTTGGAAATTGCCATTGTCATTCCACGATCTTTGAAGGATCCAGTTGGGTTCAAACCCTCATATTTAATCCAAACATTATTGCCAAGTAATTCAGATAAATAAGCGGCATGAATTAGTGGAGTTCCACCTTCGCGCAATGAAATGACTGGGGTATTGGCATTTACCGGTAGGCGATGACGATATTCCTCAATTACTCCGCGCCATTGATGTGCACCGCTTTTTTTGATACCAAAAATCCCCATTTATACAACAGCTCCTTCGACGCGAATAACTGATTCAACTTTGCTGACGATATCCATATCCGTTAATTTCTTAATGCATGCCGTTAAAGCGGCTTCAGTTGCACTATGAGTAACAACGATAAGTTCTGCATCCTTGCCAAGTCCTGCCTGGCGCACGGTTTGTATTGAAATATTTTCGCTTGCAAATACTTGTGCAATTGATGCCAAAACACCTGATTTATCAGCGACATGAAGGCGTACAAAGAACTGAGACTTCACGTCACTAACTGGAGCAATATCTAAATCGGCATAATCAGATTCACCATAACCAACGGTGGAGTATGCACGGTGGCGAGTAACTGCAACTAAATCGCCCAGAATGGCTGAAGCTGTTGGAGCACCGCCGGCGCCTCTGCCGTAAAACATTAATTGACCTGCGGATTCAGATTCAACGTAAACCGCATTGAAAGCATTTCGAACTGACGCAAGCGGATGAGAGTTTGGCAGCATCACTGGATGTACACGAACAGAGATCTCATCTTTAACCGTGAGTTCAGCAATTGCTAATAATTTAATAACTGAACCCATCGCTTTGGCAGCATTGACATCATCAATAGTGATTCCAGTTATGCCTTCGCAATAAACCTCATCAATAGTTACTGTGCTGTGAAAAGCCAGGCTCGCAAGAAGTGCGGCCTTAGCTGCGGCATCGTGGCCTTCAATATCTGCAGTTGGATCAGCTTCGGCATATCCAAGTGACTGCGCTTCTTTAAGAACATCATTAAAATCGCGGCCCTCTTCAGCCATTTTGGTCAAAATGTAATTAGTAGTTCCATTAACAATTCCCATAACGCGTGTTATTTGATCCCCTGCAAGTGATTCACGCATCGAGCGAATAATTGGAATTGCACCAGCAACAGCAGCCTCGTAGTACAAATCAACTTTTGCGGCATCGGCAGCGTTAAAAAGTTCGTGACCATGAGTTGCCAGCAACGCTTTGTTTGCCGTAATTACAGATTTCTTATTTTTAATGGCCTCTAAAATTAAAGTACGAGCGGGTTCAATTCCACCCAAAACTTCAATCACAATATTGATTTCAGGATCACTGACGATGGAATTCAAATCAGTAGTGAGCATTGAAGGGTTTATTCCCTCACGAACGGCATTGCTTCTGACTCCGATTTTTTTCAAAACCAGAAGTGCGCCAGATCGTTCGGAAAGTTCTTGTTCATCTGATTGCAACAGTCGCGCCACTTGACTGCCGACAACTCCGCAGCCGAGCATGCCAATTGAAATGGTCTTTAGCTCGGTTGTCATGCGGGTTATTCTTTCACAGATGCCTGTATCGGCGTTAAATGTCTAGGCCCAACAGATCGGCTTCGGTCTCTCGACGCAGAATTAAGCGGGCTTTTCCATCTTTTACTGCAATAACTGGTGGGCGTGGGACGTGATTGTAATTTGTTGCCATGCTACGGCCATACGCACCGGTTGCTGGAGTTGCCAATAAATCCCCCGGAACAATGTCATTTTCTAAATCGATTTCTCTAATGACAATATCGCCGGTCTCACAATGTTTTCCAACAATTCGTGAAGAGATTTTCGGTGCAGTACTTACTCGATTTGCAAGAATCGCAGTGTATTCGGCAGCGTATAAAGCTGGACGCAAATTATCGCTCATTCCACCGTCAATTGAAATGTATCGGCGATTTAATCCATTTTCTAGCGTCACATCTTTTGTAGTTCCCACTTCATACAAAGTAAACATAGTCGGACCAACAATTGCTCGCCCAGGTTCAATTGAAATCTGAGGTACATCTAATTTATGAGCGGCGCATTGCTCGGCGACAATGCGTGCTAATTCC
>CAIQRN010000101.1 GCA_903874255.1 uncultured Actinomycetes bacterium
CTTGATGGATAAATGCATCTTTATATGCAAGCCCTGTGCCGTAATAGATTGCCCATGGTGCTGAGAACTGCGTCTTGTCGACGATACCTAAAACTCCAGTAGATCCTGAAACTAACTGCGCCCTTGGCAATCCTGTTCCGGCGCGAGTTGGAGTTGGCGTAGGAGTTGGAGTAGGAGTTGGAGTTGGTACGACTGAGGCCGTTGGAGTTGGAGTTGGAGTTGGAGTTGGAGTTGGAGTAGGAGTAGGAGTTGGAGTTGGAGTTGGTACGACTGAGGCCGTTGGTGTTGGCGTTGGAGTTGGTACGACTGAGGCCATTGGTGTTGGCGTTGGAGTCGGTGTGGGAGTTGGCGACGCCGCTGTTATGAGAAACGTCCTAACCACTGGTTTAGCCGCTGCAAATCGAGCATTGCCAGTCTGGCGCGCGGAGACCGAACATGTACCTGCTTTAAGCGCTCGCACATATGAAAGATTCTTATTCTTAACAACTACACATGTTGCTTTTGGGGAAGCCACAAATGAAACAGATAGCCCACTACTACTTTTCGCTAATAGTTTTTGAGTCGAGCCGATGAGCACTGATTTTGCAAGTGTGGGAAAAGCAATTGCCTGCTTGGTTATGGCCCAAGCAGGCAATGCTGGCAATGCTAAAGAAAGCGCTACAACAATCAAAACCGAGCGAGTCTTACTCAATTTAGATTTACCGCTTTTCATACTCATAGCATGTAACCCTTATTTGGATTACTTATAGGTCTTACTTCTTCTTTGTATATCCCTTAGGACATGTTGGTTTGATTGCAGTGACTTTCTTAGTCAACTTTCCCTTAACACAAGTTATTGAAGTCGCCTTTACAGGTGCTGCGTAAACCTCTAGTGAAACGAGATCTACGTCAGATTCCTTGTCACCAAATCCAGGAATAATTGGTTTGATGGTTCCAAAGTAGCGTGCACCTTTAGCAACTTGGTTAGGAGTTGCTGGTGCTAACACAGGTGATTTTGTGTCAGTATTCTTAAGAACAAAAGTAACTTCACCAGCAGCATTTGTTTTAGCCTTTAGTTCTGCACCAAAAGTTGCATCGGTAGCAGCCGGAGCAGTGATTTTCGTAGACCCACTCAGCCAATTGGCTTTTGATCCACTATATGGTGAATCCACTTGAATCTTCACTTCTGTATTTGCAAGAGGTGTCGTGCCATCAGAAGTCACTTTATATTTTAAAGTGATCGTTGAACCAGAAGCTATGTAGGTATACCAGGCCTTAGCAGCGCTTGTGTAGTACTGCAAAATTTCTGAAGTTGTATCTACGCTATTTGCACCGGTATAAACAGGAGAAATAAGGCGCATTGATGGCACCGCCTTTACTGCTACAGGTGTTGCAGATGCTGATGGTGTTGCTGTTGAGGCATCTGGAACAGAGACCGCGATATCAAAGGTCACGATGTCTACATCAGTGGTTGTTTGAGTCTTTCCAGGAAAAACTGGAAGTATCGTTCCAAATAAACGTGCTGGAGTAACTTTGTCACGGTTCATCGTTAGTGATGATGGCGCTGTTTCTAATCCAGATGAATCTGTATTTTGAATAACAAATGTAACGTCACCATTTGCATCAGTCGTTCCCTTTAGTTCTGCACCAAAAGTTGCATCTGTTGCAGCAGGGGCTTTGATTGCTGTGCCACCACTAATCCAGTTAGCTTTTGAACCACTGTATGGAGCATCAACCTGAAGAGAGATTTGGGTATTCGCAGCAGCTGTAGATCCATCTGTTGTGACGTGATACTTAAGTGTCAACGTTGTTCCCGCAGCTATGTATGAGTACCAAGCTTTTGAGCCAGGCGTAAAATACTGAGTTATATCGCCAGTGGAATCAACGCTATTAGAGGCGGTATAAACAGGACTCACCAAACGAATTGATGGAAAACCTGCTGCATTAACGCTTTGTAAAGAAAGCATGGAAGCAATCAAAGAAATAATCGCAGCGGAAACTATTCCAACTTTTGTGCGAATCTTCATTTTGTTCTCTTTCTCTCGTATTTCAATTACTTAACAGTGATCTTGGATGTATAAACCTTGCCATTAATTGTTACCTTAACAATTTTGGCGCCTGGCTTTACAACGTATGTAAAGCCTTGGTTTGCAACCGTTACCTTTTCGGTTTTTGCCTTTAAACCAGTAATTTCAACCTTGGCAGACTTGCCTGAAGCGCCAGCAATACCGAGAGTCAAAACAGATTTCCCACCTGACTTTGATGCACTGGTACTAATTGAAACCGTTGATGCAGCCCCTGCTGGAGTTCCAACGAAGTGGAACTCAGTCATATCAGCGACATCGGCTGAAGCGCCTGCAATTTCAGGGAAAATCTGACTAAACACTGCACCCTTGGTTGGGTCGTTGTTAACTCCCGCGGCTGTAGTTGCAGCTGTAGCTTCACCCTTTGTATCAGTGTTGCGCAATGTAAAGACTACGAAACCGTATCCGTCAGTTGTTCCTTCAAGGAGAGCTTGGTCATTTCCCTGAGAACTATCCTTCGTTGGATCAGTTGCTATTTTTCCATTAGTCATCTTTGCATTTGACTTGCTGTTTGCCTTATTGACGTGCAACTTAACAACTTGGTTTGCCAATGGTTTTCCATTGTCATCAGTAACTTTGTAAACAACATTTATTGATGAACCTGTTGGGACATATGCCTGGCGTACTGAAAGTCCTTTGGCATACCAATTGTTGTCAACACTAAAAGTCTTTTCAAGGTCATCACGGTGAATCGAATTTGTATCATCTAGAACAGGTGATACCAATCGAATTGTTGGATGTGTTGCTGCAACTACAGCAGCGCTTTTTGGGATGTAATAGTGGAACTCAGAAATTACAGAGTGATCTGGCTTTTCACCTGCAATTTCAGGAAGCATCTGTGAATGAAGATCATTCAGCCCATCTTCACTGATATTTGGCGCTGAGGTCCAAGTATCTGGCTGCGGTTCACCCATTGGTGCTCGATCCAAATTCTTGACTTCAAACGTAACATTTCCATAAGCATCCGTCTTGTGAACAACGTTTGCTTGATCTAGAGGTGGCTTATCAACACCCTTTGTGACCGCGTTATCAACTTGAATTATAGAAGTTGAAGTGCTGTAGCCCTTATTCATGCGCAGCTTTACATCTTGGCCTACAAGCGGTTTTCCATCTTTATCAGTAACGTGATAGGTCAAGTTAATTGTTGAACCCACTGGTACAAACGAACGCTGATAAATCAGACCATCACCAAACCAACCACTTCCGACCCAGCCATTCGCCATCTTTTGATTAATAGCTGCTTCACTTGTATTAGTTGCATCCAGAACAGGACTTAGAAGAACTAAATGTGCATCTGTTGGAGCGGCAGCAAAAGCGGGCATCACTGCAACAAAAGAAAGCCCAATCGCAGCAGCAATTGTTCCTACGATCGCAGTTATTTTCTTAGAGATTCTCATTGTGTGGTGCCTTTCCTATGATCTGCTTTGTGGTTGTGGTTGGTAGAAATTAACCTTTAACTGCGCCATCCATAACGCCACTTACTAAGCGACGTCCGACGAAGATAAAGAGAATGAGTAGAGGAGCGGTTGCCAAGAAGGCACCACCCATCTGCAACGCGTAATCCAAGCCATACATAGGCTTCAACTGCGTCAACGCAACTTGTAATGTGAAATGTTTTGGACTTTGCAAGATAATTGTTGGCCACAAGTAATCATTCCAAGCCGCCAAGAACGCAAAGAGCCCAAGAACGAAGCTGCTTTGGCGAATAATTGGTAAAACAATACTGAAGAAAATTCTTGGGACAGAAGCACCATCGATGCTTGCAGCTTCCAATAGTTCATTCGGGATCTGAGCATCAATAATTTGTCGCATCCAGAAAACTCCGAAAGCCGTCACCAATGCCGGAACAATCAATCCCAAGAGTGAATCAATCATGTGCAAATTCTTGATTAACATAAACAAAGGAATAATTCCTAGTTGGCTCGGCAACATCATCGTTCCAACTACAAAGAGAATAAATGACTTACGCCCTTTGAAATCTAACTTTGCGAAAGCGAATCCGGCAACAGCTGAAAACATCACCTGCGCCAATGCGATCGAGATTCCTACGATGAAAGTATTTAGTAATGCACTATTGAAAAAGACTCCCTCTGCATTCATTACTTTCTTAGCAACGATTAAGAATCGTCCCCCAGGGACCAATGAGGGGGGACTCTTTGAGATTTCAGCATTTGTATTAGATGCCACAACGAACATCCAATAAAACGGGAAAATAGATAGGAATGTGATGGTTGCTAATAAGAAATAGCTAACCGGTGAGGTACGGCGCCAGCGAGGAGTTCTAGTTGTCATCGTGTACCGTCATTCGAAATTTTGCGAGTTATGAAGAAGTTAATGACAGAAATAATCAAAACTATAAAAGTAATCATGATTCCTATCGCTGCTGCGTAGCCATATTTATTATTAACGAAGGCTTGGTTGTATAGGAATAGAGTCAGCGTCAGGAACTGCTTGCTCGATCCACCGTCTGCTGCAAGTTGTTGCGGCTCGGCAAAAACTTGCAAGCCACCAATAGTTCCGACGATTAAAACGAAAGTGATTGTGTTTTTTAACTGAGGCAAAGTTACAAATCTAAATTGCTGCCACTTAGTTGCACCATCAACGGCTGCTGACTCAAAGAGTTCATCTGGAATAGCCAGCATAGAAGCTAAGAAAATTAGTGTGTTATAGCCAATCCAGCGCCAAGTAATCATTGTCGCAATTGCTATATGACTTGGGACAACACCTTCAACGAAATCAATATGGTGGCCAACTCCAAACAAAGAGAGAATTCCATTGATAATTCCGAAGTCACGGCCAAATAGTTGTCCGAACACAATCGTGATTGCAATTACGGAAGTGATATTGGGAACCAAGAGAATCGTGCGGAAAAAGGACTTAGCTTTCAATCGTGAATTACGCAGAATTACTGCAAGCCCAATAGCCATAAACATTTGAGGAAAAGTAGATAAGGCCCAGATACTAAAAGTATTTCGAATCGCTAACCAGAAATCGGAATCTTGTAGCAGAAGAGAAAAATTGCGAAGTCCAGTGAACTCAGAACCACCCAAAGGATCCCAATGAAAGAACGAGATATACACCGAATAAATGACGGGTGCTAAACCGAAGATGAGGAACATTAAAAGAAATGGGGCAACAAAGAGCAGGCCCCATCGACCATTTAATGATTTAACCCCAGGGAAAACCTCTTGTTTCTTACTTTTCTTCCAGGGCGTAAGAGGAGCCTTTCGGCTCCCCTTACGTTCTAGTACTTGACTCATGTTTTCCTTAACTAATCGTGAAGTTGGAGTTAGTTGTTAACGACTTTTTTCAGATCAGTTAACACTTGTGCCCAAGATTTCTTAGCATCCATCTTCTTTGCAGCAACACGGCCTAAGCCAGCACCAATTGCCTGATCAATTGCACGTTGCAACTTGCCTTCAAAGATTGGCTTCAACTTTGTAACACCATTCGCATAAATTTGGCCAACCGGTGCGTTGTTGAAGAATGGATCCTTAAAGTTCAATAGCGCTGGATCTTTATATGTTGCTGAGGCTGCAGGGAAGAGACCGTAAGTCTTAAAGACTTTGAGCTCTTGCTCAGGTGCTAGATACCAAGTCAAGAAGTCGTACGCAGCCTGCTTATTCTTTGCGTAAGAAGGAATTGTTAATTGAGTTCCGCCTTGGTTTCCTCCACTTACAGGCAAGTTTGCAATATCCCATTTACCTGCAGTGTCCGGTGCCTGCGCCTTGATGTAATCCATCATCCAAGCTGGAGCAAGAATTGTTGCGAAAGTGCCTTTATTCATTCCAATATTCCAGTCAGATGTGTACTGACCGATACGAGTTCCAATTCCTGTTTCTGTTGCCTTGATTGTTGTGTTCCAGGCCTTAGTTACTTGAGGATTAGTGTCATAAATCAACTTTCCTGTGTCAGTGCCATCGTTGCGATAGTACTTCTCAGTTCCTTGATTCATGATGGCTGCGTAAATAGTTCCAGTGTTATCGATGAAACCTTTTCCAGCCTTTTTGTCGGCGGCAGACAACTTGGTCATGTACTTCTTGCCTGTTGCAATGAATGCATCCCATGTAGGCCATAGCTTGGCAACAGCATTGCGTTCTGTTGGCAGTCCTGCCTTCTTAAACAAGTCAACGCGGTATGCAACTTCTAGTCCGCCAACATCTGTTGGGATACCGATAACGCTGTCATCGTATGCAACACCTTGCTCCCAGCGCCATGCCAAATAATCTTTCTTAATATCTGTGGCTGAAATTCCCGCGGCAATTCCTGCAGATACGTTGGCATCTGAAGTCTTCATCTGACGAAGATCCTGGAAACACTTTGGATATGAGCGCCAGTATCCTGAATAGGAAACTTCAACAGCAACGATGTCTGGGCCAGTTCTAGAAGTACAAGCTGTAACCATGTTCGTTCCATTGAGCGGATCTAAGTCTGACTTCTTAATTGAAAGAGTAACTTCAGGGTGCAGCGCTTTATATTCGGCCACTAAGTTGCGCTGAATAACATCTCCGAATGTCCAGATGGTAATAGTTACTGGATCAGCAGCCTTTGCTGGTGTAGTTAATACTCCGGTACTAATTGCTACCGCGGCAACAATTGCTAAACCAGACTTAGCTTTCCATGACTTGCGCATACCCTGCTCCTTATAAGTAGAAAATAAATACCGGCCGAAATTTCCCTAAAATCCGCAGCAACTAAAACAGGGCAATTGCCTGTTATGAAAGCGGTTTCATAGTATTGTAGTAAACTCCAGCAAGGCCTATAGTGCAAGAGTGCTTAGGCGTAAATATTAAATTGTTACCAAAGCGTGATGGAGCAAAAAATGGCCGGTAAGAAAGTCACAGTGTCCGCGGGGATCGCGCTGTCAGCAATCCTTTTTGCTGGATTTTCTGCGCCAGCAACGCAAGCCGCGCCAAAACCGAAAGTTTTAAAACTGCTCTGGTCAGATGAGTTCACAGGAAAGAAAGGCACATTGCCCAACGCCAAAACCTGGAGCTATGACTTAACAAATGCTTTTGGCTGGGGAAACTCTGAGCTTGAGTACTACACACAAAAACCTGCCAATATTTCACTCGACGGCAAAGGAAAACTTTTAATCACAGCCAATCGAATCTCCGATACATCTGGTTTCCAAGTCGGCACTGTTGCCGGTACTGAAAAGATCCTTAACGCCTGCCCAGAATGCCAGTTCACTAGTGCGAAGATAAAGACGGCAAATAAAATCGGTTTCTTCTATGGCCGTCTTGAAATAAAGATGAAAAACCCATCCGGGGTAGGCTCTTGGCCTGCTTTTTGGATGTTAGGGGACGATTTGTTAGATGGAAATCCATGGCCCGAGTGCGGTGAAATCGACATCATGGAGGCCCGTGGCTTCATGCCCGAAGCTGCATTCGGAACGATTCACGGCCCTAATTTCGCAAATGGAAACTTTGGTGGCTACGGATCTACCTTTAACAACGGGGTACCCCTAAGTGATGCCTTCCATACCTATGCAATCGAGTGGAAGAAAAACCAAATTGACTTCTACGTAGATGACAACATGTACCTATCTGTTACGCCTGCGGATATTGCGCCTGGGCGCTGGGTCTTTAACCAAGAGTTCTTCGTGATTTTGAACTTAGCCATGGGCGGGGAGTTCACGGGCGACATAGATCCCACGCTCAATCAATCCCAGATGAGCATCGACTACATCCGCTTTTATTCGGTCAACGGGGTTGGCAAGCTAGTCAAGCACTAGCACTCATGCTCAAATAGCCTTTATAACAATTCAATAAACTTTCAAAATTCTTCTAGATTTCTCTTGCTTGTTACCTTGAAACCGCTTTCAATACTCTATGAAAGCGGTTCCAAAAGTATTGGCGCTTTCGCATACCTTTATGTGAGAGGAATTAACAATGAAATTACAAACAACAGGAAGTGCATTAAGGAAAAAACTGTATTCCTTGCTTGCAATTTCATCATTAGCTTTGACGGGATTAGTCGCACTTTCGACACCCGCATCTGCAGCCTCTCCATCAACTCTTCTTACATTTGAATCAGGTGATACGGGCGCAGCCGCTATGGGAACAAATGATTTCGAAGGGGCGACAACTTCAGTTGTAACTCCGCCGACAGGTGGATCGACAGGATCTTTGAAATCTGCCAAGATCTCGTTGGCTTCTGGTGCTAAGCCTTGGGCGGGCGCACTCATAGCCACACTTCCTTCCGGTGACAACTTCACATCCGCTTTGCATAAGACGGTTACGATGAATGTTTATTCACCCAAAGCAGGTGCTGATGTTCATATTAAATTGCGAGTAGGACTAAACGATGCCTTGAGCACGGAAATGAATGCTGCATCAAAGACTGTTGTGGGATGGCAGACAATGACATTCAATTTTGATAACGTAAATCTCTCAAAGTACGCAGGGTGGGATTCTTTAAAGCAATATAACTACTTCTTTGTTTTTCCTGATTTCACTGGTAATGAAACCACCCCTGTCGATAAATCTGTGGCGGAGGATTTTTATATCGATGATGTTGCATTCAATGGCGCAACAACACCGCCAATTAATTTACTTCCAGCATCTCATATTCAGCCAACTGGTCTGAATGGACTTGTTAATAACGATGCAGGGGCTGCTGATTGGGCTAGTGCCTATGCTCCTCGTCTGCATTATTTTGATGGTTTTATAACACAGGGATCTACTTTCACACTCCACTGGCATGTAACAAATTCCGCTGGATTGCCACTTGTAAGTCAAGCAGTAACTCTGCTTGCCGATAAAGGTTGGTCAGGCAGTAATGCAACATTTTTAAGTAATGCCATTGCAATTTCTTACCCCGGTTCGGGTGGCGCTAACGGTGGTGAAATTACTGGAATGACAGATAGCAACGGAGATGTTTCGTTTACGCTCACTGATACTTCTTCAAGTGCTGAGCCATCTACAACTTCAACAACAACTGTGGATGCAAATGTTTCAAAAGTCTTTGGGCAGTTTGCGTTACAAATTGGCGCTCTCAACTCTGCCACTAATGAGTCATTAGATATTGTTGATATCCACATCATTGAAGTCGGTGCTGCACATCTTGATCCTTGTTCAGCAGGTGGACTTTGCACCACATTTGAGAACGCTGTTGATGGTGATCTAACTGCATTTGGCGGAAATTCTTCTACCATTTCTAGTACGCCGCCAGCAGGTGGTTCAGTTGGCTCAACTAAGTCTGCAAAG
>CAIQRN010000102.1 GCA_903874255.1 uncultured Actinomycetes bacterium
CAAGAATTAATACGTTGCTCATATCAACTTCTTTTCTATCAAGAACTCCACCAGTTTTTGGCTGGCTGTTCCATCATCGGTTACAACTACACCTGCAGCACGTGGTGGACGCGGAGCAGCGTCAACAACAGTTGACCACGCCTTTGATGATTCAACACCGGTGCTTGCAAAATCTCTAACCTCAATCACCTTTTTCTTAGCGGCCATGATTCCTTTAAATGATGGATAGCGTGGCTCGTTAATTTTTTCGACGACACTAACAATGCATGGGAACTGCGCATTGATCTCATCTACACCGGCTTCGGTGACGCGAGTGATTGCAACCTTTGAAGCGGCTGAATCAACATCGACCTTTGATGCAAAAGTTAACTGCGCCCATCCCAGTTTTTCGCTCATCATCGCTGGAACAACGCTCATGCGCGCATCGGTTGATTCAGTTCCACAGAAAACAATGTCAAAACCCTCTTTGGCGATGACGCTGGCCAAAACATTGGCAGTAACTAATGCATCAGCACCAACAAGGGCGCCATCGCTAATTAATATCGCAGCGTTTGCACCCATTGAAAGCCCTTTACGTATCGCTTCAGTTGCCCGCTCTGGTCCCATTGAAATAAGAGTGACTGTGTTGGCCCCGCCCTCTTCATTTCCGCCATGAGCTTCAGCGATTCGAAGCCCTTCTTCAACGGCGTACTCATCAAGGTCATTAAGGACTGCATCGACATTGGCGCGATCTAATAGACCATCCACCATCTTCTTTTCAGCCCATGAATCGGGAACTTGCTT
Organism: uncultured Actinomycetes bacterium; assembly: GCA_903874255.1. Classification (GTDB taxonomy): domain Bacteria; phylum Actinomycetota; class Actinomycetes; order Nanopelagicales; family Nanopelagicaceae; genus Planktophila. The sequence continues at coordinate 784 of CAIQRN010000102.1, forward strand.
AACGCAGACGGCGATCTTCATGGAGATAGGTTACTGGCCAGTAACAGCGGCCGCCATCACTGCAGCTAGATTTCACGCCAGATTTGCCAACACGTAACCTCAATGTGAAGTTGAGTCTTTAAAGCTGGCTGAACATAGGCCTATGAGTACTCCAATTCGAGTGGCGATCGTAACTGAGTCATTTCTACCCCAAGTAAATGGAGTAACCAACTCCGTGCTTCGAATTTTGGAGCACCTAAAAGCCCAAGGACATCAGGCGCTAGTGATTGCACCAGATAGCGCCGATGGTCCAAAAGAGTTTGCCGGCTTTCGCATTAAAAGAGTTCCAAGTCTTGAAATGAAGGGCCTGATTCCGTTGGCATTCCCGCAGCGCAATCTAGAACAACTCATCGATGGATTTGCACCGGATGTAATTCACTTAGCTTCACCGATTTTTCTTGGAAAGTATGTAACTAAAATTGCGCAAAAATTAGAGATCCCCACACTCTCGGTTTATCAGACAGATATTGCAGGCTTTGCCCGTCACTACGGATTAACAATCGCTCACAACTCTTTAAAGAAGTGGGTTGCAAAAATACATTCTGCAAGTGATCGCACACTGGCGCCCTCACTTTGGTCGTGCAATGACTTAATACAAAGTGGCGTAAAAAATGTTCACTTATGGCAACGCGGGGTTGACTCAGTACGTTTTGCACCTAATAAGCGCGATATAGATTTACGCTGTGAAATTCTGGGTGAACGTCCCGACCGCAAGATTGTTGGTTATGTCGGAAGACTTGCCAATGAAAAGAGAGTTGATGATTTAGCAGTTCTCGATGCTCGCGATGATATTCAACTTGTGATTGTCGGTGAAGGTCCAGCAAGGGCGCGATTAGAGCGAATTCTTCCTAACGCCTTCTTTGCTGGATACCAAAGCGGTGAAGATTTAGCGCGCTTCTATGCATCCCTTGATTACTTTGTACACACCGGCAAACATGAAACTTTTTGTCAATCGATTCAAGAAGCCTTGGCATCTGGCGTACCTGTAGTTGCGCCAAATTCTGGTGGACCTTTAGATCTTGTTAAACATGGATGGACCGGCTATTTAATCGATACTGCTGATTCGGTTGCACTCAATAGAGCAATAAATATGTTAATCCATATGCAGGATCCGTTGATTTTGCAACAGCGCACACGTGAGTCAGTCATCGAACGAAATTGGAAGCTAGTAAATGAGCAGCTGATAAACCATTACCGAGCCCTTATGCCGCAAGAATCCCAACTACTGAAGGAAAACGTCGCATGAAGATAGTTCATATTGCTAACTTTTACGGGCCTAAATCCGGAGGAATCAAAACTACGCTTCACCAGTTAGGAACTGGCTACGTAGCACGTGGACATTCCTTTACGTACATAGTCCCTGGAACCGGGTTTTTTTGCGAAGAATCAACGAGCGGCACAAAAATTACTTTGCCCTCAATTGAAATCCCTTTTAGCGGCGGATATCGCATTATTCGCAACAATCGAGACGTTAAAAAGCTGCTAATCACTTTGAAACCAGATGTCCTTGAAATATCTGATCGTTTTACGCTCTCAAAGATTGGCGCCTGGGCCGGACAAAGAAATATCGCTGCCGTTGTATTTAGCCATGAAACCCTCAGTGGGCTAGCTAAGAACTACTTTCCATTTTCACTCAAGCGCATTGTTGACTGGCACAACCGCAGACTCTCTTCAAGATTTAAACATGTTATTACCACTACTGAGTTTGCCTCTAAAGAGTTTGAAGATATTAAAACCACAAACTTAGTTCGAGTTCCTTTAGGTGTTGATTTAGATAAGTTTTCGCCTTTTCTGCGCAATGAAAACTTTCGTAAAGATTTGCTACAAGGAGCCGATGTGCTGCTAGTACATTGCGGGCGCATGTCTCGCGAAAAGCATCCAGCCCGTTCAATCGAGGCACTTAAAATTCTTATCGAACGAGGAATTAATGCCCGCTTAATCTATGTTGGAATAGGTCCAATGTATGTTGAGCTTCGTGAAAAGAGTAAGAGCCTTCCAGTAACTTTCCTCGGCTATATTGCAGATCGCGAACGACTAGCCGAGATCCTTGCTTCAGCAGATGTGTCACTTGCGCCAGGGCCTATTGAAACTTTCTGCTTGGCCGCCCTTGAATCACTTGCTGCAGGAACGCCAGTTGTTGCATCCAGCACCAGCGCAGTCGGTGAGTTCCTGTTATTAAATACCGCCGAACCAGTAGGGGCGATCGCAGGAAATACTGGCTATGAGTTTGCTAATGCAATCGAACAAGTTCTTGAACTGCGCATCGATCCAACGCTTTCCCAACGTTGTTTTCACCAGGCCGAAAACTTTCCTTGGAGCGCAACGCTTGCACTCATGCTTAAGCTTCACGGAGATGTCCCAAGAGATGCCAGACGTTTGAGGGTCGCGTAAATGGAGCGCGTCGCAGTTTTCGCAGTCTTGGGAGACAGCGCCGCATCCGGAGTTGGTGACACTGACAGCAATGGAGTTTCAAAGGGTTGGAGTTATTACTTAGCTAAAAACTTTAAGGATCCCCTGATTTACGTCAACCTTTCTCGCCCCGGCGCTAAATCAGATGAAGTTCTTCTAGATCAACTCCCAAAGGCAATTCTTCACCAGCCGACAATTACCGCAGTGATTGTCGGAGGTAATGACGCGCTTCGAAATGGTTTTTCACCAGAGCAGCTCCACCTAAATCTGCGCGCAATAATGAAGCAACTAAAGGCGATTGGTTCAGAAGTATTACTACTGCAACTGCACGATCCAACGTTGATTGTGCCGATGCCAAAAACTTTAGGAACGATTCTTAGTCGCCGAATCAATGCTGTGAATCAAGTTACCCAAGCCATTGCCGCCGAGTTTGGTTCAAAGATATTACGCACGCGCGATCTTGATGGTATCTATGAGAGAAAAGTTTGGCATATCGACCGTATGCATCCATCGAAATTTGGCCATCAACTTCTTGCTCAACATTTTCGCGAAATCTTGAGCCACCGCTGGGATATTGCACCGATAAATCTTGAACCAATAGCCAAGAAACCAAAATCTGAATCTATTATGTGGATGCTAAAGAATGGAACACCTTGGTTTCTTAAACGCTCCGTGGATCTGCTGCCCGCAGCCCTGTATTTAATTGGCTGTGAGTATTTTAGAAGGATTTTTAGAGCTAATCAGGAAATAGATGCATTGATTTACTTTCCAGAGTTTGTGAATCATCGCGAAGCGGGCTTGCTCGAGGTCTTTGAAGAGAGGGTGTCGTAAGGCAAAGCCTGGCATTTCACGGCATTATTGCGCCGTGCTTCCAGCAGATCCCCGAACCCTTGGTGCAACTGTCACCGATGGCGGAACAAACTTTGCCATCTGGTCAAATGCCGCAGATGCAGTTGAGCTATGCCTATTTAATGAGGTCAATGGCAAGTTAGTCGAAACCCGCTTTGCAATGTCTCATCGCAATGGGCCGATCTGGCATGGCTATCTGGCAGGGGTGCGTCCGGGTCAGCGATATGGCTATCGCGTCTATGGTCCATGGCAACCTGAATATGGTGTGCGTTTTAACGCCGCTAAATTATTAATCGATCCTTACACACATGCCCTCGATGGTCAGCTGCATTATGTTCCAGAAATTTTTGGACATATCTCTGAAGATGGCGTCGGTACTGGTGATGTATACGTGCGCGATGGACGAGATAGCGCCGGCAAAGTTCCATATAGCGTTGTTACAGATCACCGCGCTCGCGAAATTCATAGACCGCTTGTGCCATGGGCCAAGACAACTATCTATGAAGCACATGTGCAGGGTTTAACGGCAAAGAATGTAGAGATTCCAGAAAATGAACGCGGAACCTATAAAGCTTTAGGCCATCCATCAACAGTTGCGCACTTGAAATCATTAGGAGTTACAGCCCTTGAGCTTTTGCCAATTGCAGCATCTGTAACTGAACCAAGTATTTACGAACGAGGGCGCCGTAATTACTGGGGATATAACTCATTAGCTTTTAGCGCACCTAATTCCGCGTATGCATCAACAGTTGATCCGATCAGTGAACTTCAATGGGCAGTTGATCAATTACATGATGCTGGTATCGAAGTTATTCTAGATGTTGTCTATAACCACACTGCCGAAGGCGGAGTTGGTGGACCAACGCTTTCTTATAAAGGAATTGATAACAAGGCTTATTACCGCCAAGATGCCAATGGGAGCTACGTTGATGTAACAGGTTGTGGAAATACCTTTGCCGCAAGTAATCCCCATGCGGTTCGCCAGATTATTGATTCATTGCGTTGGTGGGTTGAAGTTGTTGGTGTCGATGGCTTCCGTTTTGATTTAGCGACTGCTCTGTACACAAGCAATAGCGCCTTTAACTCCTCGCTTATGTCGGCAATCGAATCAGATTCGATATTGCGTAACTTCAAAATGATCGCAGAGCCTTGGGATATTTCACGATATGCGCTAGGCGATTTTCCACATCCTTGGCGCGAATGGAACGATGCTTATCGCGACTCAGTTCGCCAGTTCTGGTTGGGCGATCTAGAGCGTGGCTATGGCGAAGGTGTTTCAGATATAGCTAGCAGTATCAGCGGCTCTAGCTCAATCTTTTATTACCGTGGGCCAACTTCATCTATTAACTTCCTTGCCGCCCATGACGGCTTTACTTTGCACGACATGGTGACGTATAACCACAAACATAATGAAGCAAATCTGGAAAGTAATGCCGATGGCAATGACACCAATAGATCCTGGAACGTCGGTATTGAAGGTGAAACCGATGATTTAGGCGTTGAAACAATTAGGCATTGGCTCAAAAAATCGATGTTGGCAACTTTAATGCTCTCTTCTGGTGTTCCTATGCTCAATATGGGCGATGAAGTAAGTCGCTCACAAAATGGATCTAACAACGCATATTCATTGCCAGTTACGTACACCGAAGAAAGTGAAGCGACATTTAACGGTGGTTGGGCATTGCCATGGGATCTCAACGAAAAAGAAAAAGATATTTTGGCTTCGGTGCAAGAGCTTGCCAAAATCCGTGAAACTTATCTGGCCGATGTTGCATCAGAGTTTTATACAGGAATCGTTGACCAAGGAACAAAGCGCAAAGATATTGCCTGGTTTTCTTTAGGTGGGCACGAGATGGGCGATGATCATTGGCAAGATGAAGAAAAACGAAGCATCACTGTTTTCGTTGAAGCCGATCAAAAACGCGGACTCCTGCTTTTAATGAACTCTTCCAAAGATGAAACCATATTTACTCTGCCAGATAACACGTGGGGTGAAGCTTTCCGCTGCATCTTTGATGCTTCTAAAGAGATTGCATCATATGAACCAGCTATCGCTCCCCCTCAAGCAAAGATTTATGTTGCTCAGCACAGCGCACAGGTTTGGTTGGTTACGCGTACTAGGTAGTAATCGACCTACTCGAGTAAAGTTACAAACGTGTTAGCGATTATTGCTCCGGGACAAGGATCCCAAACTCCAGGGATGTTTAACTCGTGGATTACAAATCCTGAACTACATGAACTTTTGTCTAAGTGGTCCATGCGCATTGATTTAGATTTGCTGCGCTTAGGTACAACTGCCGATGCCGATGAGATTAAAGACACCGCCAATGCGCAGCCCTTAATTGTTGCTGCATCATTGCTCGGCGCACATGCACTTGGCATAAAGAACTATGCATACACATCTGGTCATTCTGTTGGCGAACTAGCGGCGGCCGCTTTGAGCGGTGCAATTAGCGATGAAGATGCGCTGCGTTTAGTACGTGCCCGTGGAATCGAGATGGCAAAAGCTGCGGCGCAATCCCCTGCTGGAATGTCTGCTGTATTAGGTGGAGATCGCGATTTAGTTTTAACCAGACTTGCTGAACTTAAACTCGTTGCAGCAAATGACAATGGCGGCGGACAAATAGTTGCTGCCGGAGATTTAACTGCCCTTGGCGCTCTTGCAGAAAATCCACCTGAGGGTTCGCGCGTACGTGCACTAGCTGTTGCTGGAGCTTTTCATACGGATTACATGTCACCTGCCGTTGAACCACTAAGGGCGATGGCAGCAACGATTACTGCATCACCAACCAAGATCTCTGTTATCTCAAATAAAGATGGCGAAGTTGTCACTGATGCCACCGCAGTCCTAGATCGCATCGTTAATCAGATCGCTAATCCCGTGCGTTGGGATTTATGTATGCAAGCCCTTAAAAACTTAGGTGTTACAGGTGTCATTGAACTTCCACCGGCCGGAACTCTGGTTGGCTTGCTCAAGCGCGGTGCACCAGAGATCGAATGCTTTGCCCTAAAAACCGCCGATGATCTAGCCGCGGCTAAAGAGTTTGCAGGAAGGCACATCAAGTGATCAAATCTAATCCAACGACCAATAGCCAGATTCTTTCAGTTGGTTCGTATCGCCCAAAGCGTTTGGTACCTAACTCTGAAATCGTAGACCGCATCGAATCAAGTGATGAGTGGATTCAACAGCGCACTGGGATTCAATCTCGTCGTTTTGCAGGGCCTGATGAAACCGTTATCACGATGGCAAAAGCTGCCTGCGAGAGCGCACTCAAGCGGGCGAATTTAACAATGGCCGATATCGATACATTGATTCTTTCTACTATTTCATATCCTTATCAGGCACCAAGTGCTGCAACTGAGTTAATCAATGAACTTGGAAATCCAAAAGCTGCAGCCTTTGATATCAGCGCTGCATGTGCAGGTTTTTGTTACGGCGTTGGCATGGCAAGTGATTTAGTACGTGGCGGTACTTCCAAGAACGTATTAGTTGTTGGTGTTGAAAAACTTTCAGATTTTACCGATCCAGATGATCGCGCAACGGCCTTTATCTTTGCCGATGGCGCTGGCGCAGTTGTAATTGGTCAAAGTGCCGAGGCAAAGATTGGACCAACTATCTGGGGCTCGGATGCGGATTCGCGCGATGCAATCATGCTCAATCCTGCTTACACCGAATTTAGAAATGCTCCAGATAAGGGCGTTGCACAACTTGGTTGGCCAAATATTTCTCAGCAAGGCCAAACTGTTTTCCGCTGGGCCGTATATTCAATGAGCAAAGTCGGTCTTAAAGCCTTAGAAGCTGCCGGTGTTGGCGTTAATGATTTAGATGTTTTTATTCCGCACCAAGCAAATATCCGAATCATCGAAACGATGGTGAAAGAGATGAAGCTGCCGGATACGGTTTTAGTCGCCGACGATATTCGCGTCAACGGAAATACTTCCGCTGCTTCGATTCCGCTGGCGATGGATATTTTGTTGCAGCAACACCCTGAGATGCACGGCAAATTGGCGTTGCTCATTGGTTATGGGGCGGGCCTTGTTTATGCGGGCCAAGTGGTGCAATTACCCCCCCAAGTTCTGAGATTTGCCCCACTTACGCCTGTCGATACTCGTAAGTAAGCACTGCCGTCATAGAGAATTACCACCTGTTGATCCATTGAACTCCAGATGAATATAGAAAAGGAACACATCACATGGCACTTGCACAAGCAGATGTACTCGCAGGACTTAAAGAGATCGTTGAAGAAGTAGCCGGCATTCCAGCTGCATCAATTGAACTTGATAAGAACTTCACCGAAGATCTAGAAGTAGATTCATTGAGCATGGTTGAAGTTGTAGTTGCTGCAGAAGAGCGCTTTGGCGTAAAGATTCCTGATGAAGCTGTTACTGATTTGGTTACAGTCGGCGATGCAGTTAATTTCATCGTTAACGCTTCTAAGTAAGTAGTAAGTACTAAAAACAAATGTCTCGTCGTCGCGTAGTCGTCACTGGACTCGGTGCCACAACTCCAGTTGGTGGAGATGTAACTTCTTCTTGGTCAGCGCTTTTGGCTGGCACAAGTGGAGTTCGTTCACTAACTGAAGAATGGGCACAGAGCATCCCAGTGCACTTCGCTGCGCGGGTAGCAGTTGAACCATCAGAGCAGATGGAACGCGTTGAAATTAGACGCCTTGATAGATCTGAACAATTTGCCCTTATTGCATC
>CAIQRN010000103.1 GCA_903874255.1 uncultured Actinomycetes bacterium
GGGACCCGAATACACACGACTTCAAACTTTAGTAAAAAGCGAAGGTCTACATACAGTTTGTCAGGAAGCAGCCTGTCCAAATATTTTCGAATGTTGGGAAGACAAAGAAGCAACATTTTTGATTGGCGGTGACAAGTGCACCCGTCGTTGCGATTTTTGTAATATCGATACCGGCAAACCGGATGCAATAGACCGTGAAGAACCACGCAAAGTGGCCGAATCAGTAAAAGCAATGGGACTTAAGTACGCAACTATCACTGGTGTGACCCGCGATGATCTTCCTGACGAAGGTGCATGGCTTTATGCCGAAACTATTCGTCAAGTTCATGAATTGAATCCAGGCTGCGGTGTTGAAATGTTGGCACCTGATTTTCACGCAAAGCCAGAATTGCTCAATGAAATATTTGAAACCCGCCCTGAAGTTTTTGCCCACAATTTAGAAACAGTGCCCCGCATATTTAAACGAATCCGCCCCGCATTTACTTACGAGAAGTCTCTGAGCGTGATTTCAATGGCGCGGGATTTCGGACTAATCACTAAATCCAATCTTATTCTTGGTCTCGGCGAGACTCGAGAAGAAGTCTCCCAGGCACTCATCGATTTACACGACGCAGGCTGCGACTTAATCACGATTACTCAATATCTTCGTCCGACTAATCGACATCATCCAGTTGAACGTTGGGTAAAGCCAGAAGAGTTTGTTGAGCTTTCTAAAGAAGCAACCGAGATTGGTTTTCTCGGAGTAATGAGTGGGCCACTTGTTCGCTCAAGTTATCGTGCTGGAAGACTTTACAAACAGGCCACGGAAGCGAAGGCATCACATGGCTGAACTCGTCTATCCCCCAGTAATCGCTGCAATTAAATCGTTCTGGAAATACCTAGGGCTTCAATTTGATTTCTCGGGTGAAGAAAACGTTCCACGAAAAGATGGTGCGATTCTTGCAATCAACCACATCGGTTATTTAGATTTTGCAATTACAGGAACAGCTGCATTGCCTGCAGGTCGTTATGTTCGCTTCATGGCCAAAAAGGAAATCTTTGACAATAAGTTAGCTGGCCCATTGATGCGCGGAATGCATCACATCAATGTTGATCGAAGCAGTGGCTCAGCATCTTTTGTTGCCGCACTTCGTGCACTTAAAGCTGGCGAAATAATTGGAATATTTCCAGAAGGAACCATCTCAACTTCTTTTGAAATTAAGGGGCTTAAATCTGGAGCCGTCCGTCTTGCGATGGGTGCAGGTGTTCCCGTAATTCCGACGATTGTCTGGGGTAGTCAGCGAATTTGGACTAAAGGTGTGAAGCGAAACCTTAAGCGAAATAACTTTCCTGTGACTGTGCGATTTGGAGAACCGATTTTTTACGAACGCGGCGCCGATGTTGAAGTGGCCGAAGCTAATCTGCGGGAAACAATGCTAAATATGTTGCATGAAGTTCAGGATCAATACCCAGATAGCCATGTCGGTCAACGCTGGGCACCTGCTCGTCTTGGTGGAACTGCCCCTGCCCCACTAAACTGAGGCTCATGTTTAAGAGAAAAGCCAAAGAAAAAAAGATCAAGACCCCGAAGTTCCAAACCTTCCGTGATGCCTATGCGGTTACAAAGCAGGTTAGGCCATGGATTGCACCAGCTTTGGTTGCAATCTTTATTTCAACCTTTGCCATCGGAATTGTCATTGGTATTGCAGTAGGTCATCCTGTTTATGTTGGATTCATTTTTCTTCCGCTCTCATTCTTAACAACTCTTCTATTTTTCACACGTATCGCCGGTCGCGCAGCCTATGCATCCATTGAAGGACAAATTGGTGCGGGTGCAAGTGTTTTGATGGCAATTCGTAAAGGTTGGACTACAACTCCTGCAGTTGCGGTATCACGTAATCAAGACATGGTTCATCGCAGTGTGGGTCGTGCCGGAATCGTATTAACTGGCGAAGGATCCGCAAACACGGTCAGCCAGCTCTTAAAAGATGAGCGAAAGAAAACCGAAAGATTTGCGCCCGGAGTTCCAATCCACGAGATAGTTGTCGGCGATGACAAAGATCAGGTTTCACTTCGTAAGTTACAAAAGAGTTTGCAAAAACTTCCAAAGAAACTGAGTGCGCATCAGATGCGTGAAGTTCGCGCACGTCTCAAAGCAGTCGGCGGAATGTCGATGCCTATTCCAAAAGGCCCAATGCCAACTCGCGCACCGAAAATTCGTTAAGCCCTAGTCAGAACACTTCCGCTGAGGCGTTCGTGAATTCCACGACCATCATCATCATAAGTAACTGCGGTTATCACCAGCACCAGTAATGTCGTGCGTATTAAAGCTTGTATCGCCGTGATTGGCCCTCCGTCTTCATAGCGAACAACCTTCATGCCAAAAATACGATGGCCTAACGTCGCGCCTTGAAGCGCAGTTAAAATTGCGACCTCAGCAAAAAATAGACCCAGGACGCTCCATGAATCGGTTGGCCCCATTTTGCCTATTCCCCCGAGAGTTGCGGCCACGATGGCATAACAGGCAAGCCAGTCGACCGTAATACCGGCCAATCTGCGACCCAATCCAACCCTCACAAATGCATAACTCATGGCGCCTAGCCTACTGGCTTTGAAATTCTTAACACGGCTGTAACAGAAGCGTTAGGCCAAAAGCCCTCCTTCGACTTATTCTTGGCCAAGAAGCAGAGGGCTCAAAGTCGAGAAAATCTGCGCTGATACACAATCTATGTATCCATGTGAATTGGGAGAAGCATGTTTAAGAATTCTGCAGAAATTTTCGCATTTATTAAAAAGGAAGATGTAAAGCTCGTTGATGTTCGCTTTACTGATCTTCCAGGAATCCAGCACCACTTCAATGTTCCAGTTGAATCATTTGATGAAGCAGTTTTCACAGATGGTTTGATGTTCGACGGTTCATCTATTCGTGGATTCCAATCCATCCATGAGTCAGATATGAAACTGCTACCAGTTCCAGAATCTGCCTACGTTGATCCATACCGCAAAGAGAAGACGCTCATCATTATCTTCTCTGTTCACAATCCAGTTGATAATTCTCCATACAGTCGCGATCCACGTGGTGTAGTGGCAAAAGCTGTTGACTTCATGCGCGCGCAGGGAATCGCTGATACAGCGTTCTTTGCACCAGAAGCTGAGTTTTATGTTTTCGATCGAGTTCGCTTTAAGACTGATATCAACACTGCTTATCATGAGATTGAATCTTATGAAGGTGCTTGGAATACAGGAATTAAAGAGGATGCTGATGGAACTCCAAACCGTGGTTACCGCACTCGCGTAAAGGGCGGATATTTCCCAGTATCGCCAACGGATCAATTTGCCGATCTTCGCGATGAAATGGTTATGCAATTAGGAAAAGTTGGCCTACTTGTAGAACGCTCTCACCATGAAGTGGGTACTGCAGGTCAGATGGAAATCAACTATCGCTTCACAGATATTTTGCATGCAGGTGACGATGTAATGAAATTCAAGTACGTCATCCGTAACACTGCATGGCAAGGTGGCAAGACTGCAACATTTATGCCAAAGCCACTATTTGGTGACAATGGTTCAGGTATGCACGTTCACCAATCACTATGGAAAGATGGCAAGCCATTGTTCTTCGGTGATGGATACGGCGATCTTTCAGACATGGCCCGTCACTATGTCGGTGGTTTGTTAAAGCACGCTCCGTCATTGCTTGCTTTCACTAACCCAACAGTTAACTCTTATCGTCGCTTGGTTCCAGGTTATGAAGCACCAGTAAACCTTGTTTACTCTGCACGTAACCGTTCCGCTTGTATCCGTATCCCAATTACAGGATCCAATCCAAAGGCTAAGCGCATTGAATTCCGTTGCCCAGATCCATCATCAAATCCATATCTAGCATTTGCTGCGATGTTGATGGCCGGTCTTGATGGAATCATCAATAAGATCGAACCACCACTTCCAGTTGATAAAGATCTCTACGAATTAACTGGAGCAGAAGCTGCAGCAATTCCACAAGTTCCAGGTTCTCTTGGTGAAGTTCTAGATAACCTAGAAAAGGATCATGAGTTCTTGCTTAAGGGTGGAGTCTTTACAAAGGATCTCATCGAGACATGGATCGAATTCAAGCGTAAGCAAGAAGTTGATTATGTTCGTTTGCGTCCACATCCAGCTGAGTTTGAGCTGTACTTCGACATCTAAAAACCGCTTTACTAACAAAGCCCGTGCCACTTGGTGCGGGCTTTGTTGTTTCCATGGCAGAAAAGTGAAACTATGAATCTGTGAGTTTCAAATCGCAGTTTCTTGGCGCAATTCAAATCGAATTGCCCCCGCTTGGAAACAAGCGCGATGCACTAGGTGCTCAGTCATATATGAAGGATATTTCGCAGTTCCTCGGAGTGAGAACTCCGATTCGCCGTGCACTCGTCAAAAAACTTGCAAAAGACTTACCGACGCCTACTTCTAATGAATTAGGCCAGACAGCGCGTGCATTGTGGCGGCTAGATCGACGCGAATATCAATACGCCGGGTGTGACCTCATCGCGGTTTTTAAAGAGTGCGCAGATAAGAATTTTCTGAAAGATCACGTTGAATATCTCATCACACATAAATCATGGTGGGACACCGTAGATTCATTAGGCACTGTTGCAGTCTCACCACTGACTGTTAGATTCCCATCGCTTGGATTGATGAATAAGTGGAATAAGTCCAACGATATGTGGCTCAACCGTGCGGCAATCCAACATCAACGCGGTCGCAAATACGACACCGATGTAGAACTACTTCTTCGGTACTGCCATGACCACAGCGATGATGAGCGATTCTTCATTGCAAAGGCAATTGGGTGGGCTTTGCGCGATTTGGCTTATTTTGATCGTTTATCCGTGACAAAATTCTTAGAGGAACATCCCGATTTAGATAATGTCGCAGTGCGTGAAGCCCTCAAGCACGCTAACTAGCCAGTAGATTAATCACATGACGCTAGATATTTTAGTCGCAATCTTTTTCTTTCTCGTTGGCTTAGAGATTAAATCAGGAATTAAGGATGCTCGCAGCGCAGTTGTTCCAATTGTTGCAGCCCTTGGTGGAATGATTGTTCCAGCAGGTATTTATTTAGCCATTAACCAAGGATCAAATCTATGGGCATCGGCAATGCCAACCGATATCGCGCTGGCATTAGGGGTTCTATCGCTTTTAGGTAAACGTGTTAATCCCCATGTTCGTCTATTCTTGCTAACTTTGGCAATTGCCGATGACCTCTTCTCGCTCATAGTTCTGGCCGTTTTTTATGGGCATGATTTAGATCCACGTAGCGCTTTTAGTACTTTGGTTGCTGCAGCTATTGGTTTTGTACTACCCCTTCGCCCTCATGTACTTGCAAAGACAATAAAGGTTCTCTCCCCTGTTTCAACATACTTCATAGTCCCCGTGATTATTCTGGTAAATATTCCATGGCATTTAAATCTAAGCGCTTTTACGTCTTCAATCACGGTCTCAATAGTTCTTGCGCGTTCTATTGGAAAAATTATTGGAATAACATTATTTGCCTGGGTCGCAATACACCTTGGCGGAAATTCCAAAATTTCTATCAAGGAGATTGCCGGGGTTGGCACGTTAGCTGGAATGGGTCTAACGGTTGCATTGGTCATTGCCAAGATCGCGGCAACTAATCAAGTTCAACTAGATCAAGTACGCCTTGGCTTATTTATTTGCGCAATCATTTCTGGTGCCGCAGGGTACGTATGGCTTAGAAGGACTCCTGCACTTTAATTGCTTTTCTCGACAGTGCGATATGTCCAAAGAAGCCAATCAAGAGTGAAGCTATCACTCCAACATTTGCATAAGCCCAAGGACCTTGTTTGCCGCCGATGAGGCCCAAGAAATAGCCCTGCCATGAAAGCCATCCAGCGAAAGTGTTGGTTACAAAGCCCCATCCAACGACAGTGCCAACCACCATCAGCGCTAGAGACTTAAGATTCCACGCACCATATCTAGCATTTGCGTCATAAAGATCAGTTTCAGAATATGCGCTCTTGCGCATAATGACATCGGCGACAAATATTGCAGACCATACTGCTACTGGCACGCCAAGAGTGATTAAGAATCCTTGAAAAGGAAAAAAGAAATTACCGGCAAACCAAACTATGTAAATGGTTCCGGCCAACATTATGCAGGCATCAATCATTGCAGCAATATGGCGCTTGACTGGCAGGCCAATTGAAACAAGGGTTAAACCAGATGAATAGAGATCAAGAATCGCTCCGCCAACTAAACCCAAAATTGCAACGAGAGCGAATGGGATCAAAAACCAGGTTGGCAACAAAGCAGTTAACGCACCAATTGGATCCATTGCAATTGCATCACTGAGTTCTTTGCTGCTCCCAGCAAGGGCGCTTCCGTAAATAACCAAAATAATTGGAACTAACGATGCGCCAAGAACCGTCCAGCCAACCACCGACTTGCTTGAGACTGTACGGGGCAAGTAGCGCGAATAATCAGCTGCAGAATTGACCCAGCCAAGCCCAATTCCTGTTATTCCAAAGATGAGTGCGCCAACAAATCCTTGACTCGTGCCATTTTTAATTGAACTAACTGCTGACCAATTTACGTTATCCAAAGTTAGAGCTATATAAATAACTGTCATAACAACAGTTATAAGTGTTAGCCATTTTTGAATCTTCATGATGGCCGAGAAGCCAAGCACTCCCCCAAAAACGGTAAGAGAAACAGCAATGACAAAACCAATAATCAGTGAAAGATTGTGATTAATATGCCCTAATCGAGTGAAAACCGTTCCGGTTGCAAGAGTTGCCAAGGAAACCAAAACTGTTTCCCAACCGACGAAAACTAAGTATGAAAGCGCCCCAGGGACGATATTTCCTTTAATTCCAAATGCCGCGCGAGAGAGAATCATTGTTGGGGCATTTGATTTTTTTCCGGCTAGCGAACTAACGCCTACGACTAGAAAAGAGAGCACGGTTCCAATAATCGCCGCATACGTTGCTTGTACAAATGAAATTCCAAAGCCAAGAAAAAACGCACCGTAGGAAAGCGCCAAGAGTGAGACATTTGCTCCACACCACGGCCAAAAAAGTGATCTCGCGGTTCCACTTCTCTCTGAATCTTTAATGAGATTTGGACCGTTGAGCTCTAATTCAAAAATAGGCATTGCGGGAGTCTACTTCTTTCGGCGCCTGTCATATATGAACCAGATGCCTAAAATGGCAAATCCGACTCCGAATTCAATCAAATGATCGGTATGTCTTTGTAAAAAATTATGGTGCGCATGAACATCGACGATAGCTGGGAGATTACTGGTTGAAGGCGACGGCTCTGCGCTTTTGCTAGAAGCTACTTGTTGCTTTGTTTTTTCTGGCGCCGCTTTGATTGAAGGTGAAGTCGATGCCTCAGGCGACTTTGAATTTTCCCCTTGAACCATGAAGGACAATGAACCTTCGACAGGATGCCCGTCTTCAGATACCACTCGATATGAAGCCGTGATTTTTCCCGTTGTATTTAAATCTGCGATCGTTGCAATTATGCGTGCGCCTGCAACTATTACTTTCGATACTTGAACTGTCTTACCCAAAGCATTCTTTACGAGCAAGGTGTTCACATTCGCTCCATCAATTTCAGTTAAATTCCCATCGAATTCAAACCAGATTTCAGAAGGCATGGCAGATAGAACTTCACTATTTTTGGGATAAGTCCCTGACACTTGAGCATGCGCCCAAGCGCTGGGTAATTGGAGGAACAGAAGACCAACAAGCATTGCAACCGACATTAATAACTTTCTCATTGGTCTCCTGTTTTGCCTCGAGGACTGCTTCTTTTAGAGTGTGGTTGTAACTGAAGGAGCTGGGCCCCACTCAACTGTTGGCTCTGCAGCCTTCGTTGTGCCATCAGTAATCTGCCACTTCAAGTACAAGGGCAGTTTGCTGCCATCACTCTGAGGTGCATAGCAAACCTGAGTAGTTTTAAATGGAATCACTTGCGGTGTTTTATCCCATTTAACCTTTAAGCCAAAATCAAAAAAAGTTCCATCATCGATAACCCAAGATCTTGCGTTAGCTGTCCATTTGACTGTGTAATAGTCAGGAACTTTGTTTGCATCGACAGTTGCTGAAGCGACAACACTTGTCTTGAATCCATGAATGAATTCTGGAGTTGGCTTTCCAGCGGTTTTTGGAACCTCGACGATAAACACTGAAGTTCCATACTTTTTATCTTTATATGTGCAGCCATGTCCTAAACTCAAATAGATACGGCTGGATTGACCAGCTTGGAGAGTATTGCCTCTAGTTTGTGTGCCAACATGAGCAGATGCTGGATAAACTCCAACGCCCATAATTAGTGAAAATACAGAAACTACAATTACTATTTTCGTTCTCATAAGTGATTCCTTAATTTATAGATGGAATTCGCTTGAGAGCAGCCAAGAAAAACTGCGCGAGTTAAGTTCTCCTATAGGGCTGCCCTAAGTGGCGGCGCCCTCTCGAAAATATGATCAAAGAAAACAATAGGAGTGAATGTGTTGCGATACGAAAATGGAAATATCGTTGTTGTAATTGGGTAATTTACTGGTCTAAGAATTATTAAATGACTAAAGAAGGACTCTACTCGAGAAACAATCTGTTCAAAGTGGCGAACTAAGTGGAAACTCACAAGCAAGGCAATGCCGTGTGCAAAGCTCATTCGAATCTCACTATGGCTAACGCCTAAAGCAAGATGCCCACCCATTTGGAAAATCAATAGAATTGAAGTGAGAACTGGGCCACTAAATTCTTGGCTGTCCAAAGAATAGAAAACCCCAACACTTAATAATAAGAAGAATGGTGCAAGCCAATTTAAAGTTAATTCGCCACCGCCCAATAAGTGGGCAAGCACCATGCCTAGCGCGCAAAGACTTCCGAGCGTTGCGGATCGGACTACTTTGGTAACAATCACAGCGCGATACTACTTCTTGAAGTGCCTAAATATGAAGATTAAAAGGCCAAGAAGTACTGCGGCGATTACGCCATTGAGTAATAAATTACTGCCGCTCTCTTCAGATATTCCATTTTGCGCTTCAGCGCCTTCTTCATCACCTGCGGCATACAACGTTGGCGTTTGTCCTACGGTGAAACTGTAATCACCTTCAACAGGGTGCCCATCTTCAGAAACGATTCGATAATGGACTGAAACTAATCCCGTGACATCAGTTAACAAGAGTTTATTGGAAATCTTTGTGCCTTCAACTACCGATACTGGATTGGAAATAACTTGACCCTGATCATCTGTCACGGTTATTGAATTAATTGATTCTTGGCCCAGGGTTTGCAATTTGCCGTCAAACTCAATAGAGACTTCAGATGGAGCCGTAATAACTGTGGAATCGGCTGCTGGTGTGGTTTGAGTTATTTCGCCATGGGCAAATGCGCTCAATGGTGATACAAAAATTATTGCTGCGGCCAGAGTCAGGATTCTTTTGATCATGAGTTAATACTAATCAAGAAAGAAGTCGAGGAGGAAGTCTTTAGTACCTGGAGTCACGGAGTATTTTTCAAGATCTGTGATGCCTTCAGAAGCAAGAAGAAGATCATCAACGAAAAAGTTGCCTGTGCACTCAGTTGATGGGCGATTAAAGATTATGTAGGCAGCATCGGCCAAGATCGCAGGAGTTCGACCGGCGCTTGCATCGATTCCGGGAATCATCTGTAGCGCAGCAGTATCGATAACTGTGCGAGGCCAAAGCGCATTCACTGCAATGCCATCGCGCTTGAACTCTTCAGACATTCCAAGCACGCACATACTCATTCCATACTTTGCCATTGTGTAAGCAACATGGTTTTTGAACCAAACCGGCTTCATTGAAAGCGGCGGTGACAAATTCAAAATATGTGGATTACGTCCTTCTTCTGCAGATTTTCTCAGATATGGCAATGCCGCTTGTGAAGTTAAAAATGTTCCACGAACGTTAACGTCAAACATAAGGTCAAAGCGCTTTGCAGGAGTTTGATCTGTTCGAGTTAAATTAATTGCACTGGCATTGTTAATTAAGATATCTATTCCACCAAAAGCATCCGCGGCCTGCTTAACCGCTGCTTCAATTTGCAGTTCGTCACGTAAATCGCATTGAATCGCAAGGGCTTTTCCGCCAGCAGCTTCTATCTCTGCGGCTGCAGTATGGATAGTTCCCGGAAGCTTCGGGTTTGGGTCGGAGGTTTTTGCCGCAATTGCAATCGAAGCACCGTCGGCAGCTGCACGAAGTGCAATTGCTAAACCGATACCACGTGATCCTCCGGTAATAAATATTCGCTTTCCTGCCAATGTCATGGTTTACCTTTCTTAGCCATAAATTTCATGAATGCTTCCATTGCCTCATCTGATTGCAGTGCCATTGCAAAAATTTCAAACTCAGCTTTCATTACCGCTGCAACAGCGTCGTGATGACGCGCTTTGAGTAACGCCTTTGTATTAATAATGGCTTGAGGAGGTTGCGCAGCTATTTGTTGCGCAATTCGAGTAGCTCCAGCTAATGCATCAGAATCAATTTCGGCGATTAATCCCATTTCAAGCGCAGCATCTGGAGCAAATGATTCGCCAGTTAAAAAGATCTTTGCAGCTCTCTGGTAGCCAACAAGTTGAGGAAAGAGAAAACTCGAACCAGCTTCTGGGACTAAACCAAGGGATGCAAATGGCATTGAAAAATTTGCTGAAGGAGATGCAACAACGACATCACAGTGAAGGAGCATCGTTGTGCCAACTCCAACTGCATTGCCCTTGACTGCAGCAATCAGCGGCTTCGGAAAATTTAGAAGTGCGGCAAGAAATTGAGCCACCTCTGAAGAGTCACTGGTGGGTGGGTTATCCATGAA
>CAIQRN010000104.1 GCA_903874255.1 uncultured Actinomycetes bacterium
GCCTTAACCGCTTCAGCGCTATCAGATTTCTTGAGCAAACTCTTAATTTCTTTCTCAGTCAGCACACTAGACAAACCATCACTACAAAGAAGAAAACGATCTTTTTCCTTAACTTCAAACAACTGCAGCACAGGCACTACGGTTCCATGACCCATCAAAGCTTGAGTTAAAACTGAGCGTTGTGGATGTTCTGCGATATCAGCAGTTGTAATTGCACCTTGATCTAAAAGTTCCTGTATCACAGTGTGATCATTGCTTAATTGCTCAAGAACATTGGATCGCAATCGATAGCAGCGTGAATCACCAACATGCAACAGCGCTGCATGTTTTTCTACCATCAAGAGTGCGGTGAGAGTCGTTCCCATTCCACGAACCTCATCAACTTCTGAAACATAATCATTAAGGTTCTGATCAATCGTATGAATCGAATTAAGAAATAAATCTTCAACAGATTCAGAATCAATTTCAGTGTTAGTTAAGACCGAAGCAAGTTGTTGTAGCGCCTTAATTGCAATTCGCGATGCAACTTCTCCACCAGCATGTCCACCCATTCCATCGGCAACTGCGATGAGCCGTCCAGAAACAAATGCTGAATCTTCATTTCCGTTACGTTGTAATCCGTCAGCCGAGCGCGCACTGCTCTTAAAGTAAAACGCGGTCATGGGCATAAGCCTAACCCCTGTTAATCTTTAATCATGAAAATTTATGCCCACCGCGGGGCTTCAATAGATTTCCCCGAAATGACAATGGATGCCTATAAAGCCGCCATTGATCAAGGGGCCGATGGTATGGAGTGTGATGTTCGCTTAACTAAGGACAATCAAATGCTCCTGTGGCATGACGCCGACATGAAGCGCACCGCTGGCTATTCAGGCCGGATCGCAGAAATGACGTATCCAGAAATTAGAAAACATTACCCGCAAGCCATTTTATTAGAAGACTTAATTGAGCTTGCGCAGAAAAATCGAATGAAACTTGCAATTGAAACAAAACATCCTGTTCCTCAAGGAAGTGCAGTTGAAAAGAAAATCTTAGAACTCCTTGCACAGGAAGAGATGAGTGAAAATGTTGTGCTTATGTCTTTCTCATGGTTAGCCATAGAAAATATCCGTAAAATTAATCCAGAGATTAAAACCGTTGCACTTCTAGAAGATAGCTTCAACTATTTAATGCGTCGTTTTACATCTGCCCCGATTCTCGGCCCTAGCGTCGAATTCTTACGCTCAAATCCAGAAATCACTCAACAGAGCAAATCTCTCTATGTATGGACTGTCGATGATGGCGACGATATGCGTTTTTGCTCAGACAATGGAGTTGAGGTACTTATTACAAATAACCCGTCATATGCACGTAAGGTGCTCGGGTATCATTAGTAAGTGAGCACATATGCGTATTTAGGTCCAAAAGGAACATTCACCGAAGCTGCTCTTAAAAAGATCACATCTTCAAATGATTCACTTATTCCATATGCCAACGTCACCGCAGCGTTAGATGCTGTTCGTGTTGGCAAGGCGCACTTTGCATTGGTTCCAATTGAGAACTCGGTTGAAGGAGTAGTCGCACGAACTCTGGATGAATTAGCAACAGGTACACCGCTTTCCATTGTTGGAGAAGTTACCTTGCCAGTTTCCTTTGCATTGATGTCTAAACGTGACACTGTCGAAATACGTCGCATTGCAACTCATCCGCATGCCGAAGCTCAGTGCCGTGCCTACATCGCCAAGAACTACCCAGATGCAGAATTAATTGCCACCGCTTCAACAGCAGCGGCAGCAGAAGCTATTGGCCGTGGAGAGTTTGATGCTGCAATCGCAGCGCCAGTTGCCGCAGCCCACTACGGGCTTACAGTTATCGCCGACAACATTGGCGACATCGTCGGAGCAGTTACGCGATTTGTGCTTGTTTCTAAACCAACCACATCACCAAAGGCCACAGGCTTTGACCGAACTTCATTAGCTGTCTTCATCGGTATTGATCACGCCGGCGCCCTGCTCGACATCCTGACTGAATTTGCTAGCCGAAATGTCAATTTAACTTTTATTCAGTCACGTCCAACTGGATTAGAACTTGGCCATTACCATTTCATTATTGATGCCGAAGGTCACGTAAACGATGCTCCCGTAAAGGAGACAATCGAAGCGTTGCGAGCTATCTGCCAAGATATTCGTTTCCTCGGATCGTACCCACGAGAAAAGGCAAGTAAATGATTGACATAAAATATTTACGCGAGAACCCCGAGGTAGTTAAAGCATCACAAAAAGGCCGCGGTGAAGATGAGTCAATCGTCGATAAAGTCTTAGCCAGTGATGAACTGCGCCGTGTAGCTCTTGATATTTTTGAGAAATTACGCGCAGAGCAAAATCTTTTTTCTAAAACAGTTGCTGCAGCAAAAGCTGAAGAACGCCCCGCCTTGCTTGAAAATGCAAAAGAGTTAGCAACCGCAGTTAAAGAAGCCGATAACAAGCGCACAGAACTTGAAGAAGCCACAAAAAATTTGGTCATGCAGTTATCAAATGTTTTAGATCCCAACGCCCCAATCGGCGGAGAAGCCGACTTCGTTGTCTTGGAACACATCGGCACCCCACGCACTTTTGATTTTGAACCAAAAGACCATGTCGAACTGGGCAAATTACTAGGTGCAATTGATACCGAACGTGGCGCTAAAGTCGCCGGATCTCGTTCATATTACTTAACAGGCTCTGGTGCTTTACTTGAATTCGCACTAATTAATTACGCAATCTCTTCTGCCCTCAAGGCTGGTTTTACGCCAGTAATTCCACCGGTTCTTGTGAATCCAGCAGCAATGGAAGGCACAGGATTTTTAGGCCAAGCTGCAGAAAATGTTTATCGAATTGAAAAAGATGACGTTTACCTAGTTGGTACATCTGAAGTCCCATTAGCTGCGATGCATATGGATGAAGTTTTACCAGCAGAGAAATTACCAATGCGCTATGCGGGTTATTCATCATGTTTCCGCCGCGAAGCAGGAACTTACGGAAAAGACACACGAGGAATTATTCGTGTTCACCAATTCGACAAAGTTGAAATGTTTTCTTTCTGCCACCCCGATCAAGCCAAAGAAGAACATGCGCGTTTGCTGCAATGGGAAAAAGACTTTCTTGATGCGATGGAGATTCCTTATCGGGTTATTGATGTTGCCTCTGGAGATCTTGGCTCAAGCGCTAATCGCAAGTTTGATATTGAAGCCTGGATTCCAACACAAAATGCATATCGTGAAGTCACAAGTACTTCTAACTGCACGGAGTTTCAAGCTCGCCGTCTAAACATTCGTTACAGGGATGCAGATGGCACAAAGGCCATCGCAACATTAAATGGAACTTTAGTTGCAATCCCACGCATGATTGTTGCAATTCTAGAAAATCACCAAAATGCCGATGGAACAGTCAATATTCCAAAGGCCCTACAACCATTTCTTGGAAGAGATCGATTTGAGTTGGTGTGAGCAAGCGTCCTAAATTAATTGCAACAGATTTAGATGGAACGATAGTTCACCACGATGGAACAATCACTCAGCGGACAATCGACGCTTTCACTGAAGCAAGAGATCTTGGCGTTCAAATCTATTTTGTGACTGGTCGACCACCCCGTTGGATGAATGAAATCCGAGATGCATTTGGTTTTGGTGGAGCAATTTGTGGAAATGGCGCGATGTTATATGACCTACAAAGTCGCGAAGTAACTGAGGAATGGTTAATTTCTAAAGAAGTTCAAATTGAAGTCGCACAACGAATGCGAAAAGCAATCCCAACTATTTCTTTTGCAATAGAAACTCATGATTATTACCACCGTGAAAAATCCTATATTCCGCGATGGGATATCGGGTTAGATAATGTTGGTGTTGAACGAATTGAAGATGCAGCTAAGGGGCCAATATTTAAAATGCTGGCCAGATGCAGCGGTGGAGAATTAACTTCGGATGAAATGTTGGAAGTAGCACTTGTAGAACTTGAAGGTTTAGTGACAGTTACTCATTCGAATCCTTATGAATCACTCCTAGAAATTTCAGCGTTAGGCATCTCCAAAGGAACAACTTTGGCAAAGGTCGCTGGTCGCCTTGGAATTAATGCCGCAGATTGTGTTTCATTTGGCGATAATCCAAATGATTTCCCAATGTTGCAATGGTGTGGACGTTCTTTCGCAATGACAGATGGCCATCCAGATGGAATCAAATATGCGAAAGATCTAGCCCCATCACATGACGATGATGGCGTGGCAATCGTTATCGAGAAGTTGTTAGAACTCCCCGCTTAAAATTCAGCCGATTTTCGACTAAGCCCAACTTCAGGTAATCTCTCCCACGGAGGGCTCGCATAGCGGCCGAGTGCACCGGTCTTGAAAACCGGCAAACGAAAGTTTCGTGGGTTCAAATCCCACGCCCTCCGCCATTTTTTCCTCACCTCTGTGGCTGAGTTCATAGCGCTAAAGCGCGTATGGACCTAGCCGATTTTTCGCCACAAGAGGAGACTTACCCCCAGTTATTTCAATCGGCGGTAGGGGAGTTGTACATGTCGGGTGTCTTTTCACCAACGCGCGCAAAAATAAAAGAGCGCACGCTTCGTACAGACAAGTGGTGGCTACAACCACTAATCACTTTTAGCGTTCTATTCTCTTTTGTAATTTATTCAACCTTCCGCGCATTTGAAGGCAAAAATTACTTTACAGAACCGCTGATCTCACCTTTCTATTCACCGTGTTTATCAGAAGCATGTGTTCCTGGTTCAACAATTGGTGGATTCACTCCGGTGAGTGCGGACATTCTTAATTTTGCTTTATCACCAGCACTGATTATTTTAATTTTTCCTCTAGGTTTCCGCATGACTTGTTACTACTACCGCAAGGCCTATTACCGCGCTTTTTGGTTATCACCACCAGCTTGTGCAGTAGCTGAACCACATGAAAAATATTCTGGTGAAACAAAAGCGCCACTTATTTTGCAAAATGCACATCGCTGGTTCTTCTACGCAGGTTTAGTTTTTAACGTTTTCTTAACATATGACGCCATCATTTCTTTCAGAGATGAACATGGCCAATGGGGACACATGAGTGTTGGTTCACTTGTACTCCTAGTTAGTTCATCACTTCTATGGTTCTACTCATTGTCATGTCATACATGTAGACACACTCTTGGTGGGCGCTTGAAGCATTTCTCAAAGCATCCAGTGCGCTACAAATTATGGACATGGGTTTCAATTCTTAATCACAAGCACCAACAATTTGCTTGGTACTCACTTGCCGCAGTTGCATTTGCTGACATCTATGTTCGCCAAGTTGCAACTGGCGCCTGGCACAATATTTACTTCTTCTAAGGGGAATCGACTATGACATTAGAACGCCATAATTACGACGTCCTCGTTATCGGGGCGGGCGGCGCAGGATTACGTGCAGCCGTAGAAGCACGTGAAGCAGGTTTACGAGTAGCAATCATCTGCAAATCTCTATTTGGCAAAGCCCATACCGTGATGGCCGAGGGTGGCGCTGCTGCATCAATGGGAAACGTCAACGATAAAGACAATTGGATGGTTCACTTTCGCGACACAATGCGCGGCGGTAAATTTCTTAACCATTACAGAATGGCTGAATTACACGCCAAAGAAGCCCCAGATCGCATCTGGGAGCTAGAAGTATGGGGCGCACTATTTGATCGCACTAAAGAAGGAAAGATTTCGCAACGAAACTTTGGTGGTCACGAGTATCCGCGTCTTGCACACGTTGGCGATCGCACAGGCCTGGAATTAATTCGCACCATGCAACAACGCATCGTTGCACTACAACAACAAGATGGACGCGACTTTGGTGACATGGAAAGCCACATCAAAGTTTTTGCAGAATTAACCATTACCGATATTTTGAAAGAAAATGGAAAAGTTTCTGGCGCATACGGTTATTGGCGCGAGACTGGTGCTGAAGTTTTATTTGAAGCACCTGCAGTCATAATCGCAACTGGTGGCGTAGGTAAGACTTTTAAAATCACATCTAATTCTTGGGAAGGCACTGGCGATGGCCATGCACTTGCTTTAAAAGCCGGTGCCAATCTTGTTGATATGGAGTTCTTGCAATTCCATCCAACAGGAATGGTTTGGCCACCTTCAGTTCGCGGCATCTTGGTTACTGAATCTGTTCGCGGTGAAGGTGGAGTTTTAACAAACACCAATGGCGAACGCTTCATGTTCAATTACATTCCTGAAGTTTTCAAGAAGATGTATGCCGACAACGAAGAAGAAGCAGATCGTTGGTACACAGATCAAGATAACAACCGCCGCCCACCAGAGCTTTTGCCCCGTGATGAAGTTGCTCGCGCAATTAATAGCGAAGTTAAAGCTGGTCGTGGAACAGAACACGGTGGAGTATTCCTAGATGTTTCAAAACGTTTATCAGCTGAAGTAATTAAAAAACGCCTGCCATCAATGTGGCATCAATTTTATGAACTTGCTGGTGTTGATATTACAAAAGAAGCCATGGAGGTTGGTCCAACGTGTCACTATGTAATGGGTGGCGTTGAAGTTGAACCAGACACTGCAGCAGCTATCGGCGTCCCTGGATTATTTGCGGCGGGTGAAGTTGCAGGCGGAATGCATGGTTCAAATCGTTTAGGTGGAAATTCACTTACAGATCTCTTGGTATTTGGCCGTCGCGCTGGTGCAGGTGCTGCCGAATACGTGAAAAGCAGTGGTAAGAATCCAGTAAGCGACAGTGCAATTGCAACCGCGGCAGCAAAAATCCAAGCCCCATTTGATCGCGAAGGCGGAGAGAATTCATATTCTTTACATGCTGAACTGCAAGAAATTACGCACAACCTGGTTGGCATTATTCGCACCCGTACAGAGCTCGAAGATGCCATCGTAAAGATTGCAGAGATTCGCAAGCGCAGTGCAAATGTTGCCGTAAGCGGAGGACGAAAGTTCAACCCGGGCTTCCATTTAGCTTTCGACTTAGACAACATGCTCTTAGTTGCCGAGAGCACTGCAAAATCTGCGATCAAGCGCGAAGAATCGCGTGGCGGCCACACACGTGATGATTTCCCTGGAATGAATAATAAGTGGCGACAAATTAATCACATTTCATCTTTCGACGGAACACAAGTGCACGTTCGCGAACAAGCACTTCCTGTTTTACCGAAAGAACTTTTTGACCTATTTGACGTGCACGAACTCGAGAAATACATGACCACCGAAGAAATTGCGAAAGGCGGTTCCAACTAATGGCGCGCAAACTTAACCTTCGCATCTGGCGTGGAGATTCAGATTCTGGAGCACTGCAAGATGTTCAAGTAGATGTTAATGAGGGCGAAGTAGTTCTCGATGTTATTCACCGTGTGCAAGCTACACAGATGGGTGATTTAGCTGTTCGTTGGAACTGTAAAGCAGGCAAGTGTGGATCATGTTCCATGGAGATTAATGGAAAGCCTCGCCTTGCATGCATGACTCAAGTTGCTTCATATCCTGAAGGCGAAACAATCACAGTTACACCACTTCGCACTTTTCCAGTAATTAAAGATCTGGTCACGGACGTATCTTTCAATTACAAGAAAGCAATGGAAATCCCTGCATATGCGCATCCTGCGGATTTGGCACCGGGAGAAGCACGAATGGAACAGATTGATGTTGAGCGAAGCCAAGAATTTCGCAAATGCATCGAGTGTTTCTTATGCCAAAACGTATGTCACGTAATTCGCGATCACGAAGAAAACAAGAAGTCCTTTGCGGGGCCTAGATTCTTCATTCGTATCGCCGAATTAGATATGCACCCGCTTGATATCCTGAAAAATCGTAAGAAAACCGCGCAAGAAGAGCATGGACTTGGAATGTGCAACATTACAAAGTGCTGTACTGAGGTCTGCCCAGAACATATCCGAATCACTGACAATGCGATTATTCCTATGAAGGAACGTGTTGTTGATGTGAAATATGACCCTGCCCGTTGGTTAGGTTCCAAGATTCGCCGCCGCGAGGGTATTTAATAGGGCCATGAAACTTATTCTTCGTTGGGCAGCACTGGCACTAGCTTTTTGGGTGGCGACCGCATTGATTCCTGGAATTGAAGTCAAAGGTGGATTTACGACTTACTTGTGGGTTGCCCTTCTTTTTGGATTATTAAACGCAACACTTGGAAGCTTATTGAAAGTTCTTACTTTGCCCGCGGTGATACTGACTCTTGGCTTATTTTTAGTTGTTGTTAATGCAGCTATTTTGGAGTTAGTTGCGCGTTGGAGCGACAAGTTAGATGTGACGAACTTTTGGTCAGCTGTTCTTGCTGCGATAGTGATTAGTGTTGTTACACGCTTAGTTTCTGGAGTCACAAAGAAAGCACTTCCACTCTGAAATCTTTGGTTTTAGTTTCATTAGGTGGTGTCTGCGGAACTCTGGTGCGCTATTCGCTTGGAATCGTAATTCCTGATGACCGAAATGGAACTCTTGCCGCAAATATGATCGGTGTTGCACTTGCAAGTGCGCTGCTTGTCTTAATGGAAAGACGCGGGGTTACAGAACTGCGCCACCTTTTGTTACCAGGTTTTTGTGCAGGACTAACAACATTTTCTGCAGTAACCGCACAATCACTAGAGCCCCGTGATGGCGGAATTCTTTTCTTAATTCACAATCTTATTTTCTCGCTCATGATTGTTGTAATTGTCCTACCACTAGCTCGAAAAATAATTCCGGTCCGGTTATGAACATCCTTTATGTAATCATCGGTGCAGCTATTGGTGCACCCGCCCGCTTTGCAATTGATCAATACATTCGCCAGTTCTCGAGACAGCCTTATGGAATATTCCTCGTTAATATCCTCGGTTCATTTCTACTCGGATTAACTTTTAATAGTTCCGAACATGTTCACGATCTCTTGGCTATCGGCTTTGCGGGCGCATTTACAACCTGGTCAACATTTATGCTCGACATCTTTTTGGCATACGAACTTAAGCGATATAAAGAAGCTGGGCTAAATCTTGTGCTCTCTCTTGGTTTTGGTTTACTAGCCGCGTGGGCCGGGCTTTCGTTAACGTAAAGATGCCATCCAAGCTTCAATCTCATCTGGATGATGGGGAATATCAGCACTTAAATTAATACAGCCATTTTCAGTAACAACCAGATCATCTTCAATACGAATTCCAATTCCACGAAACTCTTCCGGAAATAACTCGTCATCGCTTTGAATATATAGACCAGGCTCAACCGTTAAAATCATGCCGGCTCGAAGAATATTATCTCGGTATTGATCAGCGCGAGCTTGCGCGCAATCATGTACATCCATACCCAACATGTGGCTTACGCCGTGAATGGTCCAACGCTTATAAATACCAACCGCAGGATCCATTACTTCATCCAGACTCATATTAATAATTCCCATATCAATAAGACCTTGGGCTAATACAATATGGCTGGCCCGAGTTATATCCAAAAATGGAACACCGGCTTTAATTGCCGCAATACCGGCCTTTTGAGATTCATAAACCAGCATGTATAAAGCACGCTGTGTAGGTGTGAATTTTCCACTGATCGGCAAAGTGCGTGTTATGTCAGCGGTGTA
>CAIQRN010000105.1 GCA_903874255.1 uncultured Actinomycetes bacterium
ACAAGTTGCCGGCGCTGTCCGCGACACAGTTTCTTATGCGGCGACAATTGCTGCACGTGAACTTGCGTCATCAATTGATAACCCAGTTGTTCTGCCCGATGGCCGCGTTGAATCCAATGGAAATTTCCACGGCGCACCTGTGGGTTATGTCTTAGATTTCCTTGCGATTGCCGCAACAGATTTAGGGTCAATGGCAGAGCGCCGAACTGATAGAGCATTAGATCAACATCGCTCTGCGGGATTGCCACCATTTTTGGCACACGATCCTGGAGTTGATTCAGGTCTGATGATTGCTCAATACACCCAAGCTGGATTAGTCAGCGAAAACAAACGCCTAGCAACTCCTGCAAGTGTTGATTCAATTCCATCATCTGCAATGCAAGAAGATCACGTATCCATGGGCTGGTCAGCCGCGAGAAAACTGCGCAAAGTTATAGATAACTTGGCCCGCATCCTTGCAATTGAACTTGTAACCGCGGCACGGGCAATTGAATTGCGTGAAGGTTTAGCACCAGCACCAGCAACTGCACGCGTAGTTAAAGAACTGCGAAAAGTTGTTGGGGGAGTCGGGCCTGATCGTTTTCTTTCCCCTGAACTTGAAGCGGCAACAACTCTTGTGAATTCAGGTGCAGTTGTAGAAGCGGCGAAAGAAGTCGTTAAAGAACTTATCTAGTTG
The DNA here is from genome assembly GCA_903874255.1 of uncultured Actinomycetes bacterium. Classification (GTDB taxonomy): domain Bacteria; phylum Actinomycetota; class Actinomycetes; order Nanopelagicales; family Nanopelagicaceae; genus Planktophila. Next base: position 677 of record CAIQRN010000105.1, read on the forward strand.
CTAAACCAGCAGCAGCTTCTAATACTAGCAGTGCAGCTAACCTAACTGTTCGTTGATCATTAGTATCAATTGAAGAATCTATTTCGGTAATATCGATAGCTCGCACCCGTGAATCTGCTGCGACTAAAAATGCACCTTGGCGTAATTCATCGGCAGAAATTCCGCCCGGCATTGCAGCTGGACATGCTGGCACGACGCTTCGATCACAAACATCTACATCTAAATCTACATAAATTTCTCGACCATTAGCGCCTGCAATATCTAGCGCTTGTGCAACTACATCTGCCATTGAACGAGTGCGAAGTTCAGCTCTAGAAATAACTGTAATTCCATTTTCTTTCGCACGTGCGCTGTATTCGGCGCTGTTAGCAAAATCAGCAATTCCAATTTGAACAATATTCTTGCCGGGCAATCCGGCCTGAATTAAATTCCATACTGGAGAGCCATTTGATTGACCATCGCGCAGATCGTGATGCGCATCAAAAGTAATCAAGCCGATATTAGATAAATCCCCCCATAAACCTGAAGCTACAGAATAAGTAATTGAATTATCTCCGCCAAGGGCTACAAGCAATTTATGGTTTGTTAAAGCGCTTTTAACTGCGCTGTGAACTCGCGATATTCCTTCAGGACCATCTGGTGATTCGACATCACCCAAGTCAACATAAGTGCCTTGCGCTAATTCAACGTTGGCCGAAGTTGAAAAAGTTGAGTACCGTTTCAAAGCCTCTCTGATCGCATTAGGTGTTTGGTCTGCATTAGTGGCAGAGATCGAAGTTTTATTTGCTGGTACACCTACGAGCGCGAAATCGGCGTGAGCACTTTGCTGCGAAAACAAAGTATTCGCACGGGCCCACTTAGAGTCGTGGGGCAACGGTGAGCTTGTCATTGCCCAATCGTAGAGCCTGAATGTTCGACTACTATTGCCCGTAAGAAGAGTCGCCCGGATCACCGCGTTGCATTTAGATTTATTTCTAGGGCACCGAGGAAAGTCCGGACTCCATAGAGCAAAGTGGTGGGTAACGCCCACCCGGAGCAATCCGCGGGATTAGTGCAACAGAAAGCAAACCGCCTTTTAGAAATAAAAGGTAAGGGTGAAACGGCGGTGTAAGAGACCACCAGTAATTGCAGTAATGCAGTTAGCTATGTAAACCCCACTTGGAGCAAGACCATGCAGTTGGCGCTTGAGAGCTGCTCGCTCGAGTCAACGGGTAGGTTGCTTGAATCTGTAAGTAATTACAGATCTAGATGGATGGTGATCAGTTCGCAAGAACTACAGGATCCGGCTTATAGGGCGACTCTTCTCTAAATTAGTGATTAAGGGCTATTTCTCACAAGGAAATGGCCCTTAATTGTTTTTCAAACTCAGCAGAACCTATAAAGGTTTATAAGGTTTCAGTGGGGGCTTTTGTGGGGAATGTGGGGACGAGTGCGGGGAAATGTCAGTGCTGGAAGATACCTTCGACAAATGACAAACAGGTATTCAAAGATTGGCTGCCCGAGCTGTAATCAGATTGGCGGAATTAGGGAGTTGATTTTCGGTCTACCAATGAGCGAACCAGATAAGGAAAGATTTGCTCTCGGCGGATGCTGCCCACCAGAGATCATTCCAGAACTTAAATGCATAGTTTGCGAATGGGAGGGCAATCTCAATTAGCTAGAACTCTACAAGTCAAGCATCAGATAGTTAGTTTCATGGTCATTTCCCCAATTAGTTGGAATATCGGTGGCAGGCAAATTATTTTCTTGGAAGGTAGTCCAAATTGCCTTTCCATCGTCTTCAGCCTTAGTTAGATTAGGCATACGGATTTAAGTTTGGAGGGAAAAATGGCGCTAATCGACAACGTGAACCGAACGCTACAAGAGTCGCTTTCGAACGCCCTTCAAACATCAGATTCAATTGACATTGCAGTTGGTTATTTCTATATGTCCGGCTTTGAAGCCCTATCCACTCAACTACGTGATAAAAAAGTTCGCATTCTAGTTGGGATGGAGATTGATCCATCCTACGTAGCCGAAATAGCGTCACTTTCGAATCACCAAGACGTAAATCTCGATAGATGGCAACCTAGGACTGAAACGAGATCCTCGACCGAGAAAGTCAGCAATTATGTTGAGGCATTAGTGGGTCTAATAAATGACAGTTCTACATTCGAAAATGGCGAAGTCCAATCAGCGCTTGACCTATTTCTGGAGAAAATCGCTAATGGATCCCTAGAAATTAAAAAAACCAGAAAAGATGCACATTGGAAAATTTACCTCGCACACAATAGATCTGAGTTTGCTCACGGTGGAGATTTTCCAGGAGTGCTATTTATGGGTTCCAGCAATATGACATATAGCGGCTTGGTTGGGCAAGGTGAACTGAATAGTTCGTCTAAAGAAAAGAGTCAATTTGAGGAGCACCTACACTGGTTTGAAAATCAATGGTCTCCAGAAAATTCAATTTCAATAGTTGAACCCTCTAATAGTCTTGAATTCGTTCAAACCATTAAAAATAGGGTTTGGAAATATCAGCTTCCTGATCCATATGAGTTATATGGACGTGTATTGATTGAACACTTCTCAAGTATTGAAGATATGGACATTCTTACTCCATCAAAAATCACGAAAGGTCTCTATTGGGATTTGCAATATCAATTGGATGCGATTCGCATGGGTATTGATCGTTTAGCAAAATTTGATGGAGCATTAATTGCCGATGTTGCAGGTCTTGGAAAGAGCATCATCGGCTCTTGTATTGCACGGAATTTGGATATGAGAACTGTAATTGTTGCACCCCCACACTTAGTTCCTCAATGGGAAGAATACAAGGAAGACTTTGGTATCCGAGGCTCGAAAGTCTTTAGTTCAGGCAAAATTGGTGAAGTTTATGAGCGATACAAAGATAGCGAAGAACCAATTCTAATAATTCTCGACGAAGCGCATAGATACCGTAATGAGGACACCAACGATTACAAGATGCTTCATCAGATTGCAAGATCAAATCCTGCTAATAAAACTCTGATTCTTACTGCAACCCCTTTCAATAATGCTCCAAAAGATGTTTTCTCATTAATCAAACTATTTCAAACTCCTGGTCAGTCAACCATACGAAGTATCGATAATTTGAGCCAACGATTCAGAGATTTAATCGATCGTTACCAAAAACTGCGTAGAGACATGACAAAGGGCTTGAAGCAAAGTGCACTAGACACTGAAGCTGAATTAATTGCCCTTGAACAACGTCGCTTGATTGAAACAGTCTTAATTAGACGTTCTAGGTTAG
>CAIQRN010000106.1 GCA_903874255.1 uncultured Actinomycetes bacterium
GTCGGGGCGACTCAGGTTTCCATAGGGTGTAACCCACAGCCCTAGGAACTTATTCCCGCGCATTTTTCCCTTTACCCTGATCCACATGACGCTAACGCTCGCCTTAATGATCATTGCCTACGGCATCACGGTCGCAGCTCTTACCCTGCTGGCAATTCGGGTTCGCCAATTAATAGGTATATTTAAAAAAGGCGCAGCTGACCCAACCCGTAGTGGTAATCGTGGAGCGCGTCTTAAGAACACCCTGAAAGAAACTCTTGGTCATACCAAGATGCTTAATTTTACCGGCACTGGAATCGCACACTGGTTTGTCATGATCGGTTTTGGCGCATTATTCGGAACGCTGGTTCAGGCTTACTTCTTAATTGTTAATCAACGTTGGGCAATTCCAGTAATTGGTCATCTATGGCCATATGAATATTTCGTTGAGTTAATTACTTGGCTTACCGGTATTGGAATCGTGGCGCTAATTGGCATCCGCCAATTCACTCGCTTCTTTCATAAAGGGCGAACTTCTCGATTCTTGGGATCTGGCAGCTGGAAGGCGTACTACGTCGAAGCCACAATTTTGGCGGTGGTCTTCTGTGTTATCGCGCTTCGTGGGCTAGAAGGCGCTCTCTCTGAGGAAACAACTCGTAACAAGCACTACATCACCACTTGGTGGATTGCTGAAATGTTTAAGCAGCAATCACTTGGGCAAATCACAACTTCAATTCAAATAATTGCCGCAGTTAAAATTTTTGTGTCGATGCTTTGGTTTGTTGTAGTTGCTTCAAACTTCACGATGGGTGTTGCATGGCACCGCTTCTTAGCTCCGGTAAATATTTTCTTTAAGCGCAATGCTGATGGTAAGAATTCACTTGGACCTTTGCCGGAAATGTTGTCGCACGGTAAGCCAGTTAACTTTGAAGATCCAGCTGAAGATGATGTTTTTGGTCTGGGAAATCGCGGCGACATTTCCTGGAAAGGTCTACTCGACATGACTTCATGTACCGAGTGCGGACGTTGCCAATCGCAATGCCCTGCTTGGCACACTGATAAACCACTATCGCCAAAGCTATTGATTATGGCTATGCGCGATCACGCCATGTCTAAAGTCGTTGAAAATGAAGTATTGGTTGGCGAAAATGCCCCAATTTCACTTGATGTACTTTGGTCTTGTACAACATGTGGCGCCTGTGTAAATGAGTGTCCGGTAGATATTGAACATGTCGATCACATTGTTAACATGCGTCGCTTCCAAGTTTTGGTTGAATCAGAATTTCCTACTGAACTGGGCGGAACATTCCGTAATCTAGAAAAAGCTGGTAACCCTTGGGGTGCTAATCGCAATGATCGCGAAGCCTGGATTGCTGAATGTGATTTCCCAATCAAAGTTGTTGAAGGTGTCCTGCCTGATGAAGTGGAATATTTATTCTGGGTTGGCTGCGCAGGTGCTTACGAAGAACGTGCTAAGAAAACAACTAAGGCAGTTGCTGAATTACTTCACATGGCCGGTGTTAACTTTGCAGTTTTAGGAAAGCGCGAGACCTGTACTGGCGACCCTGCTCGTCGAAGTGGAAATGAATTCCTGTATCAAATTCTTTCGCGTGAAAATATCGATACCTTTAATGAAGTATTTGCGAACCGCGATGTATCTAAAGGCAACAAAAAGATTGTTGTGACTTGCCCGCATTGCTTTACAACCATTGGTCGCGATTATGCTCAAAGTGGTTTCGAGTTAACCATGATTCACCACACGCAATTGTTAAATCAATTAGTGCGTGAAAAGAAGTTGATTCCGGTTAATAAAGCAACCACTTCTCTTACTTATCATGACCCTTGTTACTTGGGTCGTCACAATGAGATTTATCAGCCACCACGCGAATTGCTTAATGCAACTGGTGTGAAAGTTACCGAGATGCCTCGTAATCAAGAACGTTCATTCTGTTGCGGCGCAGGTGGTGGTCGCATGTGGATGGAAGAGAAGATTGGCGAGCGCATCAATTTGAGTCGCGTCGATGAAGCTATCGCCACCGGGGTCGATGAAGTCGCTGTCGCCTGTCCGTTCTGCCGAGTGATGGTCACCGACGGCATGACTGCCCGAGAATCAGATGTCGAGGTTCTAGATGTCGCCCAGGCCCTTCTGCGAGCGGTAAAGCCACAGCCTCAATCGAGTCTATCCTCAGATAATTCTCAGGTGTCCTAAGGATCCTTCTCTTAAGCCACTTTGGGTGGACCCAGGAAAATCTAGAAATCCTGGAAATTTAGAGAGGAAGTTATGAGTA
>CAIQRN010000107.1 GCA_903874255.1 uncultured Actinomycetes bacterium
CGGCTTTGCCATACATGCGTGCTTGCTCGGTAGTTTGATTTGCACCGGTTTTTCGCAGAATTGCTGGGCGATCGGCGGTTAACACTAAAAGCGGTGCGTTGGTGTGACTTGCTTCTAATATCGCAGGATGAAAATTTGCAGCAGCAGTTCCGCTGGTGCAAACAATCGGAACTGGACGACCTGAAGCTTTAGTAATTCCTAGTGCAAAAAACGCTGCAGTGCGTTCGTCAATACGAACATGTAATTTGATTAGCCCACGATTAGCTGCGGCATAAAAAGCCAACGACAGTGGTGCATTACGTGAGCCTGGAGAGACGACAACATCGGTAACGCCCGCTTCGATAATTTGGCGGACAATGACGCGTGCAAGACTGGTGGAGTTGTTCATGTTAATAACTTCGCCGTTCTCATGATGCGATTCTTCCACCATTCAAATCGTTCTGGTGCCACATCTTTTCCATCAAAATTTGGCTCAAATTCACTTATTTCGATAGCACCATCAACAATTGGCAGATTGCCTACATTGGAGGTTAGAAGCGAAGCCGTAGCCAATCCACAGGCAAAATCTAAAGTAGGAAGTACCGCAGCAAGTTTTAATCCATATGAAATACCTACCGCGCTTTCAAGTGCGCTCGAAACCACAACTGGCAGTTTGTGATGTTCGGCTAATTTCATTGCACGGGTGATGCCACCAAGAGGTTGAACTTTTAGCATTAAGAAATCGACTGCTCCATTTAAATCAACTGAAAATGGATCTCTTGCTTTACGTAAAACTTCATCGCCCGCGATACTTAACGGAATTCTGATTTTACTTTTAAGTTCTCTTAACTCTTCAACTGTGTCACATGGTTGTTCTACATATTCAAAAGCTCCTACTTCCTCATACATTGCGTAGAGATTGCGAAGTGCCTCATCAACACTCCAAGAACCATTTACATCGATTCTGATTGCGGCTTTTCGATTTAACGACCTTACCCAAGCAACTCGTGCGACATCCTCTTGTAAATTGTCGCCCACTTTTATTTTAAAAGTCTTCACGCCAGGATACAAAGCAACTATCTCTTCAATCCGCTTTCGATCATTTATTGCTGGAATCGTTCCATTGACTGGAATTGAAGTGCGCTTAAGCGCCGGTGTAGCAATGGTCGCAGCTTCAATCGCACAGCGAAGCCACGAAGCGCTTTCTTGATCATCGTATTCAAGAAATGGTGAAAACTCAGCCCAACCTTGCGGACCTTTAAAAATGGCAACTTCGCGATGATCAATTCCACGAAAATTTGTTTTCGTTGGTAGTGAAACAACTCGTAACGAGTCGAGAAGTTGTTTATCCATTTATTAAGGGCGCTTTGGGAATTTCCCGAAGTCAGGATCACGTTTTTCTTTATACGCATCTCGGCCTTCTTGACCTTCTTCAGACATATAAAACAGCAACGTTGCATCTCCAGCTAATTGTTGAACACCAGCTAATCCATCATCGGCTGCATTCAAACTTGATTTTAGTAAACGAAGTGCAAGCGGAGAATTACGTAACATTTCTCGGCACCATGAAACGGTTTCAGCCTCGAGCTCTGCAATTGGGACAACAGTATTTACCAATCCCATTTCTAGAGCCTCTTGTGCATCATATTGACGAGTGAGAAACCAAATTTCGCGGGCTTTCTTTTGTCCCACATGTGCAGCTAACAAGCCAGCACCATATCCACCATCAAAGGAACCAACCATTGGTCCGGTCTGACCAAACTTTGCATTGTCTGCAGCAATTGTTAAATCGCAAACAACATGTAACACGTGGCCACCACCAACTGCCCAACCCGCAACCATGGCAACAACAGGCTTTGGAGTCCTTCGAATTTGTACTTGCAGATCTAAAACATTTAAACGGCCAATTCCTTTTTTAGCTAACTTGTCATCGCCCAGGTAACCATCATCGCCACGAACACTAATGTCACCGCCGGAGCAAAATGCTTCGGTTCCCGCGCCCGTAAGAATAATTACGCCGACATCTTCGTTATCGCGCGCTAAATGAAAAGCCTCAATTAATTCAATAATGGTTTGAGGTCGAAATGCGTTGCGCACTTGTGGTCGGTTAATGGTGATCTTGGCGATTCCATCACCCATTTGATATTTAATGTCAGTGAAATCTTCTCCACCTGGAGCATCTGCCCAAACAGGAATTTCACGGCTTCCACTTTCGCGCTTAAACGGCTTGCTCACATTTCCTCCATTGTCTTTACTAGCGATAGCCTACGGCTGCAATGGATACGAAGTCACAACGAGAGATACGCCGATTTAGCCCTTCATGCGCAATCCCTGATTTAGCGGGAGAAATCACGCAGGCATTGGTGGGTAAAGGCCCTGCCCTGGGTATCGGCGAAATTCACTCACTCACCTGCCCCGGCAACATCGCCTTGGTCATCGGCACAAGTGGCACGACGGGTATGAGCAAAGAGGTTTCATTTACTGCGGCCGCACTCTTGGCCTCTGCTCGGGCATCAAATAAATTTCTTAACGCACTCCCTGGTTCACAATGGTCTTTGTTTTTACCGCTCACGCACATTGCCGCAATTAATGTAGTTATTCGTTCGATGGAGCTTGGAACTCTGCCAGTAGATCTTCGCGACTATGACGGTGAATATCCAAAAGTAGATTTCACTTCAATCGTTCCAACGCAATTATTTCGGGCACTCAATGGCGATGATCGACTCTTGCGACATTTGCAGAACGCACAGAAAACCTTGGTTGGCGGTGCGGCGCTCAATGCTTCTTTGGGTCAGCAAGCTAGAGATGCAGGAATTAAAATCGTTGAAACTTATGGAATGACCGAAACGTCAGGTGGGTGTATCTACAACGGACAAGCAATAGAGGGCGTTGAATTTTCGATTAATCCAAGCGGACTTGTTCAAATACGTGGAGCAGTAATGGCGCAAAGTTATTTAAATGCACCGGAACTTTTTCAACTTCAGGATGGTTGGTTTATAACAAATGATGTTGGTGAAATTGTGGATGGAAAATTAAATATCTTAGGACGCGCTGATGATGTCATTATTTCTGGTGGCGAAAATATCTCTTTGACCGCAATTGAAGCAACGCTTTCAATTCGATATCCAGATATTGAGTTTGCTGCATTTGCTGTTACAGATAACCAATGGGGCCAAGCATTGCACCTTGCAGTTGTTGGCGAAGTTAGCGAAAGTGAAATTTCACATTTCCTTGAAGCGGCGCTCGGTGCTGCATCTAAACCTAAGGGAATACATCACCTTGATTCGCTACCATTGCTGGGTATCGGCAAAGTCGATCGCATTACTCTTGCGAAAATGGTGAAGCATGAATAAATGGATTTTGGGTGCACGTCCGCGAACTTTGCCGGCAGCGATTGCACCCGTAGTAGTTGCTACTGCTTTAGCGGGTTCAGATTGGAACTGGTTTCGCGCGGCTTTAGCTTTAAAAGTAGGCGTTTGGCTACAAATCGGAGTGAACTTTGCAAATGATTACTCCGATGGAATTAAGGGGACTGATTCCAATCGAATTGGACCAACACGGCTTGTAGCAAGTGGTTTAGCAACGGCTAAACAAGTTAAAACTGCTGCACTAATTTCTTTCGGAATTGCATCAATTGCGGGAATTTGGTTATCACTTCTTTCATCGCCGTGGTTATTACTCATTGGCATCGCTGCGATTGCCGCAGCTTGGGGTTACACAGGTGGAAAAAATCCATATGGCTACAACGGTTTAGGCGAAGTATCTGTTTTTATTTTCTTCGGGCTAACCGCAACTGTTGGAACGTTTTACACCCAAACAGGTCATGCCACTGCGTTAAGCGTTTTATGTGCCATCCCAATGGGCGCATTAGCTTGTGCAATTCTGGCAGTTAATAACATCCGCGATCGCGCGCAAGATGAATTAGTCGGAAAGCGAACGCTTGCAGTACGAGTGGGAGACATCCGAGCTCGTCGAGGCTTTGTCGCTCTCTTGGCCATCGCCCATTTAGCGGCAATTGCCACTTTCATTCCGTGGACATTAATTACCTTGGCTGCTTTGCCGTTAACCATTTCAATTGCGCGCTCTGTTTTGTCAGGCACAAGCGGTTCTGCCCTTATTCCACTTTTAGGAAAGACTGGAAAACTTCAGATTATTTTTGCACTTCTATTCTCAATTGCTTTGACGATACAATAAATCTATGTCGAGACTTCTGCCGTCATTATTTTTTACTGGCTTAATCATTTATATGTTGATTGATTGCGCACGTACAGATGAATCTCAAGTTAGAACACTTCCAAAATGGGCGTGGATATTAATTATTATTTTTGCGCCAACGATTGGTGCCATTGCTTATTGGATTGCAGGTCGCCCACGAAATCCTGGTTCACGCCGTCCGCCTAAGCGCCGTATTTTGCCACCTGATGACGATCCGGATTTCTTGAGCAAACTTTAAAGACCTGAGTAGGTGTGCTTTCCAGTTCCCCAAATGTTGACATACACATAGTTAAATAAAAATGTAGAACCGGCAAACAAACATAGCCAAGCTGCTTTACGTCCGCGCCAGCCAACGGTTACACGGGCATGTAAATAAGCTGCGTAGGCAACCCACGTAATAAAGGCCCATGTCTCTTTTGGATCCCATCCCCAATATCGACCCCAGGCGCTTTCTGCCCAAATCGCGCCGGCAATTACTGCGAAAGTCCAGAGTGGAAAAACAAATGCAACTAAGCGATATGAAAGTTGATCAAGTACTTCCAGTGAAGGCAATCGCTTTGCCCACGCGGTGCGTTCGCCTTTAGCTTCCATTGCATCCAAATATAAATACGCAGCCGCGATTGTATTTGCGAGTAAGAAAACGCCACCGGAAATAATCGCGGCCGAAACGTGAATGATGAGCCACGTTGATTTAAGCGCAGGAACTAGCGGTGCACTTGGTCGATATAAAACAGCGACTGCAGTTCCAAGAGTTAACAAAACTGCGATTGAAACCAACAGACCCAACCATCGAAGATCATATTTGCGCAATGCAACTAAGTACGCACCAGAGAATGCCATCGCACCGGTAATCGAGAACTCATACATGTTTCCCCATGGCACGCGCCCGGCTGACACTCCGCGAGCAATTACTCCTGCAACTAACAAGATAAATCCTAAAATCATCATCGCTGTTGCAATTCGTGCAACTTTTTCGGTGCGCTTGTAATCAAGAACCTGCTTTGACTCTTCAGTTGTGACTCGAACTGCCCAAGCTGTTTCGACTGCATGTGCGAAAAATGAAAGTGTGTAAACGGCCATAGCTGAATAAATTAAATAGTTTGAGAAAAAAGCCCAATTGCGTGACATCTATTTCTCTCCCTTTAATATCGCTACAAATTCTGACATTTCAACTTCTAAACCGGGTGCTGCATTTTTTGCTAAAGCTGCAACCTCCACACGATCTCCAACTCGAATCCAAATTCGACGTCTTCGAGTAAATAAGGAAGCTAACAAACCAAGGATGGCAACAATACCTCCGAGCAGAGCAAAGTTCTTGCCAGGATCATCAACAATCTGCAGATTAACCCATTGTTGGTAGCCTTCAAAAGTTATAGAACCTTGGGGGTAGGTAAAAGTCTCACCTGGTTTTAAAGATTTAAGTCCGACAGTTTTCATCTTTGATGTATCAATCCGATAAACAGATTGTGGAACTCCACTATCCAAACCTAAATCACCGATCCAGGCAGATAGTAGAAGTCTTGGATCGAGCGCCTCAGGGAACACACTTATCGCGCCATTGCCATTACTGCGCGCATAAGTTGGGACAAATGAACCGACGAAACCAATTTGTGGCTCCGCATCGGGAACTTTAATTGCACCAATTGATCGCAAATTTGCATCCTGTGGCAAAAATGGAACCGGGCCTTGCATTGCAACATTTCCTCTTGAATCTCTGACAGTAACGACCGGTGAATATCCATTTGCCTGCAAGTAAATCTTTGTATTTCCAACTGTAAGTGGTGAATTGACTTTAATAACTTGCTTTGTAAATTTTGTTAAATCATCGTGCGCAAAACTGACATCAAGGGTGTAATCCTCTGGTGCGTTAGTTTCAACATTATATTTAGCGACGAATTTATCAATAGTGATGGTAAAAGATTGTAGGTTGCCTTCTTTATACAGTTTTCCATATTGAAGCGAGTCATAACTTGTAGGCGTATTTACAAATCGCTCGCCGACATTAAGAATCGCTTCTCCACGCATTCCAAATAATGAGCTAAATGAAATGCCGAGCAAAACTAAAATTAAAGCTAAGTGGAATAAAAGATTGCCTGTTTCGCGCATGTAACCTTTTTCAGCCGAAATTGCGCCATCTTTTTCTACAACTCTAAAACGCTTAGCTTTCAACCAAGTGCGGGCTTTATCTAGCTCGTGCCCTTGGGCTTCCCACGAACTGTAGCTCTCCATACGGTCGAGATTCTTTGGCGTTAAAGGTGGCAAAGCCCGTGCGGCATGGAAATGCTCAAATGTTCTTGGCAAAACACAGCCGATGAGTGAGATAAATAGCAGGATATAAATCGCACTAAACCAAGGTGAGCCATAAACATCAAAAAGTGAAAACTTATCCATCCATTTTGAAAGATCCGGAGAGTTCTTAAAGTACTCGCTTACTTTCATTGGATTTTGTGTCCGTTGTGGAATTATCGAACCAGGAATGGCCGCTAACCCTAAAAGCAAAAGCAGAATCAGGGCAGTTCGCATGCTTGTTAGCTGACGCCAACCATAACGAAGCAGTCCAACACTTCCGATTTCGGGTAATTCGATTTCTTGGCTCATTTAAACCACCGGAACAAAATCTGAAATTAGCGAACGGATTGAATTCATGATTTGACCCCAAGTGCCAGTAACTTCCAAAATGCCGATGGCAATTAGAAAAATTCCACCAATTTTCGAAATTAAATCACCACGCTTTACTAAGTACTTGCGGATGTTTTCAGAGCGATCCAAAAATACTCCTGAAAGAATGAATGGAAGTCCTAAACCAAAGCAGTAACCAAGTGAAAGAATCGCTCCGCGCACCGCACTTGATTCTTGAAAAGCCAGTGTTTCGACCGCGCCTAATGCCGGACCAATACAGGGAGTCCAACCAACTCCGAATAGGAAGCCAAGAAGGGGCGCTCCAACGAGGCCACCAGTTGTTTTTATGGTTGGACGGAAAGTCGGTGCAAAAGGAAACTTTCCTAAGAAGACAAAACCTAAGAAAATTGTAATCACGCCAAATAATCGCGAGATTAAATCTTCGTTGGCAGCCAAGTGATTACCAATGCCGCCAAATATCGCTCCATATGAAATAAAGACAGCGCTAAAGCCAAGTACAAATAAAACTGAACCCAATAGGAGCTTTCCTCGATTTGCGGAGAAGCCTGCGGCAAAGGATAAATAACCTGGAACCAAAGGCAAAACACAGGGCGACAAAAATGAAATAAGGCCGGCAATAAAGGCCACAGGAAGAGCTGTGATTAGAAAACCGCTAAATATCTGCTCTACAACAAATTCTCTCATTCGGCGCTCACCTTTGTTATTAACTCTGTCAGTGATGCGACGGTAACTTCTCCTGAGATTCGACCGGCCACCATTCCTTGTTTATCAATCACAACAGTGGTTGGAATTGCATTTGCAGGTAAAGAACTTTTGAAACCAATCAAGATCGAGTCATCTATAAAAGTCGGGTACGACAGAGCAAAGCGTCGCTGGAAAGCTTCAGCGGTGGCCGGGTTATCTCTAGTTAAAATTCCCATAAAATCGACATCAGGAAATTTTTTTGAAAGCGCTACAAGCGTCGGTGCTTCCGCTCTGCATGGCGAACACCAAGATGCCCAGACATTTACTACGGCAACTTTGCCAACTTTAAATTCATAGTTAGTTCCAGAAAGCGTCATACCTGCCAAATGCGGGGCCGTATTTCTACTTCCAATTTTAATAAAAGTTACTGCACCATTTCCAGCAACAAAACTCTCTTGTGAACTCGAAGTTCCGCCACCGCTACATGAAGTTAACAAGAGCACTGATGCGATTAGTGCAGAAACTTTGTAGCCGAGCTTCATTACTTCTTCTCTGGAAGTAAATGACGTGCGGGTTCGGAATAAGTAAGTCCAGAAATAAATCCCTCGTCATCAAAGTGAACACTTGTTACTGATGCGAGAGTGCACTCGCGTCGACGTGGATCATGGAGCATTCTGCGGTTTTCAATTGCACTTCTAAGAATCCAAATAGGTAGCTGATGCGATACACAAATTGCATCTTTGCCATTTGCCGCGTCACGCGCAGCAAATATTGCGGCAAGCATTCGATTAATCTGTTGATCGTATGGCTCGCCCCACGAAGGTTTCCAAGGGTTCCATAAATGTTTCCAAGAGGATGGATGCTTCAGCACGCCGTCACCGACGCCAAACGGTTTACCTTCAAAAACATTTGCTGCTTCAATTAAACGTTCATCGGTTGTTATCGCAATGGAGTGCGCAGCAGCAATTGGCGCTGCGGTTTCTTGTGCGCGTTGTAAAGGTGAAACATGCAGTGCGCCCAAATTAACTGACTTCGACCAATCACCTAATGTTTGGGCCATTTCCAGCCCTCTTTGCGAAAGGCTCCAGCCAGGTTGGCGGCCATAGAGAATTTTGTTGGGATTTTCGACTTCCCCGTGACGCACGACATGGACTGTTGAACTCATTGGCAAAGCATAAAGCGTCGCAAAAGCAACAAGTTCGTTAAGGTAGTGACATGGCACTCACGGCGAAGCGAGCGGCCTTTTTTGATGTCGATAACACGCTAATTCGGGGATCTTCTCTCTACTTTCTAGGGCGAGGCATGTATCAGCGCGGCTATTTCACAAAAAAGGACATCTCTCGATTTGTTCTGGCAAATTTAAGGTTTCGTTTAACTGGGAAAGAAAATCGAGAAGAAATTCAACGATTTCAAGATGCCGCGACTGATTTCATTGGCGGCCATAGTGTGGAAGATATTGGCAAGATTGCCCAAGAAATTTACGATGAGTTCGTTTCCCCAGCTTTATGGCAAGGAACAATTGATATTGCACAAAAACATTTAGCGGCCGGCGAAGAAGTGTGGCTAGTAACTGCAGCTCCTGAAGACATGGCGGTTTTGATCGCTAATCGTCTTGGATTTACTGGTGCACTTGGAAGTAAGGCCGAAACTAAAGATGGTAAATACACCGGCGCAATGATCGGAGTTTTATTGCATGGAAAAGAAAAAGCTGTTGCAGTACATGAATTGGCAAAATTAAAAGGTTTCAACTTGGATGACTGTTATTCCTATTCAGATAGTCACAACGATTTTCCACTCTTGCAATGTGTAGGGCACCCATCGGCAATTAATCCAGATGCGATTTTGAGTTTGAGAGCAATGGCTGAAGGTTGGCCAATTCACGATTTTCGTCGGGCCCGCCACATCGCAAAAATCGTTTCGCCCGTTGTTGTTCGTCTTGCGGCTTTAGTTAGTTGGCTAGCCCCGCGCGGCAAGAAAAGCTAATTAGCCCAAAGGCGGCATAGCCCAGTAATGTAAGCAAGTTATGGAAATGCGCTCCTTCTCCGACTACCTTCGTAGTGTCGATGATGATGCCTTCCTAAAACTTTTTAGTGCGCGTGCTGATTTAATAATTCCAGTTCCACCCGATATCGCATCTCTTGCAGTCCGTGCATGCTCTGCACCAAGTTTGGCGCGTGCAATTGATTCACTAAACCAATGGCAGTTTCAAGTTCTAGAGGCTGCCGCTTCACTCAATGAACCTTTTACTGAAAAGAATTTAGTTGCAATCACAGATAAAGCGGCATCAACAGCACTTAAACATCTGATTGCAATCGGCCTTGTATACCCATCAGATGATGGAATGCGTTTACCAACGCAGCTTCGTGATGTGATTGGCAATGAACCTGCTGGCCTCGGACCAGCTTCAATGGCGAAAATAAAAATTGCAGAAATTGATAAGGCGCCCCCTGAAGCGAAGAAAGTCTTAGAGCGATTGATTTGGGGACCACCGCGCGGAAGTGTTGGCGATATTAAGAACCCTGGACCTGGAGTGGCATGGCTACTCGAACAAAAATTTCTCGTGCCACTTGATCAACGAACCGTTATTTTGCCCCGCGAAGTTGGAATCTACCTACGTGGTGGCAAAGTGCACAAAGAGAGATTTATTGAGCAACCAACACTTAGCGGAAGTAAGCGAGATGAACGCCAAATAAACTTGGCAGCTATTGCAAATATTTCTACTGTTCTTCGTTGGGTTGAAGAGCTGCTCAATTTTTGGGCTGATGAACCCGCCGATGCACTTCGTGCCGGTGGTTTGGGTGTTCGAGATTTAAAAATACTTGCAACTCATCTTGGCGTGGATGAATCCTGTACTGCTTTTATTGTTGAGCTTGCTTACTTAGCTTCACTCATAAGTATCGATGCCCAGGATCGAATTATGCCAAGCAATAAATTTGATATCTGGTTGATGCAAACCCCTGCAGATCGTTGGCAGGCACTTGCTTCGCAATGGCTGATCACTTCACGTGTTAGCGGATTGGTTGGTAGAGCTGAGTCAAAAAATGTTGCAGCCCTTGGTCCTGAACTTGATCGAGTCAATGCGGCAAAAGTCCGTTCACTTTCGCTAACAATTCTTAATGAGAATCCAAGTATCGCCCCAACCATTTCTTCGTTCAACGAAGTACTGGCTTGGCGCGCACCGGTTCGACGCAACTCGTCACTTCAAGAAGAGTTAGCAAACTGGACGCTGCGCGAAGCGGAATGGCTTGGTATTACCGGTCAAGGAGCTATCTCGACATATGGGCGTGAATTTCTTGCGGGAGATTCACTTGGGATTATAAATAACGACCTACCGAAAACTGTAGATCACATTTTAATTCAGAGTGACAACACAGCAATTGCACCAGGACCTCTTGAACATGAGATTTCGCAACAACTTGCAATGATGGCTGAAATTGAAAGTCGCGGTGGTGCAACTGTTTATCGTTTCAGTGAAGCAACAATTCGTCGAGCTTTAGATCATGGAAAAACTGGCGATGAAATCAAGGTTTTCCTTACAAAGACTTCTAAAACTCCAATACCACAACCACTTGAATATTTAATAAGTGATGTTTCAAAGAAACATGGAAAACTGCGCGTAGGCAATACCTCTGCCTTTATACGTTGTGAAGATTCAACTTTAATTTCACAGATAATGAATGACAAGCGTTTAGAGATTCTTGCCTTGCGTCGAATCGCCCCCGAAGTTGTGATTTGTGATCATGACGCCACGGACACTATGCGAATTTTACGTGAAGCGGGCTATCTGCCTGCAGGCGAATCTGCCACAGGAATTATGTTGACCGGTCCGCGATCTAATCG
This sequence comes from uncultured Actinomycetes bacterium, assembly GCA_903874255.1. Classification (GTDB taxonomy): domain Bacteria; phylum Actinomycetota; class Actinomycetes; order Nanopelagicales; family Nanopelagicaceae; genus Planktophila. The sequence goes on from CAIQRN010000107.1 coordinate 11,359, forward strand.
CGCATTAACTAAGCCGCGACCTCCACGAGTAATTGGCGAAATTGTAATTCCAACGCAGGACACCATGAATTCCGCGATACGCACAATTAGAACGGGTGAGAAATCAACACACAAGCAAACTCACCTTCGACAAATTGCCAATGAAGCACTTGGTGCACTTCCGCGCACCAGCGCAAATGAAACTATGGATTTAGTAAATAAATATATTGCCGAAGAAAAATCTCTCTCAATTGGTTATGCCGATAACAATGGCGCAGTGACCCACCGAATCATCGACCCGATCCGCGTGAGCGCAGGTGCTTTGATTGCTCGAGACCACGCAACGGGAGAAGTTCAATCTTTTAGAATCCCCCGCATCACCGGCGTTGCCCCACTATAGGATTAACCCATGTTGGCCGCCCTTGAAGCTCTCGTTAAATTGGAATCTCCCACTGAAGATTTAGATGCCTGTCACGAAGTCGTCCGATTGGCTAGCGATATTGCAACTAGAATTTTGGGAACTCCTGCAGAGATCCGTGAAATAAATGGACGACCAGTTTTTTGGTGGGGTGCAAATGAGCCCGACATCGTTGTACTTGCGCATTTAGATACAGTCTGGCCAAAGGGATCTTTCACTCCGCTCTGGAAAGTTGATGGAACGAAAGTTTCAGGTCCCGGAATTTTCGATATGAAAGCTGGGTTCATTCAAGCGCTTTATGCAATGAAGGGAATCACTGGTTCAGCAGCTTTAATTGCCACCACTGATGAAGAGACCGGCAGTGCAACAAGTAAAGAATTCATCAAAGATATTTCTTCTCGGGCCAAAGCAGTATTAGTTTTAGAAGCATCGCTCAATGGAATGGTTAAGACTGGCCGTAAAGGTACAGCTATGTACCAAGTTAAAATTCACGGTAAAGCATCACATGCAGGATTAGAGCCTGAAAAAGGCGTTAACTCTACGATTGAGATGGCGCATGCAATTATCGCGGTGGCTGCACTCGAAAACAAAGAGCACGGTACAACGGTTGTTCCGACGATGTTACGTGCGGGAAATACAACCAACACGGTTCCAGATTTAGCGGTTTTAGATATTGATATCCGTTCATACTCTATGGATGATTTAAAGCGCGTTGATTTAGCAATTAGAAATTTAAAGGCAGTCAATCCATCTACACAGTATGAAATAACCGGTGGTTTCAATCGCCCTCCACTTGAACCATCATCAACCATGGCACTTTACGAACGTGCAGAAAAAGTTGCTAAGGAATTAGGTATGCCACATTTGGGGCATGCATCAGTTGGTGGCGCTAGTGATGGAAATTTTGCCGCTGCAGCTGGTGCACAAGTGCTCGATGGTTTGGGTGCGATTGGCGATGGGGCTCACGCCGCGCATGAGTGGGTAGATGTCAGTACCCTTGAAGTTCGAAGCAAGCTTCTTCACGCACTTATTAAGGACTTACTCAATGACTGATGGCCCGTTAATCGTCCAAAGCGATAAAACGCTGCTGTTAGATATTGATCATCCGCTTTCTACTGAGTGTCGACGCGCGATTGCGCCTTTTGCCGAACTCGAACGTTCACCAGAACATATTCATACATATCGTTTAACTCCACTTGGCCTATGGAATGCGCGAGCTGCCGGTCATGATGCAGAACAAGTAATCGATACGTTAATTAAATATTCTCGCTACGCCGTACCGCATTCAATTTTGATTGATGTTGCCGAAACAATGTCACGATATGGCCGACTTCGTCTTGAAGCCGATCCAGTACATGGTTTGATTTTGGTTACAACTGATTCAGCAGTTCTTGAAGAAGTAATCCGCGCCAAGAAAATCCAACCGTTACTAGGTGCGCGCATTGATAAAGAAACAATTGCAGTTCTGCCAAGTCAACGTGGGCAGATTAAGCAGTCCTTATTGCGTTTAGGCTGGCCCGCTGAGGATTTTGCTGGCTACGTAGATGGACAAGCACATGAGATCAGTTTGGTCCAAGATGACTGGAAGATTCGCCCGTATCAAGAGTTAGCGGCCGAAGGTTTTTGGCACGGTGGTTCCGGAGTCGTTGTGTTGCCATGTGGTGCAGGAAAAACCATCGTGGGTGCTGCTGCAATGGCCCATGCCAAAGCTACAACGCTTATTTTGGTAACTAATACGGTAGCTGCCCGCCAATGGCGCGATGAATTACTCAAGCGGACCACACTCAATGAAGATGAGATCGGCGAATATTCAGGTGCAAAAAAAGAAATTCGCCCAGTGACAATTGCAACGTATCAAGTCATGACAAAGAAAAAGAATGGCGTATATGCCCATCTTGATCTCTTTGATTCATATGACTGGGGTTTGATTATTTACGACGAAGTTCACCTTCTGCCTGCACCAATCTTTCGCTTCACGGCCGATATCCAATCCCGCCGGCGTTTAGGTCTTACCGCAACGCTAGTGCGTGAAGATGGCATGGAGGGCGAAGTATTTTCACTTATTGGGCCAAAGCGTTACGACGTTCCATGGAAAGAAATTGAATCTCAGGGCTATATCGCACCTGCGGAATGCATCGAAGTGCGCGTAAATCTAACTGAAAACGAACGCCTGATGTATGCAACCGCTGAAGTTGAAAACCGATATCGCTACTGCGCGACAACACGCACAAAACGCGATGTAGTTGAGGCGCTAGTCAAGAAACATCAAGGCGAACAAATTCTTGTCATCGGCCAATATATTGATCAACTTGATGAACTCTCTGAAGTATTAGGTGTTCCGGTAATTAAAGGTGAAACACCTGTCAAAGAACGTGAGATTCTTTTTAATAAATTTCGATCCGGCGAACTTACAACTTTGGTTGTATCTAAAGTTGCTAACTTTTCTATCGATTTACCGGATGCAACAATTGCAATTCAAGTTAGTGGTGCATTTGGTAGCCGACAAGAGGAAGCTCAGCGCTTAGGGCGCATTCTGCGTCCTAAGTCAGATGGACGTACAGCCAAGTTCTATTCGGTAATTTCACGAGACACAATCGATCAAGACTTTGCACAAAATCGTCAGCGTTTCTTAGCCGAGCAGGGATATTCCTACAAAATTATTGATGCTGACGATGTTTTTCAAGGGAAGATCTAAAACGTTCCGGGCTGACTTTAAAAAAGTCATGATGTTTTCCATCTATGTGAATTACGGGGATTTGTTCGCCGTAAAGTTTTTCTAATTCAATGTTTCCATCTATATAAATTTTTTCGATATCGAAATTTAGTTCGTCTTGCATACTTTCGAGCACTGAAGTAGCAATGTCACAAAGGTGACAACCATGTCTTCCAAAGACGGTCACCACTGTCATTGCACTGCCTCTTCCCTGTCAATTTGCTTAGAGAAATGCCTATTTTAACCCTCGGGCTATGAAGCAATCATCTCATCTTGGTAGTCTGCGCCAGTGCAAAGAATTTCCTTAAAGAGGCTGCAATCAAGTGCGATCGTACTTGCACTTGTAGCCTCAATTCTTTCTGCGCCTTCGGCACAAGCGCTTTTTAAAGTAGCACCGGCAACACAGTGGATTCATACCTACGCTGGTACCGCTACAACAACTAAACCAGAACAACGTGCCAAGAGTGCAAACCTTCAAGCAAAATCGAAATTTGTAGTTACCTACAACGGCTTTCCAGATTGGGCAAAAAAGGATGTGCAAGCAGCCGTAGATGTATGGGCTGCAAATTTTTCATCTTCGGTCCCTATTAATGTTGATGCATCGTGGGGGCGCTCGGCATCGTGGGGAATTTTAGGAAGTGCTAGGCCTTCAGATTTCTACTCTGGTTTTGCTGGCGCACCAGATGCAACGCTTTGGTACCCATCGGCATTAGCAAATGCATTGGCTGGTAAGGATTTAGATAGAGCAAATCCGGAGATGATTATTCAAGTCTCTTCAAATGCAGATTGGAATCCTCGGGGCGACGGAGCACCCACAAATAGCGAATATGACCTTGAATCAGTTTTTTTACATGAAATTGCACATGGCTTGGGTTTCTTATCCAACGACGTTTACGATTCTTATTACAACGTTGGAAGCCTCGACCAACCAACACCCTTCGATGCTTATCTGCAAACAGCTGATGGCGGAAGATTTGCTGATCTGCCAACGCCATCAACAGATTTAGCTGTAGCGCAAACAACTTCATTGGTGTGGTCTGGTCCCCTAGGCATTGCAGCGAACTCAGGAGTAAAACCAAAACTTTATACACCGACTAGATACGAATCTGGATCATCAGTTAGCCACCTTGATGAAGCTACTTTCTCAAAAACTGGTCTTGATTCTGTTATGACTCCAAACCTTGACCCAGGTGAGATTTTTACAGAGCCAGGGCCATTGTTGCTAGCGATGATGCAAGATTTACGAAACAAACCACCAGCCGGAGTTGCTGTTGGATTACCCCAAGCTCCACGTAATGTGAAAGCTTATGTTGCTGATTCATCGGCCTATATTTCATTTGATCCACCGGTTAATATTCGTACGTCACAAGTAAGTGAATATATTGTTAAGAATTTGCAGACTGGAATTGAAAAGAGAACAACTTCTAGTCCAATTCTTTTCACTGGGTTGAAAAATGGAACTGCTTACACTTTTGCAATAACAGCTAAAAATACTCTTGGGCTCTCAGAGCCTGCCGCGAGCAACAGCATCACGCCGCAGCTTGGTTGGAAAAGCGCAGCTTTTGATGCCTTTGCCGATGGAAAATCAGTAACAAGTACGGTATTTAATAGCCAACCAGCGGTGGCTTATACAAATAGCAAAACTGGAGATCTCAAACTTGCCACTTTTGATGGCAAAGCTTGGAAGAAAGTTACCGTTGATGGCGCTGGTGGTTCAGGTGGTCGTACAACAAATCAAATTTCAGGGCAGATATCAATGTGTGTCAATGGTTCCGGTACTAAGCAGACGCTTCATCTTTTCTACAATGATGTCACTGAAAAAGATTTGCGATATGCAACCTATAACGGCAAGAGTTTTGCTTTTGAAGTTGTCGATGGAAACGGTCCTCAAGTCAATGATTACAACGATTCTGTGCGCGTAGTTACTTCTAGTGATGTAAGCGTGGCCAATGCATGTGTGGCAACAAGCAATGCAGTGCAGGTTTTTTACCGTGATGAAAGCCAAGGAGTTTTGCTTGGTGCAGTGAAAGTAAATAAATCAAAATGGAGTTATGAATTAGTTGACGGCGACCGAAAGACCGATGGCCGTACAACAGGAGATGTTGGATTTCACTTGCAGGCGATTCAAAATGGTTCAAAAACTATCGTTGCCTATGACTCGGTAGTTTCTGCTAACCAGAAAAAGGAGATGACAGCTGGAGCAATTCGAGTTGTTACACGTACTGGAATTGATGCAAATACTTGGAGCTATCAAACTCTGGATATTTCTACAGACGAGGCTGCAATTTTTGGTTATGACGTAGCTTTAGTTAAAATTAATAATGATGTGCAGGTTTCTTGGCTTTCAACTTCTGTCGCCTCGTTTCCGCATCCAGATCAGATTCGATGGGCTTTATTGAGTAAGCCATTAAATATTTCAAATTTATCTACTGAAGATTTTGGTACTCCAGGTGAGCACTTAACATCTGATGGGAAAACAATTGTTTTCAACTGCCAAGATCGTTTATGCGCATTAGACACGAGTAAAAAGGCTCAAGGGCAGAGTGCAATTCGATTAATCAAAAGCACCCAAGGCTCTGAACCAACTCAGAGCGCTTGGGTGACTATTAAGAAAGTTAAATATCTACTTGCCACGGTGAGTGGAAAGTTATCGTTACTAAAACCGTAATTACTATTTAGCGTTACGGCGCTGAATGCGAGTCTTCTTTAGAAGTTTCTTATGCTTCTTCTTCGCCATGCGCTTGCGTCGCTTTTTAATTACGGAACCCATATGTCACGCTCTCATTTCTAAATCGTTATTGCTTAGGGCGTTAGGTTACCTCTAGTTGAGGGTAAAAATCGAAACGGATTCCGCGCTAGAAGTTATGCATAAAAGACCTAGATCGGCTGATGCATAGAGCCCGAGCACTGCCTGCTGTGTGGCCGGCGCGCTGTAGGCGGCAATTACGGCGCCTTTGGCATCGAAGTTAACCAACAGGCTTCTTGGAGTTTTTGGCGCCCATCCACTGAGCTGTGCAACAGCTGTCGTTGATTGCAAAAAAGCATAGGTAGATTCAACAGTAAAAGTTTCTCCCGTAGATGCAAATCTATATGTCCACGTTGGAAGAAATTTTGTAGAGAATTTAGTGACTGCGCTTTCAATTTTTGAACCAGTCACGACGCTTCCACCTAGAAGAAGTGAGCTTGATTCACTTGTCCAACTTCTGCTTGCCTTAGTTGCCGAGCTTCTAACAACTGAAATGATTTTGTTGGCTTTGGATATTTTGACTATGACACCATCTTCTTTTCCAACTAATTTCTTTCCGCCCAAAGTCTCAGTGCTTGAACCAATAACAACCTTGCTGCCTTCAGAGTATCTAACTAAAGATTGAAAATTAGTTGCTTCAGTTCCAAAAGAAATTGGCTTAGAAATCTGGCCCGCTAAATCAGCATTAATTAGCGTCCCAGAACTTCCAACTGCGGTTATTCCAGATTTATCGACTGAAATTGCATTTATTAAAATTGGTGAATTAAGTTGTAAGCAATATTGCTTGATTTCCTGGGTTAAAGGATTCAGCGACCACAGTGAAAACGCATCTAAATCCGCAGTAAATACATCAGGAACCAGAACAACTTTGTCAGGATCTAGCGCAGATGTAGTGGAGGGAGGTGTAGGAGTTGGACGAACCAATGAAGTTGAGCCAGCAATCCAGATTATTCCTGAACTATCAACTGTCGCAGCAGTTGCAATTGATGGAGAAAGTTTATCTAGATCTAGATTCCATAGTTCGTTGCCAGAAATATCAAAGCCGCGAACAAAAGCATTTTCGCCTTTATTTCCATATTCAATAATTGTTTTTCCGGTTGTTACAACTCCAGCAAATTGCGCTGGTGTTCCGATTGTTGTCAAAAACTTTAAAGGTTTTACTGCTGGTTTCTTAGTTGCAGCCGATGATGAAGGCAGGAAAGCAATACACGCAATTACTACTAGAGAGATTAAGCGTTTCACGCTAATTCCTGCGAGCGATCTCGCGCAGCTTTCATCGCCTTACTTACAACATCACCGATATTTGCTGATTCAAATGCTGCGAGCGCGGCTGCAGTGGTTCCATTAGGACTAGTGACATTTTCACGCAATGTTGTTGCGCTTTTACCCGACTCGTCCAAGAGTTTGGCGGCCCCAACAATTGTTTGTGTAGTAAGCGTTGTCGCATCGGCTTCAGATAAACCTAACTCTTGAGCCCCTGCAATCATTGCTTCTACAAATCTAAAAAAGTATGCCGGTCCTGAACCACTCGTTGCAGTCACCGCATCCTGCAAATCTTCGCTAACAGAGATCACTTTGCCGGTGGCCGCTAGAAAACCTGACACAAATTTTGCTTGTTCTTCGCTCACGCCTTCGCCCAGTGAAAGTGCAGCCATCCCAGCTCCGACAAGTGTTGGAGTATTTGGCATTACTCGGATTACTGGGTTGTGTGTACCAAGTCCTGCCTCGATGAAAGAAATCTTTTTGCCAGCAGCAAAAGTGACAACGATAGCTGCGGGATTTATATCGCGCTTAATCTCCTCTAACAGCGTTCCCATATCTTGTGGCTTAACAACTAGAAGTAGGGCATCGGCTTTAGCAACATTTTCTGCTAAATCGCGCACTGTTATTGCATAGCGTTGCACTAGCTCATCGGCACGATCTTTACGCTTTTCAGAAATCACGATTGCATCTGGTGAAACTCCATAGGAAATTAGCGCGGCGATAAGGGCTTCACCCATTACACCTGCCCCGATTACTCCAACATGTTCCATGTAACAAGCCTACCTTTATGCCTGTAGGCTCTGCGACTATGTCGGAAATAAAACCTGGATTTGCACGTGATTGGGTTGAATTTACAGACCCAAATGATGCTGAAGAAATCTTTAAGTGCGATCTCACTTGGTTAACCTCATTTTGGACGTGTATCTATGGCGATGGTTGCCAAGGTGTATTTAAAAATCAACCTAACTCGGGCTGTTGCACTGAAGGAGCCATGTATACAGATGAGGCCGACGAAGAGCGCACAGATAAAGCTGCAGCTTACTTAACCCCAGATATGTGGCAGTTTTACTCCGAAGCACGCCCAAAGAAACCTGGCGGGCCATTACGTATTTCTGAGAAAGATGAAGATGGCGATCGCAAAACTCGTCGCGTTGAAGATGGATGTATTTTCTTAAATCGTAAAGGTTATGAAGCTGAGGGTTTTACTGGTTCATTTGGTTGTGTTTTACATCATCTGGCAATTAAAGAAAACAAACACTTTGTAGATACAAAACCAGATGTCTGTTGGCAACTTCCACTGCGCCGTAGTTTTGAAACGCGCGAAGTTGGCGAGCGCGAATATTCCATCACTGTAATTGGTGAATACGAACGACTTGCATGGGGCGATGGTGGCGATGATTTCGATTGGTATTGCACCAGCAATCCTGAAGCCCATATCGGCAGCCAGCCTGTCTATATTTCCAACAAATATGAACTTCAAAAACTTATGGGTGAGGCTGCATATGCCGAACTTGCTCGCCTATGCGATATCCGTGTTGCTGGAATTAAGGATGCGCAAAGCCGTTCTTTGCCACTCTTTGTTATCCAACACCCTGCAACACTTGCGGCCCAGAAGAATTAGTCAGTCTTTAGTTCTAGGCTCTACCCATGGCAAAGGTTGAAAAGGATCCATTTCGCTGCAGCGAATGTGGCTGGAGTTCGCAAAAATGGGTCGGGCGCTGCGGTGAATGCCAAGCGTGGGGATCAGTTGAAGAGTTAGCTGCTCCAAAAAAACTTTCACTCGTTGCCGGCCATGTAACTAATAAGGCAACACCAATTGGCGATGTTGATTTATCTGCAGCATATGCCAGACCAACTGGCGTATCCGAACTCGATCGCGTACTTGGTGGCGGTTTAGTTCCAGGAGCTGCAATTTTATTAGCTGGCGAACCTGGTGTTGGAAAATCTACATTGTTGCTTTCAGTTGCTGCGCAAACAGCTGCTAAAGGAATTCCAGCACTTTATGTCAGCGGTGAAGAATCTGCTTCACAAGTGCGCCTTCGAGCCGAGCGAATCAAAGCGATTGATCCACAACTTTTTCTGGCATCAGAAACTGATCTCGGCGCAGTTATCGCACACATCGATGCGGTCAAGCCACAGTTATTAATTATTGACTCGGTTCAAACAATTGGAAGTAGTACTGCCGATGGTTCTCCTGGTGGAGTAACACAGGTACGCGAAGTAGCAGGAGCACTCATTCGAATCTGTAAAGATCGCGAAATAACTTTGCTGCTTGTTGGCCATGTAACTAAAGATGGATCAATCGCCGGTCCACGTTTGCTAGAACATATCGTTGATGTGGTTTTGCAGTTCGAAGGCGAACGTCATTCGCGACTTCGTTTGATTCGTGCAATCAAAAACCGTTTTGGTGCATCCGATGAAGTTGGCTGTTTTGATCTCAGTGATTCAGGAATCGAATCCGTACTAGATCCAACCGGACTTTTTACTTCTCGCCATGCCGAACCAGTTCCTGGAACATGTGTGACTGTCACACTTGAAGGCCGACGGCCATTATTAGCTGAAATTCAAGCGTTAGTGAGCCAGGGCCGTGAAAATGATTTTGGAAATGCTCGCCGAGTTGTTTCTGGTCTTGATTCCGCGCGCACCTCGATGACCCTTGCCGTTCTCGAACTTCGCGCAGGAGTTCGAGTAGGTGGCCGTGATGTCTATGCCGCAACAGTTGGTGGGATGAAAATGTCAGAACCTGCTGCAGATTTAGCTTTAGCGCTGGCCGTTGCATCTGCCGCTAAAGGTTTAGCGTTGCCATCAGATTTAGTTGCAATCGGTGAAGTTGGTTTAGCTGGTGAAATCCGCAAAGTAAGTGGCGTTGATCGCCGCTTACAAGAAGCTTTCCGTTTAGGTTTCAAACGCGCCCTTGTTCCAACTGGATCTGAGACAAAAATTGCCGGCATGGAAATTGTTGAAGTTTCACGGCTTGATCAAGCTCTCAAACGGGTAAAAATAACTGGCGAATGAACTCGCTAGAAAAACCGATAGTTACGTGGTTTAAAAAGAACAAACGTGATCTTCC
>CAIQRN010000108.1 GCA_903874255.1 uncultured Actinomycetes bacterium
CTGCTGCCGATGCAAAAGCTGCTGCCGATGCAAAAGCTGCTGCCGATGCAAAAGCTGCTGCCGATGCAAAAGCTGCTGCCGATGCAAAAGCTGCTGCCGATGCAAAAGCTGCTGCCGATGCAAAAGCTGCCGCCGATGCAAAAGCTGCCGCCGATGCAAAAGCTGCCGCCGCATCTGTAACTCCCACGCCTTCGCCTACACCTACTGTTGTAAAAGGTGTATTCAAAGTTACTGCAGCGAAAGTTAGTAAAAAGAGTGCGGTCATAAAAATTACTGGGATAAAAGTTGGTTCGAAAATTAAGATCACTATTAAAAGGAACGTGAAGAAATGAGACGCTTCTTACTAATCTTTATTTTCATGTTGAATTTTTCAACTTTAAATGCAATTGCTGATGATCCAGTCACAGAAATTACTGCAACCGATGTTAATCAAGATGTAAATATTGACCTACCTGATGATTTACCACCCGGTTATCACATTGCAACAGCAGATGTCACTGATCCTGAAACTGGCGAAGTTACATCTCAAGATATTGAATTTTGTAAAGATACTTCAGGAGATATTCACTGGGATAATTACTGTCCTGACTTAGAAGCCGTTGTTGACCCAGCAACTCTAGAAAATGTAACTACTCCAGATGAATTGCCGGCATACAGCCCGGCATCTGAACCAGAAAAAACATCACAAACACAAGTGGCTGGATTTACGGCTCTTAGCGTTTTATCTGCTGGTGGAGCTGCTGCAGCTTCAGCTGGATTAGGTGGAGGAGGATCAAGCACTGGTGGTGGTGGATCGGGCGGTTCCGGTGGTGGATCGGGCGGTGGAACTCCACGCGGAGGTGGATCTTCACGTAGTGAAGGTAAACGAGATGAAGAAAGTGAAGATGAAAATTCCAGAGGTGGCATAAGTGATGCGCCAGATGATGCTCCAGATTATGAGCGGGGAAGCAGAGGCGGTAAAGACGGCTTAGCCTCGGAAGTTATCGGTATTGGAGATCGCTCCTTTACATGGAGAGCCCCGCTAACGCCCACTTTTGACTCAATGTTTATCGTTGCATCACGTCGTGTTTCTAAATTCTCACCATTACTCGCCAAAATCTTTGTTGATGCAAGTTATCTCCGCGCGATGTTTGGTTCAATATCTGTATTTACATTTCCACTCGGAATCATCCTCGGTCTACAAGCGCTAACAAGTGCACATTCGCAACCGATGCCACCCTCCTGGGAGCTTATGGCGGCTATGGCCGTACTTGGCTTAGTGGATTCTTTAGCTGGCTTAGTGTCAACTTTAGTTTTCACATTTGGTATTTTGTTTGCTGGGAACGTCAATACTTTTAGCCAGTTATTAATAATTTTCGCATATGCCGCAATTTGTGCTTCACCTGCGATTATTGCTGGATCTTTTAGGCCACTACGCAGAAAAGTTGGAATTGATGAGCACCCATGGGAGCGTTTGGTTGATTATTTGCTTGCAAGTATTTTGACAGGTTGGGTAATTGTTAAGTTTATTGGGACACTAAATATTATTGCGGCAAAACAATTCCCAATTACTGGACATGCCTCAGAAATTGGCGTTGCAGTAGGCATTGCAGTTCTTGTGCGTATGGGGTTTGAGGATTTTTCTACATACCTTTACCCACAGAGAACTTCAAAATTCAATGTTGACTTCGAAAAACCATCCAAAGTTCAACAATATGTTTCACTTTCCATAAAGGCTGTAGTTTTTGGAATAGTCATGGATACTTTTGTGGGTTTCAATCTCCAGCTACTCATTGGCACAGCATTCTTCATCACCCCAAGCATTCTGAAAATTTCAGTAGGGCACATACTTCCCAAGAGCCGGTTATTGCATATTGCAACACCTAAGGGTGCAATTCGCATTGTCGCTATGACCATTCTGGGGACTCTCTTTGCCGCTCTCTCAAAACAACTTTTTACCAATCCCCGAGATTTTTTAACGTGGGGATTTGTTCTGTTGAGCTTGCCAGGTTTTGCGTTGTCGATTCTTGGCTTAGTTTCTGACGATAAGGATTATCACGGCATCAAAAACCATGGGCGCGGAAAGTGGCTGTACCGACTCGGCGGGCCAATCATTCTTTTCTTTATCATCCAGATTGTGCTTGGTCACGACATTCTGGCTATTTTGAAGAGCCTTATTGGGCTCAAGTAATCTGCAAGGGAATCTTTCTGACCCTAGACTTGTTACACAAGGCAACGGTCAGGGTTTCTGGCCGTACTACAAAAGGAGAGACAAGATATGCGCAGTTCAAACCCTGTTTTAGGACGGGCGTTTAATCAGCGTGGCTACGCTGCATTTGATCCGAGCACTATTAACTCAGACCCGGCAGCGATGGAAGATCTTTATAACGCGCCCGCTGCATCTTCACTTCGCACTGGACGTATGACGATAGACGATGTGGTCACTCGTACCGGAATTTTATTTGCAGTTCTTGTAACCGTTGGAGCAATAGCGTGGAATATGAACCTAGGTTCAGGCGCGATGTTGCTCGGTATCTTTGGTGGTTTTGCTCTTGCAATGGTTAATACTTTTAGTAAAACCGTAAAGCCTGCGCTTGCAATTGCTTACGCAGCATTTGAAGGTTTAGCTCTTGGTGCAATTTCACAAATCTACAACAATTACTACGAAGGCATTGTTAGCCAAGCTGTAATCGTTACTATTTGTGCATTTTCAGGAATGTTGTTTGCTTACAAGAGCGGTCGAATTCGTATAACACCGAAATTTACCCGTGTGCTGATGACTGCAATGATTGGTTACCTCGTTCTTGCGTTAGTTTCATTCATCGGTTCATTCTTTGGCGCAAGTATTTATAGCATCGCTGGATTTGGCTTAATTCTTGCAGCAGGTGGAATGGTACTTGCAAGCTTTTTCTTAATTTTAGATTTTGATCAAATTCAAAATGGAGTTAAAGCAGGATTACCTGAAGCAGAATCATGGCGCGCAGCTTTTGGTCTGATGGTCACAATTGTGTGGCTATATATGGAAGTTCTGCGCTTACTCTCTATTTTGCGTGGCAGAGATTAATTAACGATCCTCATCAAGGCGCCTCAGGTTATTTACCTGGGGCGCTTTGCTTTGTCTTGGATTTTCAGATAAATAACTCTGACGCGTTTCTGGAATCTGTATTGCAAGAAATACTGCCACAGTAAAGACTGCAGCTGATGCCGCAAAAGCAATTCGATAGGAATAAAGATCTGATAACCAGCCAATGATGATTGGTCCAACCATCATTCCTGCATCTCCAGCCATCTGAAAGATTGCGATAACTTGTCCGCCCTTGCCATGGATAACATCGCCAACAATGCTGGCCGGCGTCGTTGAAAGATATGCCCCGCCAATGCCAATGATTGCCATTGAGATTATGTACATCCAAGGATGAGTGGCAAAAGTTAAAACAATGACACCTGCTAATCCAATTGTTGAGCCAATGACTGCCGCTAAACGTCGGCCCTGGATATCGGATAAACGTCCAGCCCTCATTAGGAGTAATCCCTGAAAAACGGCACTGATTGCAAATCCGTAGCCAACTACTGCAGTGGTCGAGTGAAGATCTTGGGTAACAAAGATTGGCAAAATTGATGAGCGCATACCAAAAAAGACCCAGTTCGCAAGAAAGGCGATGACTAATGCAATTCGGTACGGCTTCATTGCAAGTGCTTCACGAATTGACGTGTGATTTTTTGTATCCGAGTCTTTTACTTTCTTACCTATCTTTTCCCCTTTAAGAAAGAGGAAAGCAACTATTCCTGAGACCAAAAGCATCCCCGAATATGAGAAGAAAGGTGCACGTAAAGAAATAGTGGAAAGCAAACCGCCAATAGCAGGGCCAGAGATACCACCCAATAAAAATGCCCCGTTATAAACCGATTGTGCACGACCACGATGTTCATCATCTACAGAGCGCATGATTACTGAACCAGCGGCAACTGAAAACATCGACGAACCTAAACCACCAGCTGATCGAAAAATTAGTAATTGTTGGTAGGTATGTGAAAGACCAGCAAGAAAAGTGAAGATAGAAACCATCAGGACGCCGCTTGAAAATACGAGCCGTTCACCAAAAAGATCAACTAATTTTCCAGAGATTAGACCAGATGCAAAGCGGGTAATTGCAAATGAGGAAACAATTAATCCAATTGCTGTATTACTTACTCCAAAGGATTCAGCAAAGACTGGGATTGCAGGTAAAACAATTCCAAAACCAACTGCAACAAAAAAGGATGCCGCGACAAGTATCGAAACTTCTCGCGGCAGATCCTTAAATGGAGATTGCATTAACCAAGTGATTCGCCCGCAGCCTCTTCACGAGCTGCTGCGTAATCCTGCGTTGTGCGCAGTGGAGTTTCGCGCAACATGAGTGCAAGCACGAGTCCCAGCAAGGTCACTGGTGCTGCAGCATAAAAAACCACGTGGAAAGAGTTCACGAAAGCTTCCAAGGCGGTGTTCTTAATAACTGGTGGAAAAGTCTTAAGAACTGCAGTGTTTGTAGTCAAGCTTCCTAACTTTGTTTGATCAAAACCGGCAAGTGCAGATGGGTTAGTTTTTGCTAAATCGCTAAATCCTGAGGCCATGTAATGCACAACGCGATTAGTCAAAATACTTCCAAAGATTGCTGTTCCAAAGACAGACCCAAGTGAGCGGAAGAAAGTATTTGAACTAGTCGCTACACCCATATCTCTGAATTCAACTGAGTTTTGAAGGGCAATAACAATTGTCTGCATTGAAAGACCAAGACCTGCGCCAACCAAAATGGCATAGATTGAAATCTGCCAATAAGGAGTGTCTATTTGCAAACGCGTCATGAGCAAAATACCGATAGTCATGATTGCAGTACCCATAATTGGGAAGCGCTTGTAATGACCATGTTTTGAAATCATCTTGCCTGAAACGATTGACGTAGACACAATTCCGAGCATTAGAGGAATCAACTTGAGTCCAGCTGAAGTAGCTGAATAACCTTTAACAACCTGGAAATAAAGTGGCAACATAACAATTGCGCCAAACATACCCGCACCGATTACTCCACCAAGAAGTGAGGTAATTGAAAAAGTATGATTCTTGAAAAGATGGAGTGGCAAAATTGGCTCTTTTGCTTTGCCTTCCCATACTAGGAAGAGTACTGCAAGTAACACACCAACCACTAAGTAAGAAATGGTGCGACTATCAGTCCAACCATTCTGGGGTCCGTAAATTGATACTGAAAGCAGAATTAAACAGACGGAGACAACCATTAAAACTGCGCCAAGATAGTCAATTGTATGTTCACGCTTTACTTTTGGAATATGAAGTACTGCTGAAGTAATAATCAGTGAAGCGATACCAATCGGAAGGTTGATGTAGAAAATCCAACGCCAACCAGTTACACCAAGAATTGTGGCGTGATCAGAGAAGAAGCCACCTAGAAGTGGTCCAGCAACAGAGGAAAGTCCCCAAACGGCACCGAAATATCCTTGATACTTGCCGCGTTCACGCGGAGGAACAATGTCACCAATGATGACGAAAGTCAGTGCCATTAATCCTCCGGCACCTAAACCTTGAAGCGCGCGCGTAGCAATTAGCTGCGTCATGTTTTGTGAGGCACCTGCAAGGAATGAGCCAATTAAGAAAGTAACAATCGCAAACTGGAACACGACTCGGCGACCATAAATATCTGAAATCTTGCCGTACAGCGGTGTAGATGCAGTTGAAGTTAACAAGTAGGCAGTAACAACCCAGGTGTAGTGGTTCAGGCCATCAAATTCTTCAACGATGTTTTTAAGCGCCGTTGAGACGATGGTTTGGTCAAGGGCGGCAAGAAGCATTCCGGTCATAAGGCCACCCAGGATGATCATGATTTCCTTGTGTGAATGTTCCTTAGCCGATGCGTTAATAGAATTGTTTTTGGACATGAGGGTAAGGTTACCGTGTGAAGTCAGTAATCGCCGAACACCTAGTAAAGACCTACCGCAAGGGCGAGGTCAAAGCATTAGATGATTTATCTCTCGATGTTGAAGAAGGCACTGTTTTAAGCGTCCTAGGACCTAATGGCGCTGGTAAAACTACAACTGTTCGAATCCTTGCCACTTTATTGAAACCTGATTCAGGCAATGCTTCAGTTGCTGGGATCGATGTGATTAAAAACCCAGACAAAGTTAGAGAGCTAATTGGATTATCAGGTCAATATGCCGCAGTCGATGAAACGCTGACTGGCTGGGATAACTTGGTGATGTTTGGTCGTCTATATCACTTAGGTAAAACTGCTTCCATAAAGCGAGCTGAGGATTTACTGGAGAGATTTTCATTAACTGAAAGTGCGCGCCGTCCGATTAAGACTTATTCAGGTGGAATGCGTCGCCGATTAGATTTAGCTGCATCATTAATTGTTCAACCAAGAGTTTTATTTCTAGATGAACCAACTACCGGACTAGACCCACGCGGGCGGCAAGAAATGTGGGAAGTAATTCAAGAGTTAGTAAAAGGTGGAGTAACGCTTTTATTAACAACGCAATACCTTGAAGAAGCCGATCAACTTGCCGATGAAATTGCAGTAATTGACCACGGAAAAGTAATTGCTCGTGGAACCTCTGATGCATTAAAGAAGCAAGTAGGTGGCGAGCGTTTAGAAATCACTGTTGAGAATGCCGATATTGCTAAAGCAAGTGAAATCGTTGGTCGCATTAGTGCAAGTGCGGTTCACGTGGATATTCGCACTATAAGTGCGCCGGTTTTAACTGGCTCTGTTGCACTCATGGATGCGTTGCGCGCACTGGATGAGGCGAAAATTCACCCATTAGATATTGGTTTAAAGCGACCATCACTTGACGATGTCTTTTTGTCCTTAACTGGCCATAAGGCAGAGGAAGCGGAGGCAAAGGCATGAAAAATGCGATCACAGATTCCCTCATAATTACTAAGCGCCAGCTTTTGCAATTAGCAAGAGTTCCAGAAGTGCTTATTTTTTCAACAATTCAACCTGTGATGTTCGTACTACTTTTCAGATTCGTCTTTGGTGGATCAATTTCAACTGGCCAACCTGGGGGATACGTACAGTTATTAATGCCTGGAATCTTTGTGCAGACAGTGGCTTTTACTTTGGCCGCAACCGCTTCCGGTTTAGCTGAAGATATGAAGAAAGGTTTAATTGATCGCTTTAGATCGCTGCCTATTGCGCGCTCAGCTTTAGTTGTTGGAAGAACTTTGGGTGATTCACTGTTAAATATTCTTGTCCTAATTGTGATGGCAGGTGCGGGCTATGCCGTAGGTTGGCGACCAACTGCAAGTGTACTTTCCGTATTTTCTGCTTTCGTGTTTCTTCTTATGTTTGGTTACGCACTTTCTTGGACAGGTATTTATGCCGGCCTTGCGGTGCGCGATGCGCGAACCGTTCAGAACGTCAGCTTTCTCATTACTTTTCCAATGACATTTCTTTCTAATGCTTTTGCGCCAACAACTGGCATGCCTAAGGCTTTGCAATATGTTGCTGAATGGAATCCAGTATCAACAATGGTGGCAGCATGTCGTCAATTATTTGGTTTAGAGAATCAATTTGGCGCAACAGCTAATTCTTTCCCCAGCCAACATCCATTAACCACATCGATTTTTTATATGATTTTAATTATGGTGATATTTATTCCGCTCAGTGTTAGAAAATACAAAAACTCTTCAAACTAGGCGTAAAACTCTGCTGCTTTTATTACGACAGTAATTTCTTTGCCGTTTGGTGCGGTGTATTTAACGGTTGAACCAATGTCTGCACCCATTACAGCTGAACCAAGTGGAGATTTTTCGCTGTAAACATCTAGGTCTCCCGATGATATTTCGCGGGAGCCCAATAAGAATTTCATGTCATCGCCTGCAATTTGTGCGGTAACAACCATGCCTGCACCAACTTTTCCGTCGGCGCTTGCCGGTGGAGTTCCGATGTGGGCATTTTCCAGCATCTGCTTGAGCTGACGAATACGGGCTTCCATTTTTCCCTGTTCATCGCGAGCGGCGTGGTAACCACCATTTTCTTTTAAGTCACCTTCGGCGCGCGCAGCTTCAATCTTTGCTGTGACATCTTTGCGACCCGGACCTTCAAGGTTTTCTAATTCGGCGCGCAAACGATCGGCAGCTTCCTGCGTTAACCAAGTCTGTGAGCTCATAAGGCGTAAAGGTACTAGAGGCGCGTGCGCAGCGACAACTTATTTAACTCGGCAGGTAGTCACATCAGCGTTAACTGCCTGACTTCGCGTAGGAATCGCGGTGGTTTTCTCTAGCGATGCAAGACCCGCTGCAATTTCATCATCAATCTGACCCACAATGTTCTTGTCATAATCTCTTGCAATCAAGGTGCAGATTAGAACCTGATCTTTATCTTTTCGCTCGATTGAATATCGCAGCGAAATTTCACGGTCGGTTGTGGCCGAATATGAAATTAGCGAGGTTCGAATACTTGGATTGGAATGATGAAGTCCGGCCCAAACAAGCCAACTAATTCCTACCGATGCGAAGAGAACGGCGGGTGCAATCCATCGATTGGCCGGACGCACCCCGTATCGCTCGTTATAAGAGAAATCGGAACCAGATTGCATGACATGATTATGCCATGCAAAAAAATGTAGAAGTGGGCACGGCAGGCTCGCTCACCATCGCAGTTTTAATAATCGCTGTCGTTTTTCTGATGCGCAGTTTCTATAAACGTTATATGGGCATTGATCGAAGCGATGACAGCACCAACGAATAAAGCGCGAACTACAAGTTTTTGGCAGGCAGTATCCGTCCTCTTAATTGCCGCAGTTTTTTTCTCATTGGGTTTTTGGCAGTTAGATCGGGCTAAGGCGCTCAAGCAAAGTTTGAAATCTGCAACACAGGTTGACCAACTCCGCGTTCCTCTAGAGTCTTTGGCCGCGGCACGCGAATCTTTACCAGCAGCGGCAGTAAATAGATTAGTGAAAGTTTCCGGACACTATGTCGCTGATTTCAGAGCGCCGAATCAAGTGGATGGAAGTAAAAAAGTAGGCGACTGGGAAGTAGGACTTCTTCAAGTTGGAACCAACGCAGGCATTTTGGTTGTTCGTGGAGTTTGGTCAGAAAGATTGTTGAATCCTGAAATCTCCCAAGCAATGGTTATAGCTATTGAAGGGCAGTTACTGGATCATCAAGTTGATGACCATGCCGAAAATTCTGATGGCGTTATATCCCGTTTGGATAGCGCATTGATTGTTTCAAAAACAGATCTAGATTTATTTGATGGCTACATAGTGGCCTCGGCCGAATCACGTGGTGGAGCGCCGATAGATAGAACTCGGCCATCACCAGAGAAATTGAACTCTCGAATTCCGGGCTTTTATTGGCAGCATTTGTCGTATGTAATTATTTGGTGGCTGATGGCGGGTGTGGTGCTTTACCTTCCCTTTTATCGCCGTAGAGTTACCTCATGAACGGAACAATAAAGCGTTATAGGTTTATGGCCATTTTTTCAGGGATCATGTCATTGCTTCTTTGGTTTGTAGAGCTTCCCGTGAAGCACCTTCTGCACAATGATTCATTAGCATCAAGCCTCACATGGATTCCAATCGTGCATGGCTACACATATCCGCTCTATGTTTTAGCGGCAATTAACTTTGGGTTAAAGGCTCGAGTGCCCCTGAAGAATCTTCTCTTTTACATACTCGCCGGAACACTTCCCGTTGCATCATTGATTGCAGAGCGCCGAGTTGCCCGCAAGTATTCGTAAATTTATTAAGTCGCTTCTCTATCCACTCTATGAATGGCGTCTAGTTCGCGCACTTGATTTTTCCAAAACTCCGCACCATGTCGGCGTTATTCTTGACGGAAATCGAAGGTGGGCAAAAGCAAATCCCAGCAATACAGACCCCAACGGACACAAAGCCGGCGCGCATAAAATCATTGAGTTCCTAGGTTGGTGCGAAGAAGCCGATGTGCGTGTTGTTACCTTGTGGTTGCTTTCCACTGACAATTTCAAACGAAGCTCTGATGAGATAGAAGAACTACTTCGAATCATTGGTGACACAGTTGATGAATTAGCGGCAACTGGCCGTTGGAATATTAAGGCGGTTGGTGCCCTTGATTTATTGCCACCCTGGCTTGCCGACAAACTTGGCCAGTTACAACCTTCACAAGTTGGCAAGTTGGAAGTAAACGTTGCGGTCAGTTATGGCGGGCGCCGAGAAATAGTTGATGCAGTAAAGAGTTTTCTAAGCGAAGAGGAAAAATCAGGCCATACCCTTGATCAAGCTAAAGATAAGTTGACCAGTGACGAGATTTCAAAGTTTTTATATACCGCAGGACAACCCGATCCCGAGCTCTTAATTCGAACATCAGGGGAGCAGCGCCTTGGGGGATTTCTCTTATGGCAGAGCGCACTTTCAGAGTTTTATTTCTGCGAGGCCTATTGGCCAGATTTTCGTCGCGTAGATTTCTTACGTGCTCTTCGTGCATACTCATTGCGCAAACGTCGTTTCGGCAGTTGAGATTTTCCTTTAAATTTTCGACAAGATTTAACTTTTCATTAGCGCGTGTCGGCGCCTGCTTTGCCTTAGTAAGTTCTACCTTTTTCATATCCGAAGCAGCATCCACCTAGAACAATTAAAAATGAGGAGTTCAGCCATTGGCTTCTAAGAGTCAAAGCGGTAGAAAGACCTTTGTTTTAGATACCAGCGTTTTGTTGGCTGATCCTGGTGCGCTCCATAGATTTGCCGAGCATGAAGTCATCATTCCTATCGCCGTTATAGGCGAGTTAGAAACTAAACGCGATCACCCTGAACTTGGCTATTTTGCCCGTGCCGCCCTTCGCGCCCTCGATGATTTAAGAATTTCGCATGGCCGACTCGATCAGCCGCTGACTGTGACCCCCGAAGGTGGAACGCTTTCAGTTGAACTCAATCACACAGATCTTTCGACTCTGCCCCATGGCTTCTTGCGAGATGGAACCAATGATTCACGGATTCTTGCAATCGCAAAGAATTTAATGTCAGATGGCAAGAATGTTGTTCTGGTTACTAAAGACCTGCCACTTCGCGTAAAAGCATCCTCGGTTGGCGTTGAAGCGCAGGAGTATTTGGCCGAGCTTGTCTCCAATAGCGGCTGGACAGGAATTGTAGAACTTACCGTTGGTTCGCAGGTCATTGATGATTTGTATGCAACGGATCGAGCCGATCATGAGGCAGCCCACGAACTTCCGATTCACACCGGAGTTGTTCTTCACTCAGATCGCGGAAGTGCTTTAGCCCGAGTTACTGCCGATAAGCAGTTCCAGTTAATTAGGGGCGATCGTTCGGCATTTGGTTTACATGGCCGAAGCGCCGAACAGCGCGTAGCTCTTGATTTATTAATGGATGAATCCATCGGCATTGTCTCGATGGGCGGTCGTGCCGGAACTGGTAAGTCGGCGTTAGCTTTATGTGCCGGACTTGAAGCGGTAATGGAAAAACGGCTACATAAAAAGGTCGTGATCTTCCGTCCGCTCTATCCAGTTGGCGGACAAGAGCTTGGATATCTGCCCGGTAGTGAGGGCGAAAAGATGTCACCGTGGGCGCAAGCGGTTTTCGATACCTTGGGTGCGTTGGTCAGCCAACAAGTCATCGATGAAATTATGGATCGGGGCTTAATTGAAGTCTTGCCGCTGACGCATATTCGCGGACGATCACTTCACGACTCCTTCGTCATCGTCGATGAGGCTCAATCCCTTGAACGGGGCGTGCTCTTAACTGTGCTTTCTCGGATCGGACAGGCCTCCCGAGTGGTCTTGACCCACGATGTTGCACAACGCGACAACTTACGGGTCGGTCGACATGATGGTGTGGTGGCAGTTGTTGAAACTTTGAAGGGCCATCCGCTCTTTGCCCACGTCACCCTGACTCGAAGCGAGCGCTCGCCAATCGCTGCCCTTGTGACCGAGATGCTGGAAGGCCCAATAGCAGGCTAAACAAAAGTCACAGTCACATTTCGGGCAATTTGGACATTTGCCTTAGTGACCTGCGGTTTTACCTGGGGCGGTGATCCCATGATTCTGTGAATTTACGACTCGTGCACAGTTTGATTTGCCGATGTCAGCGCTGCACGCCACTCTAAAGCCATTCCCCGTTAGTTATGAAGCCTCACATTGAGGCTGATGGCTCATGGGATGGGAATCTAGAACGAGGCGAAAGGAGGGCAGCGATGAAAGTTAAAAGCAAGACAGTAGCAATCTGGAGCGTCGTCGGCGCCATGCTCTTTCTAACCTCTGCTCTGCCAAGTGCCTATGGTCTTGAATTTCCAACTTCTTCCTACATTGAAATAGATGAACGAGCAGCGACCTTAGAAGCAAGTGCGCCGATGGAAAGCGCAGCAGCTTTATATGAATCAATCGATCTTGCCAGCTCATCTACGGGCTCACTCTTCTCAGCCGATGTCGCCCTGGTTTCTGCTCTCAGTCGCCAGATTGAAATGGCCCGAACACCGCTTGGTGCTCGAATGGTTGCCAAGGTAATTTTGACGCAGGAGTATGGCTTTGGACAGAGGCAGTATTCATGTCTGAACACTCTTTGGACAGGTGAGAGCCATTGGAATTACAAGGCGCATAATCGCCGCTCGGGGGCTCATGGAATTGCACAGGCTTTACCTGCCTCAAAGATGGAAGCTGTTTCTAAGGATTGGCGCACCAATCCAGTAACTCAAATTCGTTGGGGCGTTCGCTACGTCACAATGCGATATGACACACCATGCGGTGCTTTAGCTTTTTGGAAGAAGCGCCACTACTACTAACGCGTCAGTTAGGGTTTAGTACCAAGAGTTAAAGGCGTTGACGTTGAGGCAAAGAAATCATTTCCTTTATCGTCTACAACAATAAATGCTGGGAAATCTACGACATCGATTTTCCACACAGCTTCCATACCTAACTCTTCAAAATCCAAGACCTCCACTTTCTTGATGCAGTCCTGGGCAAGTCTGGCCGCTGGGCCACCGATTGATCCCAAGTAAAACCCACCATGTGATTTACATGCATCCGTTACTGCTTTCGAGCGATTGCCTTTTGCCAGCATTACAAAAGATCCGCCCTTTGATTGAAAATACTCAACGTAAGAATCCATACGGCCAGCAGTTGTTGGACCAAATGAGCCAGAGGCATATCCGGCTGGAGTCTTAGCTGGACCCGCGTAGTAGACGGCATATTTCTGTAAATATTCCGGCATCGGTGCGCCGGCATCCATTGCCGCTTTAATGCGGGCATGTGCTAAATCACGGGCAACAACTAACGTGCCAGTTAATGAGAGCCGTGTTTTCACTGGATGTTTTGATAATTCGGCGCGGATTACGTCCATTGGCTGATTTAAATCAATCGCAACGACATCGTCAGCTAAATGTTCGTCAGTTGTTTCTGGCAAGAAATGTGCAGGGTCACGCTCTAACTCTTCAAGGAAAATACCCTCTTTGGTGATTTTCCCTTTAGCTTGGCGATCGGCAGAACAGGAAACTGCGATTGCTATTGGCAACGAAGCTCCATGTCGTGGCAATCGAACAACACGTACATCGTGACAGAAATACTTACCACCAAACTGCGCACCGATTCCAAGAGTTCGCGTTAATTCCAGAACCTTTTGTTCTAACTCTAAATCGCGGAAGCCATGCCCAGTTTCTGCATCTCCACTGGTTGGAAGTGAGTCCAAATACTTAGTACTGGCTAATTTAGCGGTTTTAACCGTGTGCTCGGCACTTGTTCCGCCGATGACGATTGCTAAGTGATACGGGGGACATGCAGCGGTACCAATTGAACGGAGTTTTTCATCCAGCCATGCCATAAAAGATGTGGGATTTAAAACCGCTTTCGTCTCTTGGTACAAAAATGACTTGTTAGCACTTCCGCCACCCTTAGCGATAAATAAGAAGTTGTACTCATCGGCATGATCACTATCGGAAAATATCTCAATCTGAGCAGGCAGGTTATTTCCAGTGTTTTTTTCTTCCCACGTTGTAACAGGTGCCATCTGCGAATAACGCAGATTTAACTTTGTGTAGGCATCATAAATACCCTGTGAGATGGCAACTTCATCCTTTGAAGTCGTTAAAACGTACTGTCCTTTTTTCGCCATTACCAAAGCAGTTCCAGTGTCTTGGCACATCGGCAAAATCCCACCAGCTGAAATATTTGCATTCTTTAATAAATCTGTAGCAACGAAGCGATCATTTGGTGAGGCTTCAGGATCTTTAATAATATTTGCCAACTGTTGCAAGTGTGCGGGCCGTAAGTAATGTGAAATATCATGAATAGCTTCAGCGGTAAGTTTTTCTAACGCTTCAGGCTCTACTTGCAGGAACTCTTTATCGCCAAGTTTTATAACACTTACTCCCTCTGAAGAAACTAGACGATATTTAGTTTCATCTTTTCCAAGAGGCAATAATTCAGAGTAGGAAAATGTTGGCGACATGATGTATTACTTAGCTGCCGGCTTGGCGGAATCTAATTTCTTCTTAGCGCCATCGAGCCATTCCTGACAGATTTTGGCTAGCTCTTCGCCGCGCTCCCAGAGCTTGAGCGATTCTTCAAGAGTGGCGCTGCCATCTTCAAGAGATTCAACGACTTCGGCTAACTCGTCGCGGGCGGCCTCATAAGAAATCTTCGCTTCAGTCATGGGCTAAATCTACTCCTTCACATTATTAGTCGTCACTATGGCGTTGGTCTCGCCTTTGGCAAGGCGCAGGCGAAGCTGTTCACCAGATTTTAATGCCGATGCATCACGAGCAATATCGCCATTTGCTAACTGCACTACTGAATACCCGCGGTCCAATGTTGCTTGAGGCGAAAGTGCGCGGACTCGCGCCTTAATTTGTACTAATTCTTCTTTCGCAACTTTTAAGTGACCTGCAAATGATCTATGTGCACGGTCTTTAAGCGCGACAATAATTTCTGCCCGCGAAGTAATAATCACATGCGGGTCCTTCATTACTGGGCGCTCTCTAAAATTTTTGATTCGTGTTGATTCTAAATCGATGCGCCCAAGCAAAGTTCTGCGGGCACGGTCTTGAAGTTTTGAAATCATTTCAATCTCTTCGGCAATATCAGGAACAACTCGCTTAGCTGCATCGGTCGGAGTTGATGCTCGAAAATCTGCCACTAAGTCCAGTAAGGGTGAATCTTTTTCATGACCGATCGCACTAACTATTGGTGTTTCACATGATGCTGCAAGTCGAACAAGTGATTCATCACTAAAAGGCAATAAATCTTCAAAGGAGCCCCCGCCACGAGTAATAATGATTACTTCAACATCAGGGTTGGCTTCTAACGCTCGCAACGCTTCTGAAACCTCGGAAACCGCAGCGGCACCCTGCACGGTAACTTCACGAATTTCAAACTCAACTGATGGCCAACGTCGCTTTGCATTTTCAACAACATCTTTCTCGGCATCAGTATTTCGTCCGCAGATCAAACCAATTTTTTTCGGTAATAACGGAAGAGAGGTTTTGCGATCAGAATCAAATAATCCTTCAGCAGCTAACAAAGTTTTCAATGCTTCTAAGCGGGCGAGCAATTCACCAACACCAACTTGGCGAATCTCTCGGGCAGAAAGTGTGAGAGAACCATTTTTTACATACCAGGATGGCTTTGCATAGATAACGACTCGGGCATTGGCAGGCAGAGGTTGAATAGATGCAATGACTGATTTATGACACATGACCGATAGGGACATATCAACGCTGGGATCTCGCAAACGAATGAATGCCATCATGCCGCTACGTTCATTGAGTTCTGAGATTTCGCCTTCAACCCAAATTGGCCCCAAGCGATCTACATATTCCTTGATTGCCTCAGTAACTACCCGAACCGGGGCAGGAGATTCACTTGAAGTTTCGAACATGGGGCGAGCCTAATAGACTCCCCTCATGACCAAGAGAGTTCTACTGGCTGCGCCTCGCGGATATTGCGCCGGTGTTGATCGCGCCGTTGTTACTGTCGAAAAAGCTCTAGCCCTTTATGGCGCACCTGTTTATGTGCGAAAGCAGATTGTCCACAACGTTCATGTCGTGGCAAGCCTTGAAGCAAAAGGCGCGATTTTTGTTAATGAGACCGATGAAGTTCCAGAAGGAAAGACCGTAGTCTTTTCAGCCCATGGCGTTGCACCGCTGGTTCACGAACAGGCAGCTGCCAGATCATTAAAAACAATTGATGCCACATGCCCATTGGTGACTAAAGTTCACAACGAAGCCAAGCGCTTTGCTGCTGAAGATGCCGAAATTTTATTAGTTGGTCACCATGGCCATGAAGAAGTTGAAGGCACAGCGGGTGAAGCGGTTGGTCAAGTCAGAATTGTCGATGGTTTAGATGGTGCACGCACCGTTGAGCCAACGCCAGGAAAAAAACTTGTGTGGTTGTCGCAAACAACTTTGAGTGTCGATGAAACTTTGGAGGCAGTTGCAATCTTGCGGGAGCGGTTCCCAGATATTCAAGATCCACCCAGTGATGACATTTGCTATGCAACACAAAATCGCCAAGAAGCGATTAAGACAATTGCACCACAGGCAGATTTAGTTATCGTGGTTGGCTCCCAAAACTCTTCTAATTCGGTGCGTCTAGCTGAAGTTGCCTTGGAGTACGGCGCAAAAGCATCTCATCTCATTGATTATGCCGAAGAGATTCAAGATCACTGGTTTGCAGGCGTTGAAACTATTGGCCTTACAAGCGGTGCATCTGTACCGGAGATTTTAGTTAAGGATGTTCTTATTGCTCTAGCCGAACATGGTTTCAATGATGTTGAAACTATTACGGCAACAGAGGAGTCACTACTGTTTGCACTCCCACCAGAGCTACGAAAAGATTTAAAGCGCGCGGGCCTTTGAGGGTCTTGTCTTTGCCTTTGCATTAAGAAAAACAAACCATCCGTAAACCGCACCAATAATTAAAAATGGTGCCTCGGAGGCAAGCGCAGCCAGAAAATCAATTCCAACGCGTGATGGTCTGAAGTGATCCATAATCATTAACCAAAGTAGAGACGTCATTGCAAAAGCCAGCGGCGGAGTTACCACGCTTACATAGGTTGTTCCTGGACGACCCAAGCGGATTGCACCGTAGAAGGAGATTAAAATAACAATGCCAGTAAGAACGCCGACACCACTTCGTAACCAGAGTTCTATGAATGCAAATAAGCCGATGAGCAAAGTTTGCAAAATTACTATGCCAGCTTTCTTTAACCCTGGTCCCTGAATCTGCAATTTTGTCGTTGTGCTCATTTACTTGTCTCCATCTGTAATTTCTTCGACATCGATGAAATCATCATCGCCGATTTCATCACTCTTTAATTCACGAACTGAGGCAGGCGCTTCGGGATATTCAATTGCTAGTTTATCTTTATCACCGGTTACACCCAAGTTATGAATTCGTCGTGCGGGGCTTAAAACCGTCTTTTCGGCGGTAGGAACTAAATCTTCATAAGCTTTTGAGGTCGAAGTAATCGCTTTACCAACTGCGACAATCTTTGTGTGTAGAAGTGTGATGTTCTTAAGAAAAGTCGCGGCAACTTTCTGAATTTCGTCGGCATTTTCTGCCAACTTATTGCGCGTGAAGATGTAACCAATTGTACGCAATAGCGCCATCATGGATGTTGGAGTTGCAACTGTGACGCCAACTTTGAATGCTTTTTCTAGAAAGTTTGGATCCAGGCGCAGAGCTTCGGATAACAAAGTTTCAAATGGAACAAAGAGAACAACAAAATCAGGCGAACCCTGTGATTTGTGGTAACCACGTTTAGCCAAAGCCTCAACATGCTTTAACAAATCCTTGGTGTGAGACTGCAGAAGTTCATCACGATTTTCTTGATTAGCGGGATCAAAAGCTTCGAGGAAGCGATCAAATGGAAATTTTGAATCAATAAAGATGTGACTTCCACCAGGCATATTTACGGTGATATCTGGAATGCCTGATGAGTCAGAATCAGTTGTTGATTTTTGGCGAAGGTATTCATGTCCTTCGCGCAGCCCTGCGCCTTGGAGTAAAAGCTCTAACTGTGCTTCACCAAATTTGCCACGTGTTTGCGCATTAGAAAGCGCACCTGCAATCTTCTTTGTCTCATCGAAAATAGATTCAGAGGCACGACGCATCTCAACAATAGTTGTATTGAGTTTGGCCTCGGCCTCAGTGCGTATGCGATTAGCTTCAATTGCTTGTGTCGAAAGTTTCTCTACCGATTCTTTTACGGCAACTAGTGCAGCCTTTGATTCAATCTCTGATTCAGTCTTTTTCCGCTCATCATCTAATTGCGTTTTGTAGTTTTCGATGAGTGCACGATCGGCAACGGTCGATGATGATTTAAGGCGGGCGATTAGATAGCCAATTGCGCCACCGGCCAATAGGCCTATGAGAAGGGTTACAAGGTATGCGGGCATGGGCCTATCGTGGCAGTTTGCACCGACAATCCCGCGTAGGCTCTACCCACTATGAGCCTGTCTATTGGAATCGTCGGTCTGCCCAATGTTGGAAAATCCACGCTTTTTAATGCGCTGACCAAGAACAACGTACTTGCCGCCAATTATCCCTTTGCCACGATTGAACCCAATGTGGGTGTCGTTGGCGTACCTGATGATCGCTTGGCAAAGTTGGCAACGATTTATGGCTCCCAAAAACTCTTACCTGCTGCGCTTTCCTTCGTTGATATCGCCGGAATTGTAAAAGGTGCATCGGAAGGTGCAGGGCTTGGAAATAAGTTTCTTGCCAACATTCGCGAAACTGATGCCATCTGCCAAGTTATTCGCGTTTTTAATGATGGCGATGTTGTCCACGTTGATGGTCGAATTGATCCTGCAAGTGACATCGAAACTATCAACACTGAGTTAGCGCTGGCAGATTTGCAAACAATTGAAAAAGCAATCCCACGCCTTGAAAAAGAAGTACGTATCGCAAAAGAAAAAGCGCCCGTCCTCGAAGCTGTAAAAGCGGCAAATGAATGGCTGCAATCTGGCCGCCCTTTATCTCAAAGCACAATCAATCGTGAAGACTTAGCTGAACTACATTTACTTACAGCAAAACCTTTTCTTTATGTTTTTAATGTCGATGCTGCTGAATTAAATGATGGCGAACTTCGCAAGAAATTGCAGGAGTTAGTTTCACCGGCTGAAGCGATTTTCTTGGATGCAAAAACTGAGGCCGAACTCGCTGAATTAAGTGATGAAGATGCACTGGAACTTCTGCAATCAATTGGCTTAGAGGAGCCTGGGCTTGCAACCCTTGCCCATGTTGGTTTTAGAACTCTCGGCCTTCAAACTTATTTAACTGCAGGACCTAAAGAAGTTCGTGCATGGACGATTCACAAAGGTGACACCGCGCCAGTTGCCGCTGGTGTCATCCATACAGATTTCCAAAAAGGCTTTATTAAGGCAGAAATCGTTTCTTTTACCGACTTAATGGATGCAGGATCAGTTGCCGAAGCGCGCGCTAAAGGAAAAGTGCGCATGGAAGGTAAAGATTATGTAATGGCCGATGGAGATGTTGTGGAGTTCCGCTTTAACGTTTAAAAGTTAAGCACCGGTGTAGTACTTACCGATTTCGCCCAAAGCTGCATCCAACATTTCAAGACCCAACGTGGCATCCTCAACGCTGATATTGCATGGCGGGCACAAATGAATGCGATTGAAGTTGTTAAATGGCATCAATCCATTTTTCTTGCACGCTGCAACTAGTTCATTCATGGCAGGACTTGAAGCACCGTATGGCGCAAGTGGTTCGCGGGTTGCACGATCAGTTACTAAATCGACACCCCAGAAAACACCAGCTCCACGAATATCGCCAATAACTTTGTGCTTCTTAGCGAGTTCAATGAGGCCAGGACCCAAAATTGTTTCACCAATCATGGTGGCATTTTCGAGCATCTTTTCTTCTTTCATGACATCAATAGTTGCAACTGCAGTTGCGCATGCCAAAGGGTGACCCATGTAAGTAAGGCCACCAGGAAATACTTTTTCATCAAAAGTCTTTGAGACAGTTTCACTTATTACGACGCCACCTAGTTGCACGTAGCCAGATGTAACACCTTTAGCAAAAGTTATGAGATCAGGAATTGCGCGTGAACTTTGGTAAGCAAACCATTTACCAGTACGGCCAAAGCCAGACATGACTTCATCGGCTATCCATAAAATCTTATATTTGTCGCAGAGTGCACGAATTCCTTCAAGATAGCCGGCAGGTGGAACAAGTACACCAGCGGTTCCAGGAATCGATTCAATTAAAATTGCTGCGATGGTGTTCGGACCTTCAAAAATAATTGTTTGCTCTAGATGTTCAAGTGCGCGCTTGCACTCTTCTTCTTCATTCTGAGCCCAAAAAGATGTGCGATAAAGATAAGGCCCGAAGAAGTGTTTGTGGCCATAAGCAAACTCATTAGGCATGCGGCGCGGATCTCCAGTTGCATTTATCGCAGCACCTGTATTGCCGTGATAAGAGCGATACGTTGAAAGCACCTTATGTTTGTGAGTGTGCAAGCGGGCCATACGAATGGCATTTTCAATTGCATCAGCGCCACCATTGGTAAAGAACACTTTGGCAAAATGATCACCAGCTAGTTCAACAATTCGCTGTGCAGCTTCATTGCGTGCATCATTTGCATGCTGTGGTGCAATGGTCGTTAGAACTTCTGCTTGATTTTGAATTGCTTTTACAACCTTTGGGTGCTGGTGACCGATATTTGTAAAAACCAACTGTGAAGAAAAATCTAGATAGGTTTTACCTTCATGGTCCCAAAAACGTGACCCGGATCCACTTGCGATAGGCATCGGTGAGATTGCGCCTTGGGCAGACCAGGAATGAAATACATATTTGTGGTCAGCGGCACTAACGGCGGCTTGCTTTGCTGGATCGTTGGCAGGAGCACTCATGAAATTAGCCTTTTAACTAGTAGGTGGCGTCATCTTAATGCTCTGAAGTAGATTGCACCTATGACTCAGATTACGCATTGGATCAATGGCGCCCTTGATACGCAGAAACCAACACGAAGCGGGGATATTTACAACCCAGCGACTGGAAAAGTAACGGGCACGGTAGCTTTCGCAAACGCGGCAACCGTCGATACGGCAGTTTCGGCCGCAACAACTGCTTTTGCAGAATGGCGACATAGTTCGTTGACTAAGCGCACACAAGTGCTCTTTGCTTTTCGCGAATTGGTTCAACAAAATAAAGAAAAAATCGCTGCCCTCATCACTGCCGAACATGGAAAAGTATTAAGTGATGCTGCAGGTGAAGTAACACGTGGACTTGAAGTCGTCGAGTTTGCTTGTGGGATTCCACATTTACTTAAAGGTGGATTTTCTGAAGAAGTTTCAACTGGTGTTGACGTGTATTCAATCCGCCAAGCTTTGGGTCCAGTAGCGATTATTTCTCCATTTAATTTTCCAGCAATGGTACCGATGTGGTTCTTCCCAGTTGCGATTGCCTGCGGAAATACTGTAATTATAAAACCTTCAGAAAAAGATCCATCGGCAGTCATGTTCCTTGCGCAATTATGGAAAGAAGCAGGATTACCAGATGGCGTATTTAACGTTGTCCATGGCGATAAAGAAGTTGTAGATGCACTTCTTATTCATCCAGGAATCAAATCGATTTCATTTGTAGGTTCAACGCCAATTGCTCGATACGTTTATGAAACAGGAACTAAAGCCGGTAAACGTGTTCAAGCATTAGGTGGGGCAAAAAATCACATGATTGTTTTGCCTGATTCAGATTTAGAGTTAGCGGCAGATGCGGCAATTAATGCCGGATTCGGATCTGCGGGCGAGCGATGCATGGCAATCTCTGCAATCGTTGCTGTCGAACCAATTGGTAATGCATTAGTTGCACGCATCAAATCTCGTATGGCACATATTGTTACTGGCGATGGAACTACAGGTAGCGATATGGGGCCACTTGTCACTGCAGTACACCGCGACAAAGTTGCCTCATATATAGAAGCAGGTGCACAAGAAGGTGCCACGGTTGTAGTAGATGGTCGTGATCTAAAAGTTACTGGCGATGGTTTCTTCCTAGGGCCAACGTTGCTCGATAACGTCAACCGGACAATGTCTGTATACACAGATGAGATTTTTGGACCTGTTCTCAGTGTTATTCGTGTAAATACATATGATGAAGCGCTAGAGCTTGTAAATAGCCATCAATATGGAAATGGAACTGCGATCTTTACAAATGATGGTGGTGCGGCGCGACGATTCCAGAACGAAGTTGAAGTCGGAATGGTTGGTATTAACGTTCCAATTCCAGTTCCAATGGCTTATTACTCATTTGGTGGCTGGAAAAACTCATTATTTGGTGATTCACATGCACACGGTGCCGAAGGTGTTCACTTCTTTACTAGAGGCAAAGTGGTAACAAGCCGCTGGTTAGATCCAAGCCATGGTGGAATTAATTTGGGTTTTCCTCAAAATAATTAAGAGGTAGTAGCGTACGGACAATTATCATTGTGGGATTTTGCTTGGTGTTAATCTCAAAATATGCCTCGCATGGCGCGTTACCTACTGCTTAGTTTGATTTTAGCGTTTACGAATTTTTATCCAGCTGGCGCAATAATTAATGGAACTATTGCAACAGGAAGCGCCTATGTTGTTACTTTACTTCCGGGCAATGGTCCGAGCGCATCGGGTTTTTGTACAGGTGCATATATTTCAGAACGGGTAGTTGTCACAGCTGCCCACTGCGTCGTTGCTCCTTTAGGAAATTCGGGAGATTGGCGTTTTCCACTTAATGAACTTTATGTATCCCAAGCAGGAGTTGATTGGACGACAACTTCAGCGTTTATTTCGCGAGTTAAAGTTTCAAAAATTGTTGTAGGAGAAGGATATTTTTATAGGTTTGACCCGGAGAATGGTTATTTTGAATCTGAAATCAATGATATTGCTTTTCTTTTTCTTGATAGAAAATTAAATTCAGAGCCAGTCTCACGCATTGCAAGCAAAACCGATCTTGATCATATTCGCGAAGGAGACATCGCACTTTATAATCTTGGTTATGGCTGTTTGTTCAACAATGGCGTCTTAACGATCCAAAATGATGGAAAGCCCTATCGCATTGATGGAATTACCGGTACCGAAGTGACTCCATCGCATGGGTCGGATCCAAAGAAATATCTCCAAGTCGAATATCCATTTGGCACTTCCCTATGTCCAGGGGAATCAGGCAGTCCGTTACTTTTTCAATCTGGATCTGACACGGTTTATGTGGGCGATGTTCAATCTGGTCGGGGTTGGGAAGCGATTTCTGATAAAGATTTCTCAAACAGAGCTGTCGCGGGTGCAAACGTTATGTGGCCATATGAGAGTTTTTTTCAAGCTCAATGGAAGTTATTTCTATCTGAAGAAGCGGCAATGCAGGAGGCGGAATTAATTATTATTAACGAGCAAGCCGTAGCCGCGCGGGATGCTGCATTGGCCCTGGAATCCGCCCAAATACCGTTGAATCCAAAACCGAAGCCACCGGTGATCAAGAAGGTAACAATCACTTGTATAAAAGGAAAACTCATTAAAAAGATAACTGCGGTTAAACCTATGTGTCCGACGGGCTATAAGAAAAAACCTTGATTTAAGCCTGCCATCAGTGGCTGATTAGTCCATATCCATGTCTCAAAGGTAAGATTGCCCATGTGATGGCCGGTAACTTGGCCTCAAGTAACAACACTGTTGATCGATAGAAA
>CAIQRN010000109.1 GCA_903874255.1 uncultured Actinomycetes bacterium
GCACTTACATGTATTAACTCGCGCAGATTGCACAACGAGAAATAGAAACAAAGCGGCACGTCTTGCCGCAATCTATGACTCCCTTGAAGTGCGCATACAAACATTGATGGAACAAGAAGAACTTTTAAAGATTCGACCCGACCTGGATGGTCAGCAAGTAATGGAACTTCTTAATTTAAAACCATCGCGAGACGTTGGTGCGGCAATCGACTTCCTCATGGAATTACGTTTAGAGCAGGGTCAAATTGGTGAGGAAGCGGCCACTAAAGAACTACTTAAGTGGTGGAAAGACAGATCTACGAAGTAACCGAGTTCCCGCAAGCGCATAGAGTGCAGTTACACATAGAGGTAAGGCACTAGATATTCCAGAGGTTGGCAGAAGAATTGCGGCAATGAGTCCACCACTGACAATTGCAGTGTTTACAACTACGTCATATACAGCGAATACTCGACCACGGTAGTAGTCATCAATCCTGGCCTGAGTAAGCGCATCACTCGTAACTTTGAGATTCTGTCCAAAAAAAGAGACAAGGAAAGCGGTGACAATTAGCGCAATTACTGTATGTGAAACTGCAAGAATTATTGGAGCTAGTGAACTTGCAAGGATTGAAAAACGAATCCATCTATGACGTCCATATTTTGAAACCCCATAAGGTGCTAAGAAAGCGCCGAGAAAAACTCCGAGACCCGCAAAAGAGATTGCAAAACCAAAACCCTTTAAACCATCTTCTGGAAGTTGAGGATTATGAAAAGTATTTCTCTCAAGTAACAAACCCATAAGAGTTAATGCGGTTAAGCCACCACGATGAAATGCTGTGGCCAGAATTCCACGGGCAACATCGGTGTGGATTTTGAGAAAATGAATTCCATCTCGCATTTCAGTAATGCCTTGAGTAAAGCTCCCTTTCCGAATTTCATGTTTTTGAGGTCCAAGTTCGTATCTTGATAAACGACTCGTTAAGAAAGCAGCAATAAAATAACCACCACTAGAAATAAAAATCAGGAGCGCATCGGCATGGTTTGCAAGTGCCAAGGAATTAACAATTGCTCGAATTCCAACTCCCAAACCACCGCCTAACACAACAAGAACAGAGCCCCCGGTTACGGCCATTGCATTGGCAGTGACCAAGGATTTCGAATCAACAAGCAATGGCAATCCGGCGGATAACGCCGCCAGAATCAAGCGATTGATTCCAAAAGCGATTAAAACAACAATTGTGAGTTCAACACCTGTTGTTCCACTAAATATTAAAAGTGCAACAATCAAGAGATTTAAACTTCGAATCAAATTTGAGAAAAACAATAACCTTTGTCGGGAAATGCGATCTAGGATTGTTCCAACAAAAGGCCCAATGACCGAGTAAGGAAGAAGCACTACAGCAAAGGCCAATGCAGCACTAAAAGCATCGGCCTGTCGTTCCGGAGAGAAGAGGACGAAGGACGCTAAAGCGCTTTGAAAAATCCCATCTACTGTTTGACCCGTCCAGCGAATTGCAAGAAGTCGTGAAAATCTCGGATGCCTGAGCAAACCAAAGAATTGCATAACGGTGAGCGTACTGGCAGCAGAAGGATTATTCTTTGCACTAATGAAATCGCAACGTTTATACACCGACTACTCGCTAGATAAGCGAGCCACACTCATGGCATTATTCCGAGGAGTAGTTGATGCATGCGATGCAGATCCCTACCTAATGCGTGCGGCGAAATGGCACGGTGAAAAAACCCAAAGAAGTTGTCCAGTATGCAAGAAGAGCGCTTTGGTTGAACTGCGCTACACCTTTGGTGAGCAGTTGGGTCAATACTCAGGGCGCATCAAGAATCTACAAGAGCTAACTGAAATGGAAAGCCAGTACGGTGAATTTCAGGTGTACATCGTGGAAGTCTGCCGAGAGTGCTCATGGAATCACCTGTCCGCATCCTTTGTTTTAGGCGATGGACGCGAACGTAAGCCGCCTCGCAAGGTTCGCACCTTGGAGGACGAGGATTACACCACACGGTAACCTTACGAAATGGTCCGAAGAGTAATAATCAGAGCCACCGTCTTTATTGCTGGATTTGGCTTTATTGCCGGCGCCGTTCTATTTGCCCTTGCTTACTTCACCGTGGACATCCCTGATACAAATGCTTACGTCAATAGTCAATCAACAATAATTCAATATTCAAATGGAAAAGAAATTGGCCGGATTGGAACCGAAAATCGGCAAGTTGTTCCATTAGCGAAAATTCCACTCAATGTACGCCATGCGGTTCTTGCTGCCGAAGATCGAGGCTTTTATTCGAATCGAGCTTTTAGCGTAACCGGCATTTTGCGAGCAGTTTTAAATAATTTAAAGGGCGGATCCTTGCAAGGCGGTTCGACAATTACTCAGCAATACGCAAAGACCGCATTTCTTACACCTAGTAGAACAATTCAACGCAAGATTAAAGAACTTGTGATTGCAATCAAACTCGAAAATCAAATGTCTAAAGATCAAATCTTTGAGAACTATCTCAACAGTATCTACTTTGGTCGAGGCTCATATGGCGTTATGACGGCTTCACAACAATATTTCAACCGAAATGTCGATCAGCTTTCAATTGCACAAGCAGCGGTTATTGCATCAATTTTGCGTTCACCCGGTCTGTACGACCCTTCATATCAAAAAGGAAATCTTGTTCGCCTCAAGGCAAGATTCAAATATGTAATCAATGGAATGGTTGATGCGGGTTGGTTAGAAAAGAGCGAAGCAGCAAAGATTAAATTCCCTACTGTTACTCCACGAGCAACATCAGGGCAGTTAAGTGGTCCACGCGGCCACATTATCGAAGCGGTTCAAAAAGAATTAGCAAAGTTAGGATATTCGCAAGAGCAATTACTTGTAGGCGGATATGTTATTAAAACTACGATCGACCAAAAGGCTCAACAATCCGCGGTAGATGCAGTTAATAAATTTTCTCCAAAGAATCCTCCAGACAACTTACACATTGGCCTAGTGGCAATTCGCCCAGGAACAGGTGAAATTGTTGCCTTGTATGGAGGCCGCGATTATTTAGTGCGTCAATTGAGCGATGCTACGCAATCAATTGCTTTAGGCGGTTCAACATTTAAACCATTTGCATTAGTTGCAGCGCTCGAACAAGGAATTCCGTTGACCTCAATGTGGAACGGTGATTCACCACAAACATTTGATGACGCAGGCAAGCCCTATTTAGTTTCGAATTACGGTAACGAGGGTTGGGGCCAAATCGATTTGTTGTTTGCAACAAAACACTCAGTTAACACTGTTTATGTTCCACTTGGAATTAAAGTTGGACCAACAGCAGTTGTAGACGTTGCCCGCCGTGCCGGAATACCTGAATCAGTTGCAATGATGCCAACGCCATCCGTAGTTCTTGGAGCGGCAAGCCCACATGTAATTGATGTTGCAAATGCTTACGCCACTTTTGCTGCGCAAGGAATTAAGTCAAAACCATATTTAATTACTCAAGTCATGGGTCCAAACAAAGGGTTGCTATTTCAAGCCAAGCCGGAAACACAAGAAGTGTTTAGCAAAGACGTAATGGCCGACTTAACATATGCCCTCAAAAGCGTAGTTAATGGCGGTACGGGATCAGCGGCACTTGCTTTGGGTCGGCCTGCAGCTGGTAAGACAGGAACATCTGAATCAAATGCATCTGCATGGTTTAGCGGTTACACACCTCAATTAGCAGCATCTGTTGCGCTTTTTAGAGATAACGCAAAGCAAAGCCTCAACGGAATTGGTGGAGTTAGATCTGTAACTGGCGGAAGTTTCCCGGCAAGAATTTGGACAGGATTTATGAAAGGTGCGCTTAAGGGCGAACCCGTAATGGACTTCCCAGCCCCAGTAAACATCGGTGGTCTAGAACCAATAGTGATGACCTCCGGTGGAGTACAAGAATACAAACCATAATGGCTATGCGTTTTAAATGGTTTCTTGCTTTAGCAGTATTTTCATCACTGATTTCTTTTGCAAAATTTTCTCATTGCGAAGGTTCGAATTGGGCAACGCCAGATCAATACATACACGCTTGTTATAGCGACTTACCTTCTTTGTTTGGCGATCGCGGAATGGTAGATAACGCCTGGCCATACTCGAGTGAAACGAAATCAGTTGAGTATCCAGTAATTACCGGTTTGGTTATGTATGTGACGTCATTTGTTGCACATTCACCAATTTCATATTTTAACCTCAACGCAATCTTATTAGCGTTAATTTTTATCGGGATGCTTTTGGTAGTCCGAAAGATAAGGCCTCAATTTGCATACTTAGTACCCATAGCACCCGCGATGATAGCTTCGCTGTATATCAATTGGGATTTATGGGCAATCATCACAATGATGCTTTCAATTTATTGGTTTGACCGGAAACAATATTTATACAGCGCTCTTGCATTGTCGATCTCTATTTCTACAAAATTCTTGCCAGTCTTTTTATTATTACCGATTGTTTTTATTTTATGGCGACAAAATAAAATTAAAGAGATTCTTAAATATCTACTTGTCACCTCTACCTTGTGGATAGCCATCAACGCTCCAATTGCATTAACAACTCCAACTGGTTGGTGGCGTTTCTATAAGTTGAACATGGAGCGACAAGCTGACTGGGGCTCTTTGTGGTTGGCACTTCAACAACTTGGCTTAGGACTCACAAACCTAAATTATTTAGCCATATTAGTTTTGCTTATTGGAATGACATCGGTTGCCATTTTTCTCTTTGAATTAAAATTCACTCCATCGCTCGCTTCGGTTGCATTCATTGTTTTATCCGTTGTCATGATTGCAAGCAAGGTTTATTCACCACAATATGTTTTATGGTTGACGCCGCTGGCAGCAATCGCATTGACTAACAAAAAAGATTTACACGCTTTTTGGATCTGGCAGATTGCCGAGACGATGTATCACGTTGCAATCTGGCAACATCTAGCCCTTGTCACAAATGCCCATTTTGGTTTGCCGCAGGGCGGATACGCACTTATAACTGTGATCAGAATTGCAGCGACGGCCTACTTGGTTGGCACGCTCGTAAAACGGGCTTTACAGGCTCGAAATACACAGGGATCCCTACTCGATTTACTCTTTGAGGCCTCTAAGCCTTACCCTTAGCCTTCCCGATTGAGCCACCTGGCCCAATTTGGAAAAGTATTAACCCTCCTGTCACGGAAATACCGTGGCCGTCTTAGTCCAGAGGAGGTCGGGTTAACGCATGCGTCACTATGAACTTATGGTCATTCTTGATCCAGAACTTGAAGAACGCACAGTCACACCAAGCCTAGAAAC
>CAIQRN010000110.1 GCA_903874255.1 uncultured Actinomycetes bacterium
GCATCGCTTGCACGTTCGATGATTACTGGAATCGCCATACCCAATCCGCCTGACGTCGCTTCCGTGCGGCGCTTAAGCGCTTCGGTAGATTTTGGCCCCGGAATAGCGGTAACCAAGCGACGTTCTTGAGTCAGATTAGTAAGTGTGTTCATGGCAAAAGTCTAAGCCCTCATTTCTCATCCCAGGGCCCAGAAGTTACCCTTAGCGCTATGAGTTCACTGAGAGATTCGGCACCGCTACTTGATGCCTACCTTTCTTACTTTGAACATAAGCGCACACCGTTCACAATTCCAGGTCACAAGCAGCGGGCCTCGCGCCTAGATGCGGGCCTTGGTTCAATTGTTGATAGCGATACACCTTTATATGGTGGCCTCGATGAAATTAAATTAACTAATCAAACGCTCAAGGTAGCCGAGAAGCTAGCGGCCACATTATGGAAGGCTGACTATGCCCGCTTTTCTACAGGTGGATCAACGCACGCCAATCAAGCAATTGTCTTAGCTCTAGGAAAACCTGGAGATAAAGTCGCTTTATCTCGTACTGCGCATCGTTCGATTCTTAGCGCTTTAGTTTTAGCTGGGCTAGAACCGATCTGGTTAGCACCCGAGATCGATGAAGCAACTGGTGTTCCAATTGGAATCAGTGTTAAAGAGTTTGAAAAGATTATTGACCAAAAACCAATTGCGCTTTTGCTCACTGAGCCTGGATATCTAGGAACGCTCTCTGATTTATCTGCCTTAGTTAAAAGCGCACATTCACATTCAATTCCTGTCATTGTTGATGCGGCTTGGGGCGGGCATTTTGGATTTTCCGCCGCAACACCAAATCACTGTTTGCAATTGGGCGCCGATGCTTTAATTACTAGTGTCCATAAAGCTTTGCCTGGATACAGCGCATCTGCATTATTACTGGCACAGGGAAATTTGTTGAACTTAGATCGAATCGAACAAAGCTTTGAAACGACTCACACAACTTCACCTGCCGGAGCTCCCCTGGCATCGATTGATGGATGTCGCGCACTATTGCAAACTAGAGGCGATGAATTAATCACCAATCTCGTGGCGAATGTAAATGAGTTCAAGATCAAAGTTCAATCGCACTTTGATCTACCTATATTTCTAATGGAAAGTGACTTCGCGCCTGGTCGCTTTGATCCGGCGAAAATAGTTTTGAGAGCAAATCAATTAGGCGCATCTGGGGTAGAAATTGAAAAAGCCTTACAGACTGCATTTATTCGAGTTGAAATGGCAGATAAGGACACCGTTGTCTTTTTAGCAACACTTGCAGATACTAAAGAAGAGTTTGATTCTGCAGCTGATGTATTGATTCCAATATTAAAATCACTTCAATCTGTACCACGCCCAACTGCGACATCACTGAGTTGGTCCGTGGTTCCAACCGTTGGAATTTCGATGCGTGATGCCTACTTTGCAGACACTGAGATGGTTGCCGCTGGCCAAGCAGTTGGTCGAATCAGTGCAGATCTGATTGCGCCTTATCCCCCAGGTGTTGCTGTCATTGCACCAGGCGAAATCCTGACTTCAACAATCCTGGAAGGTCTTGCCACAACAAAAGCTGCTGGTGTTCGAATCGCATATGCGACTGATCCATCACTTTCTAGCTACAGAGTCGTCAAGATCTAAGCCTGTGTTGCACTATGTGCAACAAGTTTGTCAGCCAATTGTTAACCTTGTGCCGATAACATCTTCCCTATGTCTAACACTATTAATTGGCAACAGCGCGCACTTGATTTAAAACCTCAATCCAAAATCTTCATTGATGGTAATTACGTCGATGCTGCATCGGGTAAAACTTTCGAAAACTTTTCACCCAGTGATGGACATTTAATCTGCAACGTTGCATCAGGTGATACCGAAGATATAAATCGCGCGGTTGCATCAGCCAAAAAAGCTTTTGAATCAGGTGTTTGGCGCGAAATGAATCCACGTGATAAGAAAATTATTATGTTGAAGTGGGCTCAGCTATTAGGTGAACACCGCGAAGAATTAGCTCTACTTGAAGCAATAGATACTGGCCGACCAATTGGCGATGCCTTAAGTGTTGATGCACCAAATTCAACTCGTGTTATTCAGTGGTATGCCGAAACAATCGATAAGACTTACGATGAAATCGCCCCTGCGCCTCGTAATGCACTAGCAATGATCACCCGTGAACCTTTGGGAGTAATCGGAGCAGTTGTTCCTTGGAACTACCCAATGATGATTACAAGTTGGAAGTTAGGCCCAGCAATCGCAATGGGCAACAGCATCGTTGTTAAGCCAGCAGAGAACTCATCACTGAGTGCACTGAAAATGGCCGAACTCGCAATTGAAGCGGGCTTACCAGCTGGCGTATTTAACGTTGTTCCAGGACTTGGC
>CAIQRN010000111.1 GCA_903874255.1 uncultured Actinomycetes bacterium
AAAATTCACCCGCTAACACTTCCTGCAATTGCCTTAAGCCTCATGACGGTAATTTCAGCTGTCGCAGGGCTAAATGTTGCCCTTCCTTCAATTGCCCGTGATTTGGGTGCGACTCAAACACAATTGACGTGGATTGTTGACGCGTACACAGTGGTTTTCGCAGGCTTACTCCTTCTTTCCGGTGCTCTTTCGGATCGCTTCGGCCGCCGTAATGGTTTGGTTCTTGGATTGATTATTTATCTCATCGTCGCTTCATACGGTTTGGTAGTAAATAGTGTCGGTAACTTGATCATTCTTCGTGCAGTTATGGGAATTGGGGCAGCATTCATAATGCCATCAACACTCTCAGTTATCACCGCTTCCTTTCCCCCAGAAGATCGATCTCGCGCAGTTGGCGTGTGGGTAGGTGTTGCAGGTGGCGGCGCATTTATTGGACTTTTCGGAAGCGCCTTCTTGATGCGTTATTACTCGTGGCATTCATTTTTCGCTATGAACATGACTTTGGCCATTCTAGGTTTAATTGGTGCGCTAACCGTAGTTCCAAATTCAGCAGACACAACTGGCAAAAAGCTTGATGTGATTGGTGGATTAATTTCAATTCTTCTTGTGGGCGGTTTGGTATACGCAATTATTGAAGGCGCTGAATTAGGTTGGACATCCACACAAGCAATAGCAGGATTTTTGCTGACGCTGATTGCGCTGCCCACTTTCATAATCGTTGAATCAAGGAAAGACGCGCCACTTCTAGATCCTCGCTTATTTAAGAACCGTGGATTCACTATGGGATCACTATCAATTTTGCTTCAATTCTTTGGCCAATTTGGTTTCATTTTCGTAGGTTTACAATTTTTACAGTTTGTTTATGGGTTGACACCTTGGCAAGCAGTTTTACGACTTATGTTGGTTCCATTCATTGTTTTACCTATGTCACGCGTGGCCGGTGTTTTGAGTAAAAAGATTCCTCAAAAGTACCTCGGGTCATTTGGCTTAACATTTCTAGCAATTGGTATGTACGTTTTTAGTACGATGCCACTAACTTTTTCTTATTCCCACTTCTGGAGTGGGCTCGCACTTTTTGCTTTCGGAATGGCGCTTGCTTCAACTCCGGCGACAACAGCTATTACAAATTCACTTCCTCTAGATAAGCAGGGTGTTGCATCTGCAGTTAATGATGTTTCCAGGGAAGTCGGCAGTGCTCTGGGTATCGCGATAGTTGGGGCAATACTAAATACGACATATCGCAGTGGAATGGCGGAGTCGGTAAGAGTTCTTCCTGCTCAATTGGCCGACAAGGTTTCGCACTCCATTGCATTTACCAGCATGGAACCACCGGCCGGCATGGAAAAACAATTCGCCACACTTAAGCAGACCGCCTACCAAGCCTTCCAACATGGCACTTCGCTGAGCATGCGCATGATCATGTGGGTCGCGATTGCAACAGCTTTGACAATTCTTATTTTTGCCCCGAAAAAGATCCACGAAAATATTTAATCGCCCAATAGGTTTACACATTTTCTTAATCTTCTACGGTAAAGTCTGCGCATGACTTTTTCAGGATTAAATCTCATCGGTGTACTTGTTGCCTTCATTGTCTCTTTTATTAGTGGTGGAATCTGGTTCGGACCAAAAACTTTCTACCCAGTATGGATGAAAGCCAAAGGCGTAGCTTCGGGTCAGTTGAATTCGAATCAGAACAAACCGGCAATCTTGTTCGGCGGAACTATTATTGGAGTCCTAGTTCAGACGCTTACTTTGGCTCTGATCATCAACTCGTTACAGAAGTACCAACCTAATTTGGGAATTCTTGATGGGGCGGGTATTGGTTTTGCACTTGGTGTGGGTATTGCCATGTTTGCATCCCTGAGTCACAGACTGTTTGGTGGTGACAGTTTCAAAGTGTGGATCATAGAGACTTCCAACGATGCAATTAACTTAACTATTGCTGGCGCAATAATCGCTTTCTTCAACTAATAATCAAACAACTACTCGTGCAGGCCTAGTCGCCTCATGAAGAGTAAATGAGAGCATTGTTATTGCCATTATCGGCATGATCCACCAAGCAGATTCGCCGACGATATTTGTAAGTACGAAACCAATCGCAACTCCAGCAGCAACTCGCCAATCATCTCCGATGAGGAAGTCATACCAAAAGAAAAGGAATCCACCAACAATTCTAATGAAACGGCTGGAATCTTTCTGAGGTTCGTGAAAACTTGGCAACATTAATGCTTTAACTGGTTTGCCGGACACTTTGCGAATC
>CAIQRN010000112.1 GCA_903874255.1 uncultured Actinomycetes bacterium
CAAGAATGAAGTATCCGACCCATAGAACTGCGATTAACAAAAACCATACTGTTTGAAATGACATGTCCATACCCCTTTCTTAATAGGCCATCACTAGTTGTTTGTCTTCGCTTCCACCAAGTTTTGGATCTGCATAATC
Source organism: uncultured Actinomycetes bacterium (assembly GCA_903874255.1). GTDB lineage: Bacteria > Actinomycetota > Actinomycetes > Nanopelagicales > Nanopelagicaceae > Planktophila. Next base: position 140 of record CAIQRN010000112.1, read on the forward strand.
AAGCTCTTCCGCAGGACCCATCTTGATTACTCGCAAAGTAAGTCCTACTTCAATAAATGCAAGGACTCCATACAAGAGTGTGAAGACGATCATTGTGAACAAAACTGCACCAGCTGAAACAACGGCGCTTACGCCATCTGCGGTTTTGATAAGTCCAAAGACTGCCCATGGTTGGCGAGCGGTTTCGGTAAAGATCCAACCAAATGAGTTTGCAGCAAGTGGAATGAATGGAAGTGAAACCATCGCTGGATAGAACCACTTGCCCTTAGGTGTTCCACCCTTGCGCATCTGCCATAGACCAAGGAGGGCGAAGAAAACGCCAAGGAATCCAAAGCCCATCATCAATCTAAATGACCAGTATGCAAGTGGAATATTTGGTGTGTAGTTGCCAGCACCATACTGCTTGTCATAAGCAGCTTCTAAATCATTAACGCCTTCGACAACTCCGTTGAAGTTACCGGTAGACATAAAGGAGAGAACTGATGGAAGACCGATCTGGAATACAGATTTTGAACCATCTAAAGTTCCAAGGGTAAGGAGTGAGAATGGCGCGTTAGCAGTTGAGTCGTAGAGTGCTTCAGCTGCAGCCATCTTCATTGGTTGCTGATCTGTCATCACACGGGCTGTTAGGTCGCCTGAAACTCCAACAAGGATAAAGCTAACCACCATAGTGATTGCTCCAAGCTTGAAAGTTCCGCGGGCCATCTGAATGTCTTTGCCCTTGATGATCAGAAATGCTGAGATACCAGCGATAAATGCTCCTGCAGTAAATGCTGCAGATGGAATTGTGTGGAAGAAAGTTGCTAGTGCTGTCTTTTGAGTGAGAACCTCAATAATGTTTGTAAGTTCTGCACGGTTCTTAGCTGCGTTATATGTGTAAGCAACTGGGTGTTGCATCCAAGCATTTGCCGCCAAGATGAAATAGGCAGAGAGCAAAGTTCCGGCTGCTGCGATCCAAATTGTTGCTAGGTGAAGTTTCTTAGATAGGCGATCCCATCCGAAGATCCACAGTCCAAGGAAAGTTGACTCCATAAAGAATGCGAGCAGACCTTCCATTGCAAGAGGTGCACCAAAGATGTCACCAACAAAGCGGCTGTAGGAAGACCAGTTCATTCCAAATTGGAACTCTTGAACGATTCCAGTAACTACACCGATGGCAAAGTTAATGAGAAATAACTTGCCGAAGAATTTAGTGGCACGCAGATATTGAAGCTTGCCGGTGCGATACCAAGCAGTCTGAAGGCCTGCGACCATAAAGCCCATGCCGATAGTGATTGGTACGAATAAGAAGTGATAAACAGTTGTGATGGCGAATTGCCATCTAGCTAGATCTAAGGAGTTCATGGAACCCATTTCCCCGATTCTGAACCGCTCTACCGGCTCGATGCCAATTTTGCTTTATTCATGAAATCGATATCTGAAAATCCGCTGTGTTAGCCCTCACGCTTATATTTTCACGCTCAAATCGCTGAGGGCCACCTCTTTCTTATAAGCCAATTGGCGTACCCCCCACCGCTCGCGATACCCTTTCGCCTTGTCCGTTAAGGGCAGATGAAATTCACTCAAAGATATAAAAGGAGTACCGCTGTGGCATCAACATGCGATATCTGTGGCAAAGGGCCCAGCTTTGGCAATAACGTTTCACACTCACAGGTAAAGACACGTCGCCGTTGGAATCCAAATATCCAGCGCGTACGCACATTGGTTAAGGGTTCAACCAAGCGTCAAAACGTATGTACTTCTTGCCTAAAGGCTGGAAAAGTTACTCGTTAATTACTTTTGCATTAATTGAAATGGCGCCAGGTATCTGGCGCTTTTTTCATTTCTAGACCAAGCACACCATTTCCTGCCTGCACAACGCCAACGCATAAACCTGGAAGATTTTTACCAGTGGCAAGAAAAACATGATCTTCTCCCCCGGCGAAAATCCACTGCCAGGGATCAATCTGCGCAGCATCAGCAACTTCTTGAAGTTGCGCGAATTCACTATCTTTTTTAAAAGCCTGTGCATCAAAAACTAACTGCACCCCAGAGGCTTTTGCCACTTGATTTGCCTGAATGATCAAAGCGTCGCTGATATCGCACATCGCGTTCGCGCCTTTGTTTGTAAAGGCAACTGCTATTGAATAATCAACTGTCGGTGCACAAAACTCATCAACGGCGTAGCTTTGTAAATCATTTAACTCATCGATTTCAATTGCGGCCAAACCTGCTGCAGACCATCCTGGTAGTGATGATAGATAAATTGAATCTCCCACTTGTGCGCCAGAACGTGTGATTGCTGAGTCAACCTCGCCAAGGGCGGTCATCGAAATAACTTTGACAGGCCCACGGGTCAGATCCCCACCAACTACTACTGCCCCACAGCTGGTGGCTTCATGCTTTATTCCTTCGGCTAACTCGCTAATCCATTCCAAACTTTCATCGCCGGTCAGAGTTACTGCCACAACCAAGTAGGTCGGTGTTGCGCCCATCGAATACACATCGGCAAGGTTTGCAGCGGTAATTTTGCGCCCAATCTCAAAGGCCCCTGACCACTGGCAGTTAAAGTGTGTGCCCTCAACGGCCATATCTGTTGTGATGACTGTGTGTTCACCTGTTGCAACCACGGCAGCATCATCGCCAATTCCAACGGTGACGCCGCGGTGATTGGCGCCGAAAATCTGCGCAAGTACGCCGATGATCTGGGCCTCATCGAAGTTCATAGTGATAAGAGTAATCGACTAGCCAGTAGTCATATCTCTGAAGTAGCCTTTGCTCACCAACGAAAGGAAACTCTTATGTCAGTACAGGCCTACATTTTGATTCAGACCGAGGTCGGCAAAGCAGGATCCGTAGCAAAGGCTGTCTC
>CAIQRN010000113.1 GCA_903874255.1 uncultured Actinomycetes bacterium
CTGAGACAAAAATTGCCGGCATGGAAATTGTTGAAGTTTCACGGCTTGATCAAGCTCTCAAACGGGTAAAAATAACTGGCGAATGAACTCGCTAGAAAAACCGATAGTTACGTGGTTTAAAAAGAACAAACGTGATCTTCCATGGCGCAACACAACGCCGTGGGGAGTCATGGTCAGCGAATACATGTTGCAACAAACTCCAGTTAATCGCGTTTTGCCTAAATGGCATGAATGGATGCGACGTTGGCCGACTCCTGCAGATTTAGCTAAAGCCACTCCGGCTGAAGTAATTACGGCGTGGGGACGTTTGGGTTATCCGCGCCGCGCCCTGCGTTTGCATGTAGCGGCTCAAATCATCGCCGAAGATTTCAATAATGAAATCCCTGAAGATATAGCAACTCTGCAAACTTTGCCAGGTATTGGTGAATACACCGCTGCGGCAATCACCGCTTTTGCTTTTGAACAACAATCACTTGTGATGGATGTCAATATTCGCCGGCTATTAACCCGAGTCATTGATGGAAATGAACATCCAAAACCTGCGCCAACAACTAAAGAAAAAGCTTCGCGATTAACGCTTCAACCAACTAAGAATGCCCACATCTGGTCGGCAGCAACTATGGAACTCGGTGCACTGGTCTGTACATCCAAAAATCCAATCTGTGAAAAATGTCCAGTAATTTCGCAATGTAATTGGCGCAAGAATGGCTATCCAAAAACTGATCTAGTTCGTAAATCTCAGGATTGGCACGGTACTGATAGAAAATGTCGTGGCACCATCGTTCAGGCCCTGCGTGAAAATGAATCTCTTACAGAAAATGCAATCATGAAACTTTGGCCCGATCATTCACAAGTAGAAAAAGCATTAAAAACTCTGCAAGAAGATTTACTTATTGAGGCAATGCCTCGCAAGCGTTATAGACTGCCGCAATGATTCGTCTTGCCGTCAAAGAAGATGCACCACGCATTCTTGTGCTCATTAAAGATTTAGCTGAATATGAAAAAGCGCCGAACGAAGCAATCGCGACAATTGAACAAATTGAAGAGACAATTTTCGGTGCCAATCCAACGGCATATTGCCATGTCGCTGAAGTTGATGGACAAGTTATTGGTATTGCTATCTGGTTTCTTAATTACTCAACATGGCTGGGCAAACCAGGCATTTATCTCGAAGATCTCTATGTAGATCCTGCGTATCGCGGGCAAGGCCATGGCTTATCGTTCCTGAAGACCCTTGCCACAATCTGCGTTGAACGCGGATATGAAAGATTCCAGTGGTGGGTCCTTGATTGGAACGAACCAGCAATTGAGTTCTACAAATCCATAGGCGCAGTCGCCATGGATGAATGGACCGTTTACCGCGTTAGTGGCGAAGCACTTAAGAAGTTAGGTTCTTAAATTTAGGCAGTTGGCGCTTCAGCAAGATCCTCAGGTGTGTCAGGCATTTGTGCCTTGGCTGCACCTTTGAATGTAAAGATCGCATCAGTGCCTTCGCCTTCTGCATCTACAACAATAATTTCGCCGGCCTTAAGTTCACCGAACAAGATGCGCTCTGAGAGTGAATCTTCGATTTCACGTTGAATTGTGCGACGCAATGGACGTGCACCTAGAAGTGGGTCGTAACCACGTTGAGCTAAGAGATCCTTAGCTGCAGGAGTTAATTCGATTCCCATATCTTTTGCTTGCAGGCGATCATCAAGATTCTTGATCATCAAATCAACGATTTGAATAATCTGATCCTTGGTCAACTGATGGAAGACGATTACGTCATCGATACGGTTAAGGAACTCAGGGCGGAAGTGAGTTTTAAGTTCATCACTTACCTTGCCCTTCATTCGATCGTAATTTGTTTGATCGTCATCGCTATTAGCAAAACCAAGACCAAGGCTCTTAGAAATATCTCGAGTACCAAGGTTTGTAGTCATGATGATTACAGTATTTTTGAAGTCAACAGTGCGACCTTGCGAATCTGTTAGGCGACCATCTTCAAGAACCTGAAGCAATGAGTTAAATATATCTGGGTGTGCTTTTTCGATTTCATCGAAAAGAACAACAGAGAATGGGCGGCGGCGAACTTTCTCAGTTAGCTGTCCACCTTCGTCGTAACCGACATACCCTGGAGGTGCACCGAACAAACGTGAGGCTGTGTGACGCTCTGAATATTCAGACATATCAAGTTGGATGAGCGCATCTTGATCTCCGAACAAGAATGATGCAAGAGTGCGTGAAAGTTCAGTTTTACCAACACCTGATGGGCCAGCAAAAATAAATGAGCCACCTGGACGGCGAGGATCTTTAAGTCCTGCACGTGTGCGACGAATTGCCTGTGACAAAGCTTTGATTGCTTGGTCTTGACCAATAACACGATCGTGGAGTTCATCTTCCATGCGTAGAAGCCGCGCAGTTTCTTCTTCAGTAAGTTTGAAAACAGGAATTCCAGTAGAGGCTGAGAGAACTTGTGCAATTAGTTCTTCATCAACTTCTGTGACCTTATCTAGGTCGGTTGCTTTCCAATTCTTTTCAGCTTCATGCTTTTCGGCAATAAGGGTTTTTTCCTTATCGCGAAGTGATGCGGCTTTTTCAAAGTCCTGTCCATCAATAGCTGATTCTTTTTCTTTACGGGCTTCAGCGATTTTGTCATCAAAAGCACGTAATTCTGCCGGCGCAGTCATGCGCTTAATGCGAAGACGTGAGCCTGCTTCATCAATTAAATCAATCGCCTTATCTGGCAGGAAGCGATCTGAAATATATCGATCTGCAAAATTTGCTGCCGCGGCTAATGCACCATCAGTGATTGATACACGGTGATGAGTTTCGTAGCGATCGCGTAGACCTTTTAGAATTTCAATTGTGTGTGCAACTGATGGTTCTTTAACTTGAATTGGTTGGAAGCGGCGCTCAAGGGCTGCATCCTTTTCAACGTGCTTGCGATATTCATCAAGAGTTGTTGCGCCAATTGTCTGTAATTCTCCGCGAGCAAGCATTGGTTTCAAAATACTTGCGGCATCAATCGCACCTTCAGCAGCGCCAGCGCCAACAAGGGTATGAATCTCATCAATGAAAAGAATAATGTCACCACGGCTCTTGATCTCTTTGAGAACTTTCTTCAAACGCTCTTCGAAATCTCCGCGGTAGCGGCTTCCGGCGACAAGGGCTCCAAGATCTAACGAGTAGAGCTGCTTATCTTTCAAAGTTTCTGGAACATCGTTTTTATAAATTGCTTGCGCAAGGCCTTCAACGACTGCAGTCTTTCCAACACCTGGTTCGCCGATAAGAACTGGGTTGTTTTTTGTGCGGCGTGAAAGAACTTGCATCACGCGTTCAATTTCATTTTCGCGACCGATTACTGGATCGAGCTTTCCTTCACGCGCGGCTTGTGTGAGATTGCGACCAAATTGATCTAACACTAATGATGTTGATGGAGTTCCTTCAGCTGGTCCGCCTTGTGTTACAGCTTCTTTACCTTGGTAACCTGAAAGAAGTTGAATTACTTGTTGGCGTACGCGATTTAAATCTGCACCAAGTTTTACTAACACTTGTGCGGCAACGCCTTCGCCTTCACGAATAAGGCCGAGCAAAATATGTTCGGTGCCGATGTAGTTGTGACCTAGTTGCAACGCTTCACGAAGTGAAAGTTCTAGAACTTTTTTAGCACGTGGAGTAAATGGAATATGGCCACTTGGTGCTTGTTGACCTTGACCAATGATTTCTTCAACTTGTGCGCGAACAGCTTCAAGTGAGATACCTAGAGATTCCAACGCTTTAGCAGCAACGCCTTCGCCTTCATGAATCAGACCGAGCAGGATGTGTTCGGTGCCGATGTAGTTGTGATTGAGCATGCGAGCTTCTTCTTGGGCCAGCACAACAACGCGGCGGGCTCGATCTGTAAAGCGCTCAAACATGGGCGGGGCTCACTTTCATTTGGTATTCACTTAAGCCTAATACCTGCAGGGTCACACTCGCGAGGTGGATAGCTTCTGGCCTATATAACCCAATGGCTAGGTGATTTATGCCCGAAAACCACTAAATCTAGGAGAGAATTTTGAGCATTCTGGTGTTGCCCAAGGTATTGGGCTTCACTGATTCGAGATCCAAGAACTCGGCCACACCAGCATCGTAGGAGCGCAGGAGCTCGGCATAGACCTCTGGATCAACTGGAGTGCCTTCAATGATTTCAAAACCGTGGGCTCCAAAAAAATGTGTTTCAAAAGTTAAACAGAAAATTCTTTTAACGCCTAGGTTTTGCGCACGCACAACAATTGCATCAAGAATTTGATGACCGATTCCTTTACCGCGTAAAGATTCGGCAACTGCAACGGTACGCACTTCAGCTAAATCTTCCCAGAGAACGTGCAATCCCCCGCAACCGACGACTTCATTATTTTCAACAGCAACGGTAAATTCCTGAACACTTTCGTACAACGTCACAGTTTCTTTAGCTAGCAAACGACCTTGCGGTGCATACGAATCAATTAATGTGCGGATACCTTTGATGTCACTAGTTCGAGCTGGGCGAATCTCCATCTTTAATCTATTTCTGGTTTTACTAACGGGAACAAAATTGTTTCACGAATTCCAAGTCCTGTCAGTGCCATCAATAAACGATCAACACCCATTCCCATTCCACCCATTGGCGGCATTCCGAACTCCATAGCACGCAAGAAATCTTCATCCACTTGCATCGCTTCTAAATCACCTTTTGAACCAAGAGTCGCTTGCTCTACAAGACGTTCTCGCTGAATAACTGGATCGATTAACTCTGAATATCCAGTTGCTAATTCGAAACCATCAACATAAAGATCCCATTTTTCGGCAACGCCAGGAATTTCGCGGTGTGCGCGCACTAGCGGTGATGTGTCAACAGGGAAGCCCATAACAAAGGTCGGTGCTATTAATTGATCTTTAGCGACATGCTCAAAGATCTCCTCTGCAAGTTTTCCGGTAATCCATTTTGCATCAATCTTCATGCCAAGCTTTGTCGCAATAGTTTTTAACTCATCAATCGGAGTAAGCGCAGTGACTGTTTGACCAACACCTTCAGAGATGGCGTCATATAAGGATATTTCACGCCATGTTCCGCCTAGGTCGGCTTCGCGGCCATCATGATGAGTAACAACATGTGAACCTGCAACTGCCATCGCAGCATTTTGTACAAGGCTGCGAGTTAAGTCGGCAATGGAACGCCAATCACCATAAGCCTGATAACTCTCAATCATTGCAAACTCTGGTGAGTGTGAAGAATCGGCGCCTTCATTGCGGAAATTGCGATTGATTTCGAAAACTCTTTCAATTCCACCAACCACACAACGTTTTAGGAAAAGTTCAGGCGCAATTCGCAAGAAAAGATCCATGTCATATGCATTTGAAAAAGATTTAAATGGACGAGCGGCTGCACCACCATGCATCACTTGCAACATTGGTGTTTCAACTTCAATAAAGTTTTCGTTGTGGAAAGTCTCACGCAGTGAACGCATCACTTGTGGGCGAAGTCGAGCATTGCTCCGCGCTTCTGGACGAACAATTAAATCTACATAGCGCATACGTACGCGCGTTTCTTCAGACATCGGTTTGTGATCGTTTGGCAATGGTCGAAGCGACTTCGCGGCCAACTTCCAAGAGTTAGCAAGAATTGAAAGTTCACCACGCTTTGAAGTAATGATTTCGCCAGTTACTGAAACGATGTCACCTAAATCAATCTCAGATTTCCATGCATCGATTGAATCCTGGCCAACTTTATCTAACGAAAACATGGCTTGAAGTTCTGTGCCATCGCCTTCACGCAACGTTGCAAAACAAAGTTTGCCTGTGTCTCGCTTGAAAATAATGCGCCCAGTTAATGATTCGATATCACCTGTAGCAGCATCTATCTCAAGGCCGACATATTTGTTACGGACTTCTTGAAGAGACTTGGTCCGCGGCACAGAAACTGGATAAGGCTCGATGCCGTTTTCAATAAGGCTCGCGCGCTTTTCACGGCGGATACGAAGCTGCTCGGGAAGATCCTCTTCGATTGGAGTGTTTTCTGTGCTCATAATGTGGCGAAGTCTAGCGACTCAAGCATTTCGTTCGTGAATCAAGCGCAGGCCAATGAGCGTTAAATCGGGCTCATGACGGTCGATTGTTTCCGATACGCCGATAATTAATGGTGCCAAGCCACCGGTGGCAATGACGGTAGGTGCTTCTGAATAACTTTCCAGAAGCTCTGCTGATATTCGTTCTACTAAACCATCTACCTGTCCAGCAAAACCAAAAATAGTTCCAGACTGCAATGCCTCAACGGTATTTTTACCGATTACATTTTTAGGGCGAATTAATTCGACCTTACGAAGTTGTGCAGCTCTTGCCGCTAACGCATCTACTGAAATCTCTATGCCCGGGGCAAGAGCCCCACCTAGAAATTCACCCTTTGGTGATACAACATCAAGATTGGTTGATGTTCCGAAATCTACGACAATTGCCGGGCCACCATAAAGTGTGTGTGCAGCAAGAGTATTTACGATTCTATCTGCACCGATTTCCTTGGGATTATCGACAAGTAATGGAACTCCGGTCTTAATTCCAGGTTCAACAATAGTTACGCGAATCTCTGAAAAGTAATCATCAATCATGCTGCGAAGTTCGCGCAGGGTGGCCGGAACCGTTGAACACACTGATAAACCAGTAATTTCAAAACCTTCTACAAGTGATCTGTATTGGAGCCATAACTCATCCGCGGTGCTTCGTGGATCTGTCTTTACGCGCCAAGATCGCACTAGTTCAATACCGTCGAAAATTCCAAGGACGGTATTTGTGTTTCCTACGTCAACGGTTAGTAACACTTAGCGCCTCTCTCCCATTTGCATATTGTCTAGTAATCGAACTCCATCGATCCAACCCGCGATGATTGCGCGTTTGTTCCGAGTGGAATCTGTAGCTAATTCAAATGTAGCTTCGTCAATAATCGCGGAGTAATCGCACGTGAAAGCAGGTTCGGTTGCTAACGTGGAATCAATAATCTCTTGGGCAATCGCCACTGAAGGCGCTAAATGTGCAGCCGCTAATGCACGGTGAATTACATTTGCAGAAACGCGACCAGCTTCTGTTAAACGGATATTTCGCGATGAAAGTGCAAGTCCATCAAATTCACGAACGGTCGGAACGCCGATTATTTCAACCTTACTTTTCATGGCTTTAATAATTGCTAGCTGCTGAAAATCTTTCTCACCAAATACTGCTGCAGTTGGTTTAACTATTTCAAATAAACGATTCACTACAGTGACTACGCCATCAAAATGTTCTGGACGAGATGCTCCTTCAAATAACTTACCTAACGGTCCCGCGCTTAGTTTCGTAATATCACCCGGATAAACCTCGTCGTAATCAGGCATCCACACTTCGGTTGCTCCGGCCAACGTCGCTAATTGAATATCGCGCTCAGGACTGCGTGGGTATTTTTCAAAATCGTCTTTATTTTCAAATTGAAGTGGATTTACAAAAATACTTACTACGACCTCTTTGCTCAATGTTCGGGCGCGCTTAATCAACGCTTGGTGTCCTTTGTGAAGGGCGCCCATAGTTGGCACTAATACCGTCATCGTGTGGCTCCAGTCCTTTCAGGTACCGGGCAAGATAGGAATAAGTTTACGGCTAGAGGGGCAATTGCTCCAAAATCTGATCCACTCTTCCGTGCGTTAATAAAATCGCATCGGGCTCAATTTCAACCCAAGGCTCAAGCACAAAGCGTCTTTGGTGTGCTCGAGGATGAGGAAGTTCGAGTTCATCACTCTTACTGATTAGCGCTCCAAATTGGATCAAATCTAAATCAATAGTGCGCGGTCCCCAATGTTCAATCCGCTCTCTTCCTAAAGCTTTTTCAATTCCATGAAGCACGGAAAGTAAATCGAGGGCTGGCAAATCACTTTCGACGATGCATACTGCATTTAAGTAATCGGGTTGAGTTGGTCCGCCAACTGGCGCAGTTGTGTAATAAGAAGAGATAGATTGAAAATCTGTTGCTTCTCTAAGAAGGGCAACTGCTAAATCCAAATTTTCTTGTGGTGAACCAATATTTGATCCTAAAGCAATTACTGCTTTCATTTTTTGCGTGTTACCTGCACCGCTAAATCTTTCAATTGTGCATTAACAGGGGCTTGCGGCTTATGAACAGTGACCGTAGTTTGTAAAACTTTCGGGTGCTCATTCAAGATTCGTTCAGCAATTCTGCCGGCAAGTTTTTCAATTAAGTTAACTGGATTTGAAGTAATTTCCTGAACCACTAAATCTGAAATTTCTGCATAGTTAACCGTGTCATCAATGTGATCACTCTTTGCTGCATTAGTTAAATCAACTTCGAGAACTACATCAACAAAAAAATCTTGGCCATCTCTGCGCTCATGATCAAAGAGACCGTGATAACCAAACCCGTGCACTCCAGTTAATAGAATCTGATCACTCATGCGCTCAATACTTCCTTATGTGGGGCCACAGTATGAACTCTAACTCCCCAAATGCCCGTGCCGGCCAGTCGTTTAGTCAGTTCAATTGTTGCTTTCTCACGGTCATCTGGATTATCGCCACCTAAAAACCTTTTACGGGAAGCACCGATTAATACTGGATAACCCAAAGCAGTAAATTCATCCAACGAATCGATAATGTCCCAGTTGTGTTGAGCATCTTTAGCAAAGCCAATACCCGGATCGATAATTAAATTATTTTTGCTTATTCCAGCCTCTAATGCGGAATCTATCCGTTGCTGTAATTCTGCAATGACTTCTTTTACAACATCACCATAAACCGCACGAGAATTCATATCTTTTGAATGCCCACGCCAATGCATCGCGATGTATGGGACCTTTAAAGCCGCCACAGTTTTCAACATTTCTGGATCTGCCAAACCGCCACTGACGTCATTAACAATTTGTGCGCCAGCTTGGATCGCCGCTTGTGCAGTAGATGCACGCATAGTGTCAATACTGATTTTCACTCCGTATTTAGCTAGCGCTTTGATAATTGGAATTACACGATTTAATTCCTCAACTTCTGGAACTCGTTCAGCACCTGGTTTCGTTGACTCTCCACCAACATCAATAATATCTACGCCTTCGGCAATCATTTCTAGACCACGTTTAACTGCAGCTTCATAATCATTGTGGCGTCCACCATCGGCAAAAGAATCAGGAGTGACATTCAAAATCCCCATGACAATCATGGTGGTTACCGATGTGTAATTAAGCTAATCGCTTCGGCGCGCGTGGCCGTATTTTGTAAGACTCCACGTACCGCACTTGTTGTAGTGCGTGCGTGTGATTTTTTAACTCCCCGCATTGACATACAAAGGTGTTCGCAATCAATAATCACAATCACACCTAGAGGGTTCAAAATTTCCACCATTGCATCGGCAATCTGTGTGGTTAAACGCTCTTGTACTTGAGGCCGACGTGAGTACATATCTACTAAGCGGGCTATCTTTGAAAGCCCAGTAATTTTTCCGCTCGGGATATAACCAACATGGGCTACTCCATGAAACGGCGTTAAATGATGCTCGCAATGCGAAAAAACCTCGATATCTCGAACGATAACGAGTTCTTCGTGGCCGATGTCAAAAGTTGTCGTTAGAACATCTTCAGGCGATTGCCACAGACCTTCAAAATTTTCTTTCATTGCACGAGCAACACGAGCTGGAGTTTCTTTCAATCCTTCGCGATCTGGATCCTCACCTAACGCAAGCAACAGTTCGCGAACAGCTTTTTCGGCTCGGGCTTGGTCGTAAGGGCCAGATGCGCGGCCATCAGCAACTGATACTTTACTTATCGTCACTTGCTGCCTTCTTTCGTCGGGTTGGTTTTTTATTTTCAACCACAACTTCAACTATTTTTTCTGGAACTTCAACTGGTGGCTGTGCTGAAGGAATACGTGTTGGCGATCCTGTCCATGCTGGACGTGGTGTTACTGCGCGAACCTTCTTGAAAATTTCGGCGATTTCCTCTTTGTTAAGCGTCTCTTTTTCAAGAAGTTCTAAGACCATTTCATCAAGAATCTTGCGATTGGCTACCAAAATGTCAAAAGCTTCCTGGTGCGCATTTTCAATAAGGTTGCGAATTTCACGGTCGACAACTCCTGCAATATTTTCAGAGTAATCACGTTGATGTCCATAATCGCGGCCTAAAAATGGCTCAGTACTTCCGCCACCTAATTTAATTGCGCCAATAGCCTCAGTCATTCCATATTGAGTGACCATAGCTCTAGCTAAAGTTGTGGCTTTTTCAATGTCATTTGATGCACCAGTTGAAGGATCGTGGAAAATTAATTCCTCAGCAGCACGACCACCAAGTGAATACGCCAATTGATCAAGCAATTCATTGCGCGTTGTTGAATATTTATCTTCATCAGGAAGAACCATTGTGTAACCAAGTGCGCGTCCTCGCGGCATGATGGTAATTTTGTGAACAGGATCAGTGTGTGGCAATGCATGTGCAACTAACGCGTGCCCAGCTTCGTGATATGCCGTAACACGTCGCTCTGAATCACTCATAATTCTTGATTTGCGCTGTGGCCCAGCCATAACGCGATCAATGGACTCATCAAGTTCCTTATTGGTAATAACCGTCTTTTCTTCACGGGCCGTAAGTAGCGCCGCTTCATTTAAAACATTAGCAAGATCGGCGCCAGTAAAGCCAGGTGTGCGTCGTGCATAATCTAATAACTTAACATCCTCACTTAGAGGCTTACCTTTTGCGTGCACCGCAAGAATTGCTTCGCGACCCTTTAAGTCAGGTCGGTCAACAGCAATCTGTCGATCAAAGCGTCCTGGTCGTAGCAAAGCTGGATCCAAAACATCTGGACGGTTTGTAGCTGCAATTAAAATAACTTTTGTATTTTCTTCAAAGCCATCCATTTCAACCAAGAGTTGATTAAGAGTTTGTTCGCGTTCATCATGGCCGCCACCCATACCTGCTCCTCGCTGGCGTCCGACTGCATCGATTTCATCTACGAAAACAATTGCAGGGGCATTTTCTTTAGCTTGGTTGAAGAGGTCTCGCACACGAGCTGCACCAACGCCAACAAACATTTCTACAAAGTCAGAACCTGAAATTGAATAGAAAGGGACATTGGCTTCACCGGCAACTGCACGGGCCAAAAGAGTTTTTCCCGTTCCTGGAGGGCCAAAAAGTAAAACACCTTTTGGAATTTTTGCGCCTAGAGCACCATATTTATCAGGATTAGCCAAGAAATCTTTAATCTCATCCAGTTCAGCAATGGCTTCATCTGCACCAGCAACATCTTTAAAAGTTGTTTTTGGTACATCGTTGCTTTGAAGTTTTGCACGTGAGCGACCAAATTGGAAAACCTTATTTCCGCCTTGCGCTTGTCCCATCATCCAGAAGAAGAGGAATCCGATGAGTAAAAACGGAACGATAGACATCAAGAAAGAAAGCAAAAGGGATTGTGTAGGAACACGAACATCCCAACCCTTTGATGGTGGATTTGCCGTTAAAGCATCAACAAGTGTGGGTTCTTGGCGCAATACATATGACGCTTCTACTTTTGTCGCGCCCTTTATCAAAGTACCCGATTTTAGAATCAAACGAATTTTCTGATCTTTATCAACTATTTCAGCTGATTCGACGGATGATTGCGCAATCGCATCCAATGCCTGTGAAGTTTCAATCTGTGTGTAGCGATTTCCTGCCGCAGAAATCTGTCCGAAAATTGAAACTGCCAAGATGGCAACCAGAATCCAAAATAAAGGTCCGCGGAATAAGCGACCAGTACGAGTCGTTGGTTTCTTAGGGTTTGTGCTTCCAGAAAAACTTTTCTTAATAGGGTTTTTCTTAGTTGGCTTCTTGGCGTCAGACATATTTTTGTTTACTCGTTTCGTTGGGGAATTAATTCTTATGAATACATGTGCTTGGCAAGCACTGCAATAAATGGAAGGTTGCGATATTTTTCATCGAAATCTAAGCCGTAACCAATCACGAAGTCGCTTGGAATTTCAAAGCCAACGTATTTAACATCAACATGGACTTTGGCCGCCTCTGGTTTGCGAAGAATTGAAAGAATTTCAACACTTCCAACTCCGCGTGATTCTAAGTTTGATTTCAACCAAGAAAGCGTTAAGCCAGAATCAACAATGTCTTCTACAATCAAAACATTTCGACCAGTTATGTCGCGATCTAAATCTTTGAGGATACGAACTACTCCACTGGATTTTGTTCCGGATCCGTAGGATGAAACTGCCATCCAATCCATTTCTACGTGACGTTGAAGTGCCCGAGAAAGATCTGCAACTGCCATTACTGCACCTTTGAGCACGCCAATTAATAAAAGATCCTGTCCTTCATAATCTTTATCAATTTGCGCAGCAAGTTCTTTGATACGCGCTTGAAGTGCTTCTTCGGTAACGATGACGCGTTCGATATCGCCTGAGACAGCTGCTAAATCCACGGTGCTCCTTATGGTTGGTGACGTGAGAGCGAAAGTCTGCCCGAAAAACGCTCAACCTTCACACCGCCCGGCAAATGAGCGGGGCCTTGGCCATTCCAAGCGCAAATAAGCGCCTCAACAGCCCCTACGTGATCGGCTGAGAGCGAGCCAGCCGGCGCCCCTGCCGCGTAAACCGCCCGGCGAATAATTCGAGTGCGAATGGCTCGGGGTAGGTCAAGCAGATGGGCACAATCCAAATCTGCTAAATCTATTCTTGCAATTTCTTGCTCGCACCATGTATCTAAGGCATCAGCATCATCTCGCAACAGTTGTGCACTTCGAACAAGTGCATTGGCAATTCCGGGACCGATAGTTTTTTCTAAGGTTGGTAGTGCTTCAGTGCGAACTCGTACTCTGGCAAATTGTGTATCTTTGTTGTGAGGATCATTCCACGGAGTTAATCCAATTTCATTGCAAGCGGATTCAGTTTGTTCGCGAGTTATTCCTAAAAAGGGTCGAAAGTAGTTTCCATTGACATCGGCCATACCCGAAAGTGATCGCGTGCCAGACCCACGTGCTAAACCTAAAAGAACATTTTCGGCTTGATCATTATGTGTATGCCCTAAGAATATTGCATCTGCATTGAGTTGATTGAAAGCTTCATATCTAGCTTTTCGCGCAGATGCTTCAAGGCCATCAATAATATTTACTGAGACTTTTATAACTGTGCAGTTAATTCCAATTTCCTGCATCTGTGAAACAACTGTTGATGCTTGTTGACTTGAGAGAGTTTGTAATTGATGATCGATTGTTACTGCTTCAAGTTGGAGTGCGAATTTTTCATATTCCATCGCAAGTGCATATGCCAATGCGAGCGAATCGGCGCCGCCTGAAACCGCAACTAAAACTTTGTCTCCAGCTTCGAGCTTTTGCAAATACGGGCGGACTGCTCCGCGAATCGCTGGAAGGTTCGAACTCATGCGATAAGACTAGACCCGGCCGCCAAATGGCATTAAACCTTTAATACTGTAAATATTTGAATACAGGAGGCCGCGGCTCTTTGAATTTGCTTCCCACATCATTCCATTTCCAGCATAAATAGTAATGTGGTGAATACTGGAGATACTTCCCTTGTAGGAGTAGAACAAGAGATCGCCTGGTACTAAATCCTTAAGACTCACGTGCTTGGTATACGTTGAATACAGCGCAGAGTTTAAGCGATCCCAGTTTGGCCAAGTAAGGCCTGCTGCTCGGTATGAAGCAAAAACTAAACCTGAGCAATCAAATGATTTCGGACCTTGTGCGCCCCACACATATGGCTTTCGTGCAAGAACTTGTGATCTTGCATAAGCAACAGCTTTGTCACGTTGTGCTTGGGTGGTTCTAATTGTTGATAGGCCTTTAAAACCTCTATCCGGCCAAATGCTTTTCTGTCCAGGTGTATTTGCTGCTGTGTTTGCATTGTTTTCTTCAAGTAAAGCTAATTCGCGTTGTTGTTGAAGCGTAGTTCTAACTTTGCGCGCGCTTAATAAAGCTTTCATTAATGCATCTTGAACTTTTTGAAGTTTTGCAACTTCGGCGGCTTGCGCAGCTTTTGCATCGTCTGCAGCCTTTTTTGCAGATGCAACTTTATCTGTTGCCACTTGTTGTACCGCTTTGGCTTGATCGGCGGCTTTCTTAGCAGAGCGAGCTACAACTTCGGCAGCCTTAAATCTTTCAAGTGCAACTGTGTTCTTATCTCCCAACGTATTTAAAATACTGAGCTGATCAACTAAATCTTGCGGCCCGTTTGCACTCAACAACGGTTCGATATCCGTCATGCTGCCACCCATAATGTAAGCATTTGATGCAAGACGGCCAATAACACGGTGTGCTTGATTTACTGAAGCAGCGGTTTCAGCGGCATATTTAGCTGCAACCTTGGCAGCAGCGTTTGCTACTGCCAACTCTTTTAGAGCTTTTGTATACAGTGCCCTCGCCGAATTCGCCTTTACCGTAAGTGCGCGCAAGGTTTGATTTGCTGCGGCAAGTTTGGCCGCTTGCGCATCGGCAGCTTTTTTCTTTGCCGCTTCGACTTTCTTTGCCGCTTCAATCTCAGCCAGAGTTGGTTTTGGGGTCTTTGCTAAAGCCGGCGCTGTTGTAAGCGTCAGACCTAGTACGAGAGCAAGAGATATTGCTCGAGATTTTTTCAACGTAGACCTCCGAGGGAAGGCTTAAAGAATAATTGTAAATCCTGAGAAAACTCGTCTTCTAGCTGCTGGTGTCTCTAATTAGCTACATCACGACGGACAAATAGGAACGATGCCACTGCCGCTCCGATTGCTACATAAATTCCGCCTACTAAAAGTGCGTGTGAATAAGTCACTCCAGTTGCATTCACTCTTGATGCACCGCCTGCAGCGATTGCCGATAACTGTGCACCTGGTAACCAATGTTCTAGAGAGTTCTTAACGGCAATTAATAGGTTTTCAATAATTAAAAGCCACAAAATACCAAATGATATGGCGCTTATTGGAGACCGAAGTAATAAACCCATAACCATTCCGATAATTCCAAAACCAATTACCGAGATTATTATGTTGATAAATGAAGTAAATATTGCATGTCGTCCATCGGCGTTAAACCATAAATCTGTAGGTACTTTGGCGCTTGGTGCAAGTATGACTGAAGTTGTAATACTAACAATCGCAGACAGAACAATCATCAGAAGTGCAAATATTTTCATTGCAACTAATTTTCCAAGCAGAATTCGAAGTCGACCGGGTTGGCGAACTAAAAGGTTTCTTAAAGTGCCGTAGGTGTATTCCTGTGCGGTCTGGGCAGCAAAGACACAGAGCGCAATTATTCCAAGGAAGCCGCCAACACTATTGAATCCCTGCACTCCACCAGTTGCAAGGCTGAGTACTTCACGTCCGACCATTCGTCCGCGATCAGAATTACCGTCTGGAGAATCAATAAGTAAAAATAGTAGTGAAGAAAATAAGGCCGAGAAGAATACGACTGCGCCCATTGTTCCAAAAAGTAAAGTTGGGCGGCGGAGTTTGCGAAGTTCTGCGAAAGCTACATTCCACATTATTTTTCACCTGTCATTTCAAAGAAAGTTTCTTCAAGATTTGGAAGTTGGGGCGTTAATTGCGAAAGCGTTATCCCGGCGTCAAATGCAGCACGATTCAAAACTTGTGCCCAATCTGCCGGTCCTTGCACATGCACAGCACCATCTCGAATAGTTGCTTGGTGTCCTGCGTTTTGGGCTATTGCCAACACCTTCACAAGATCATTTTCATCATTGGTTTTAGCAATGATGACAGGTTGTTGACTCAACATTAGGTCAGTCATTTTTCCTGTAAATACAACTTCGCCTTTTCGTAGCATGACTAGGTAGTCGCTGATTAATTCAAGTTCGGATAAAAGGTGAGATGAGACAAACACTGACGTTCCGTTATTTGCTAATGAACGAAGTAGCGCACGGACTTCTTGTATTCCTTCAGGATCTAAACCATTTGTGGGTTCGTCCAGCATTAATAGCTTTGGATTCGGCAAAAGTGCCGCTGCGATTCCAAGCCGCTGCTTCATTCCTAATGAATATGTCTTGAATTTTGATTTTCCGCGATCTCCTAAGCCCACTTGTTCAAGAAGCCCTTGAACGCGATCTGTAGAAAAACCACCAAGAGTTGCTAAGACATTGAGATTTTCTTTACCGCTCAGTGCTGGATAAAAAGCTGGTCCTTCAATCATGGCGCCTACTCGAGGTAGGTACTTCTCTGGATGCTTAATTGATTCGCCTAAAATTTCACCCGTTCCGCCCGTTGGGGTAATAAGGCCGAGCAACATTCGCATTGTTGTGGTTTTGCCGGAACCATTTGGCCCTACAAAGCCACAAATCGTGCCAAGTGGAACTTCAAAAGTGGCGTGCGATACGGCTACTTGATTGCCATATCGCTTACTCAAATCTGTAACTGAAATCGCAGTGTTGGACATAGCCCCTACTCTGCCACAATTAACCCATGAGCAGACGACCATGGGGCTATAGACCGCGAAATCAGCGCTCAGAACCACAATGGGAACTGCATCCACAGACGCATGCAATACGCACTGGCCTAGCACGATCAGGTTTTGGCGAAACTTCGGAAGCGCTTTATTTAAATAGCGGTTTCACTTATTCCTCAGCCGAAGAAGCATTTGATTCATTTGCAGAAGAGACTGATCACTTTCTTTATAGCCGCTTTCATAATCCGACTATTGCGATGTTTGAGCAACGTTTGGCAGCAATTGAAGGCGCAGAATTTTGTGTTGCAACGGGTTCGGGCATGTCTGCAATGTTCGCGTCCCTGGCCTGCATCGTTGAACAAGGTGATCACATCGTTGCATCGGCTGCGATGTTTTCTTCATGCCACGTTGTGATTACAGAGTTTCTTCCTAAGTGGGGTGTCACTTATGAATTAGTTAAAGGCAATGATCCAAACGTTTGGGCGACAGCCTTAAGCAAGCCAACCAAAGCTGTTTTTATTGAAACACCAAGTAATCCGCTTTTAGAAATCGTTGACATTCAAATGGTTAGCGACCTTGCGCACAAAGTTGGTGCAACTGTCATCGTCGATAACGTAATGGCTTCACCTATTTTACAAAAACCACTTCAATTTGGCGCTGATGTCGTCATGTACTCTGCAACCAAACATATCGATGGTCAAGGTCGAGTTCTTGCTGGTGCTTTGCTTGGTTCTCGCGAATACATTTTTGACAAACTCATGCCATTTGTTCGACATACTGGTCCAGCGCTCAGTTCATTTAATGCTTGGGTTCTTGTTAAATCCCTTGAAACTATGGAGATGCGCGTGCAGCGAATGGCTGAGAATGCACAGGCAATTGCCGAGTTCTTAGAAGGTAGAAAAGAAATTAGATCTGTACGTTTCCCCGGACTCAAATCACACCCTGATTATGAGTTAGCAAAAAAGCAGATGTCGGGTGGCGGAACAACTATTGGTATTGAATTTGCTGGTGATCAAAAAGCTGTATTTTCCTTTATGAATAAGCTCCGTGTCATAGATATCTCTAACAACCTGGGAGATAGCAAATCCTTAATTACACATCCATCGTCAAGTACTCATCGTCGGTTGTCACAAGAAGTACAGGCTGAGATGGGTATTACAGCATCAGTACTGCGTTTATCTGTTGGTCTTGAACACTCTAGCGATTTGATTAAAGATTTATCTCAAGCACTTGGTTAAGAAACTAGTTGTGCAACGACCAGCAGTACTGAAAGTAAACTTAAATAGGTAATCGACCATTGGAAAATTTTTCCTGCAACTTTTCCATAATTTGGTGACCCTTCTTTAAGGGCTATGAGTTCGCGAGCAAAGACTAAGCCCAACCCAATCGTGATTATCAGGGACCACGTAGGCAAAGAAGCTGAAAGAATCAACCAGATGGATGACAAAATCATTAATATAGTGTGAAACCACATTTCGCGATTTACGCGAGTTTTACTTGCTACAACTGGAAGCATTGGAATTCCAGCGGCCGCATAATCTTCTTTATATTTAATCGCTAAGGCCCAAAAATGCGGAGGGGTCCAAAAGAAAATCACTAAGAAAAATGCAAGCGAAGTAATGGAGAGTGAGTTTGCAACTGCCGCCCAGCCGATGAAAACTGGCATGCAACCTGCTGCGCCACCCCACACAATATTTTGTGAAGTACGACGCTTTAGTCCAATCGTATAAACCACTACATAAAATGCGATTGCTACAAGTGAAAGAAGAGTTGCTAGCGGAGTTGTAAATTTCCAAAAGATGCAGAGTGACAAAATACCTATAACGGTTGCAAATATTGTTGCCTGTTTCTTGCTAATAACTCCCGTAACAATTGGGCGCTTTGCAGTTCGTGTCATTAACTTATCTATGTCACTTTCTATAACCATATTGAAAGCATTGGCACTTCCAGCAGATAACGTTCCGGCAACTATGGTCGCTGCGACCAATGAAAATGGTGGAAGTGCCTTGGCAGCTAAAACCATGGCAGGAAGAGTGGTCACCAAAAGTAATTCAACGACCCGAAGTTTCATCAGATCTATATATCCCCGTATGGCTGCGCTCACTGCCTTAGATTACTCAGCAACCTGGCAAAGTGTTCTCAGATTCTTCTCAGGTTAACGGGTTAGTTTGTGCACAACGAAAGGAAGTCCCCATGTCACCTGACCAGAAACCAGAATGGTTTGAAATTACAGAAGCCGACAACTCTGCCTCTGTACGAAAGGTTTCTAAGAAACTTCCCTTACTTGCACTCGTAGCCGTTGCTGGCATATTGGGTGTCGGTGCAGTGATGGCACAAACTCAAAATGAACCACCAGCTAATGCAACTGAAAACATCGTGCCAGATCAATCATTAACTCCAGCACAATCATCTGCAGGCAATGAGTCAATCGCTCCGCCCGATTCAGCGATTGCCCCACAACCTGGTTCACCTGCTGGGCCTGGAATTGCACCAAAAGCTCCAGCACCAGGAATTGCGAATCCAAATATTGGTGTACCACCAACTGGTGGCGAGCATGAAGATGATGGTGGCATCAGACCTCCACGTCCACATCATGGCGATCATGAAGGTGAAGACGACGATGAAGAAGGCGACGACGATTAATTTTTAGCCATTACTGTTAGGCCATGCGCCGTAGTTACTTTATTTTTCCATTAGTACTTTCACTCTGTGCCATCGCGACATCGGCGCAGAGTGAAATGCTTTCTAGTGACACAAAAATGGTTCTCGTTAAGACAATCACCGGGACAATTTCTCCAAAATCTGTACGAGCCTCTGGCACTGGCTTAGTTAGTGCTCATAACATGATGTACAACCATAGCGTCACGATTTATAACTCACGTACTTTCGAACTTGTTGCAACTGTTTCCGATTCGGTAAAACTCTCTAAATACGGCTACTCAAAGTACACGTCAATATATAAAGGTGCACCGGTTGAAGGTTCCTATTCTCCAGATGGAAAATTTCTTTATGTAACCAATTATGCGATGTACGGCAAAGGTTATAACCGTGAAGGACATGACACTTGTTCGCCTGCATCACACTACGACAATAGCTTTCTTTACCGTATTAATTTAGATAGCTATGCGATAGATAACATTTATCCCGTCGGCACTGTTCCCAAAGTTGTTGAGGTTTCTCCAGATAACAAGTACATACTTGTTTCAAACTGGTGTTCTTATGATTTAAAAGTAATTTCTGTTGAATCCCAAAAGGTAGTAAAAACCCTCAAGATTGGTGCGTATCCACGAGGCATCGCGGTAAGCAACGATTCAAAAACAGCCTATGTAGCAGAAATGGGTGGAACCCGAATCCATGTAATTAATCTCGATACATTCAAACAGACATATATTCCGATTGGTTCAAATCCGAGAGCGATCGTGCTATCTCCAGATAATTCAAAGCTGTATGCAACATTAAATGCATCTGGAAAAGTTATGTCTTGGGACTTGAATTCCAATAAAGCTGGCAAAGCAATCAAGACGGGTAAGACAGCACGCAGTCTTGCAATTTCAACTGATGGTTCCGCACTTTTCGTGGTTAATTTTGAAAGCGATACCGTTTCAAAAGTGCGAGCTAGTGATATGAAAATCATTCAAACAATTCATGTGTGTAATGAACCAATAGGCGTTACGTTTGATGCACCAACTTCGCGCACATGGGTAGCTTGTTACGGTGGATCAATAAAGGTTTTCGATAATTAATAATTAATTTGGTGTAGAGCCGTCAGAGATCTCAGCCGGGATATTTGGAGCGGCAATTCGACCTAATAATTTATCTATTGCTGCACGTGCTTTATCGCTGGCACGGGTACCTTTCGGGATTTCATCAGCTAAAGTTACAAAGACATATTCTCTGTCTGAGGACTGTACGTATCCAGCT
Source organism: uncultured Actinomycetes bacterium (assembly GCA_903874255.1). GTDB lineage: Bacteria > Actinomycetota > Actinomycetes > Nanopelagicales > Nanopelagicaceae > Planktophila. Next base: position 20,311 of record CAIQRN010000113.1, read on the forward strand.
AATGTCACTGTGCCATTTAGTGTGCCAGTTTTTGCATGGACCAAGCCAACTGCCGTAGGTGCTGTCGTAATAAATCGATCTTTCAGTGTTCCCGAAACACCACTTACAGGAAGAGCGTTATAGAGCGCAGCATATTTCTCATCTTTTCGCAGACTAAGCAGAAGTTGACCCACTAGTAATGCAGTTACTTTATTTTCCTTAGAGAGGCCACTGCCATCAACAACAACTAATCCCGTTGAATCAATATTTAATTTCTTTAATAACGCCGCAAATGTCTTTGCAACTCCTGAATCGTTAAAAGCATTACCTGATGCTTTTGATGCCAATCGCGCTAATCTTTCGGCAAGCACATTGTCGCTGTTTAGAATTGCAAAATTGAGAATCTCAAGCACTGTTGGTGAACTTGACTCTAAAATCATTGTCGCCGCTTTGGTTTCGGCAACCTGTGAAGTCACTGGCTTCATAGTTGGCCTAAACCCACGCTTTGCCCAGAAGGCTTTTAAATTTGAAATGTCGCTAGAAAATAAATCCGAGTAATAAATCGTGGCATTTTTCAGTGAACCAGAATTCCCACTCTTAATAGTTTGAAGAGTTGCATAGCCAATTCTGGGCAAAGACGTCCGGTGCATTTTTATTGCAACATCGTTATCAGCACTAAACCATGGATCGAACGAGCCTTGAATCACTAAAGATCTAGGTTCGTTGCCGGATGAAACTCTTGTGTTAAAGCTATTTGTGGGATCTAAATAAGCTAGCGCGCTGGCACCTGAAAGAATTTTCATTACCGAGGCAGGCTTGCGTTGTGCAGTGGCATTTTTCTCATACACAACTTCTCCAGTTGATTCATCAATTAAAACCATTGCCGGATTAGATAGAACGGGAGAAAGTAATAAATTGTCTAAAGTTTGCGTAATTAAATCTGGTGCTAAAACAGCCTGAGCAGAAGTTAGAGAAAAAGAGGTGGCAAGGATTAGCGAAAAGATTACAAAACGAAACCGCATTAAGAATTTACTTCCAGAATGAGGCGATGAGAATATTAGTAATGGTGAGCCCAATAAGCACCAGCCACACTTGGGTTTTCAACTCTGGCTTTTTCACATTCTTATACCCAATGACCAAAATTGTTAGAAGCACAACTAATTTAATTCCATATTTTGTTGGATTTAAATCCTCATCAGGATTAACGTTTGAATGCATTCCAACCATTGCAACTCCAGCTATCAGGGCCGTTGCTCCGGCATGCAAAATGCCAGGGTTTAATCTGCGCGGGCTTTTATTCCATTGGTGAAGAAGCAAGGACAGGATTGCGATCACACATAAAATGTGGACGCCAAGAAGGATGTTGTTGATTAGTGACATGGATGCAGTTTAGAGTGCCTTCATGTCTTCTCCAACAACACCTGCCTCAATAGGCCCGGGTGAGTTTTTTCCAGTTGTTGGCGTTGGACCACACGAACTGCCTTGGCCCGAAGGTGCTCAATTCGATTCTGAATTATTGGCGAATGGCGATCGCCGAAATGTCTTAGACCACTACCGATATTGGAGTGTTGAGGCCATTGTGGCCGATCTCGATACCAAGCGTCACAAACTTCAGATTGCTATTGAAAATTGGCAACATGATTTGAACATTGGCTCCATTGTGCGCACTGCAAATGCATTCAATGTCACGGCTGTTCACATTATTGGAAAGAGAGATTGGAACAAGCGCGGTGCAATGGTGACAGACCGCTATTTAACTGTTCACCACCATCCCACCGTAGAAGATTTTGCTGCTTGGTGTAAGGAAAATAACTTACCGATAATTGGAATCGACAACGTTCCTGGATCAAAACAACTTGAGAGCGCACAATTACCAGAAAAGTGTGTGCTTTTATTTGGACAAGAGGGTGCAGGAATGTCTGATGCGGGAATCGCAGTTTGCGAAGTTCTGTACGAGATTAATCAATATGGATCGACAAGATCTATGAATGCTTCAGCGGCTGGTGCAATTGCTATGTATCACTGGGCTTTGCAGCATTTGCCTAAATAATTGAATAATCAGTCTCATCCGCTAAAGCATCTTGCACAGCTTTCAATCGACGTTCAATTTCGTCAGCTTCTTCCGTGCGTCCTTGCATGCGAATAATTTTTGCAATGCGAGTTTCTAAATCAACAATGAATTCAAAATCTTTCGGATCATCTTCACTTACCACAGCAAGGACTTGCTCCAACGTGCTTAAAGCATCATCAAATTTCTCGAGCAAAATCTGCGCTTTACCAAATTCAAATTGAGCAAAAGTTTCACGGCGATGGTCGTGACCTGTTTCAAAAACATCGACAGCGCGCTGCGCGGTTTCCAGAGCTAATTCTCCTTCACCTAATTCAATAAGGCAGGAAGCAATTTTCTGATCACAGCGTGCTACATGTATAACTTCTTTATTGCGCTTGAAAAGTGCGCGGGCTTCTTTAAATGCATCAATCGACTTGCCATAGTTCTTTAACTCTCGCTCTGCACATCCAATTAAATGTAAATCATTAGCCGCGCCAATTTCATTTCCATCAACCAGGTGTTCTTGCGCGCACTCATTCATGGTCTCTACAACTTTGTCATAGTGTTTTGACGAATACCACCATTCACCAAGTGTGCAGGCAAGTTCTAGTGCAATCGGAGATTTATTTTCACGCAAAATTTCAACAGCCTTGCTCATTGCCGATGCAGCTTCATCCATACGTTTTAATTGATTGAGGTTGTAACCAATAGCTGAATATGCCTGCGCTAATCCTTCACTCGGTGCGCTATCGCCCAGAGTTGAATAAATATCACGGGCGGTTTCTGCAAGGGCTAAAGCTTCGTCATATTGGCCACGTGCATAAATGCGAGCGCTTAATTCGTAATATGTGCTCGCGCGCTCTTCGCCATCGACCTCGGGGATTCGATCCCAGAGCATCTCTTCGGTGATGATTTCTTCCATATCGTCATCGTCACTCACGAACCAGACTCTATATGGGCAAAGCCACTAAGTGGCAGGTGACAGGCAAATTTCAGATGGACATCCCCCTGAGCGTGATTTACACTTGCTTCTTGCAAATCATTTGCATCTAGAAAGGGGGCAGCCGTGAACGTCGTTGTGAAGCCCGTTGAGCGCACCCCCCTTCGCCAACTGCTCACCCGCGATGAATGGCGCCGCATGGCCGCCATGTTTGGTTTCATCACCTTCCTGCATGTAGCCGGGGCTTTGTTGATGTGGAAAGCAACGACAGGAAACTACGAACTCAGCGACGGAACTCTTTTTGGTTGGGGCACCGCGGCACTGGCGTACACATTAGGAATGCGCCATGCATTCGATGCAGATCACATTAGTGCGATCGATAACACAACAAGAAAATTGATGTCTGAAGGAAAGCGACCCTTAGCTGTTGGTTTCTTCTTTTCACTAGGCCACTCATCTGTGGTGGCGTTCTTGGCGATATTGCTTAACTTTGGAATTAAAGCACTTGGTTCACAACTCAAAGATGATAACTCGCAGCTTCATCACTATACCGGCCTAATTGGCACAACAGTGAGTGGAACTTTTTTAATGTTAATCGCAATTTTGAATCTAATAATTTTAGTTTCAATAGTTGGCGTCTTTATCCAAATGCGAAAAGGAACTTACAACGAAGAAGAGTTAGAAAAGCATTTAAATTCTCGCGGTTTACTTATGCGGTTCTTTGGGCCAATCGCTCGCAAGATTGATGCTTCCTGGAAGATGTATCCATTGGGTATTCTCTTTGGTTTAGGTTTTGATACAGCCACGGAAATTGGTTTGCTTGTACTTGCTGGTTCATCAGTGATTGCAGGTCTGCCTTGGTGGGCAATCATTTCACTGCCACTATTTTTTGCTGGCGGTATGAGCTTATTAGATACGATCGATGGATCATTTATGAACTTTGCTTATGGTTGGGCTTTTTCAAAGCCAGTGCGCAAGGTTTACTACAACATTATTATTACCGGTCTTTCAGTCTCTGTGGCTTTATTTGTAGGTGGCCTTGAACTCTGCCAAGTTTTTGCGCGGCAGTTGAATTTAACTGGGGGCTTCTGGGATTACGCCCTTGCATTTAATTTAAATAGTGCGGGTTACTTCATAGTTGGTGCTTTCATCGTTGTTTGGACCATTGCACTGTTGCTGTGGAAATACGGAAAAATCGAAGACCGTTGGCACAGCAAAGCTCATGAAGCTCAAATCTCTAGAGGTGAGCAGAGCAATCACGCCGCCGCAGGAATTGATTTAGGTCCGATTAAAGATGGATTTAAGATCGATTAAAGATCTTTATACGCTGCTGCCCAATAGCTGCGCCTAGCAACACAATGAGTGCACCGACTGGTTCATTCCAATCAATTGATTCACCAAGGAAGATAATTCCGACAATTACTGCAACCACGGGTGTCACATAAGTAACCGTGCTTGCAATTGCGCTTCCTGCCGCTTCCATGATTTTGAAATTCCAGATGTAAGCAAATCCGCTACCGAAAACGCCTAAAGCAATCATCGCAAAGACAGGTCCTGGTCGGTATTCATCTTTGGCTATGCCATCGATTAAATAAAAAGGAAGCAAGGTAAGCGCACCGGTTGATACTTGAGCTGCAGCAATCGCTTCCGGCTTTAACTTATGAGGCAAAACAAATTTGCGCGAATAGGGAAATGAAATTCCGTAGCAAGTGACTGCCAGCAATAATGCAAACACTGCTCCGATTGGATTAGCTCCTAAACCTTGCCACGCTCCTAGAACGGTCAGCACGCCAAGAAAACCAAGAATCAAACCGAGCACTTGAAAGTTCTTTGGTTTTTCTTCTCGAAATGCAATCATGATTGCTAGCAGTGTCATTAGGGGCGTTACTGCATTAATGATTCCTGCCAAGATTGAAGTTACTTTGGTTTCAGCGAAAGCAAAGAGAAAACCTGGAATAACATTGAGAAGCAATGCCACAACCCACAAGTGCAGCCAGAGTTTCTTATCCTTTGGAAGTTCAATCTTTTTGTAGCGCGCCCAAAAAACTAAAGTAAGCGCACCTAAAGAAACACGGCCAAAAGCTACGCCGATGGGAGTCAGGAACTCCAGCCCTAATTTAATGAATATAAAGGAACAGCCCCAGACAACGCCTAAGGCGATGTAGAGGCTGATCCAGTTGGAGTTATTTTTATGGGTAGCTGAGACAGAATGCACCGAGCAATGATGACACAGCCATCCAGATCCACCATAAACGGACGATGTCGACGTGCCAGAAATTCTCGGTGTACAGGCCTAACCGTGCGCGATTCATATTTCCAAGGGATATGAAAACCGTCAGAATCAAGTGCGCCATGTTGAGGAATGCAAACATGTAGAAACATGAAACATATGCGCCATCAGTAAAAGTAAATGGCGCTGAAGAAATTGAGTTTGTTTGATTTGCGATTGCAACGATGGATGCGATGAATGCAACAATCGAGCCCAACTTCAACTGTGTTTGATTTGAAGCTCGTGCGCCTTTCAGCCCATAAATATGTGCCAAAGCGCCAAAGGCACAAATTGCAGTCACAATCCAAGCTGATTTGGATGAGATTGGTTCTATCGCGGGATGATCGGCAGTTGCTATTGGTAACCACATGTTGTTTACGTTTTGCCCACGCAAGTAGAAATAAACGAAGACCATGCTGAGAGCGAATGCGATATCTGCAACTAGCAGAAGAATTACTCCCAGTCGATTACGGCTTCCGACAACATCTGGGTGCTCGTGGTGTGCATGTGTTTCTACGCTCATGACTGTGCCTTTCCGTAACCATATGCATCCGATGTAACAGTTGGCAAAACATCAAAGTTTTCTAGAGGAATCGGATAATCAACGGTCCACTCTAAAGTCTTAGCTTGCCAAGGATTCTTAGGTGCTTTAACGCCATTGCGAGCAGAAGAAATTACACCGTGTAGAAGAACCAACATTCCAACCATGATTGTGTACGCACCAATAGTTGTCACTAAATTAGCGGTGCTAAAAGTTGGTGCGTAGGTTCCAACACGTCGAGGTTGACCTGCAAGGCCCACCATAAACATTCCAACAAATGCAACGTTGAAGCCAATTTGGACTAACCAGAAACTGATCCAGCTGAGAGTCTTATCAAACATACGCCCAGTCATTTTTGGGAACCAGTAAACAAGTGATGCAAGGGCTCCAGTTAATCCGGCACCC
>CAIQRN010000114.1 GCA_903874255.1 uncultured Actinomycetes bacterium
TGTCCCTGGGGTATTTACAAGTGTGACGCCATGTTTTAGCGCTAGACCCGAACGCGGATGTACAAGAGCCACGTATCCGACTGGCAGTGCAATTGATATTCCAGTTGGAATTAATGCACGTTCTCCGGGCGCTAAAGTGAAATCAATTGTCGTAGTTAAATCAGCGCCAGCATCGCCACCTTTTGCATAGTACGGAAGAGGAACCGAAGGATCCAAACGCTTTATTAGGACTCTCAGTGATGGCATCTATGGATTAATCTCAAAATCTGGGTCAACGAAGGCAAGAATCTCTGGGCTCTTAGAAATATGATCTAGGTACTCCTTTGGGGCATTATTTAAGAAATGATCCATTGGAACAATTACGAATAATGCAGCAGCGCGAACTGCTAATTCACCATCCTCGGCATTAAGTCGTCCCTCTGCTGCGCAATAAACTTTACGATTAACTTGTCCAGTTATTTTTGCACTGATGTGCAAGGTCGAGCCCATGGGTACAGGTTTTAAGAAATCTGTTTCAAGTCGAGCAGTAACTGCAGGTGCGCGAAGTAGCCACATCAACTTACCGAGGGCTTCATCAAAGGCTAAGGAAAGTAAACCTCCGTGCGCTAAACCGGGAGCTCCTTGGTGATTTTCGGTTACTGTGAATTGCGCCGATATGTCTGCGCCTTCGCCTGCATATGCAATCAGATGTAAACCTGTTGGATGAAGCTCACCACAACCGAAACAATGGCCAAAGTGCGACGGGATTCGACTTCCGATGGGTGGTGCTTTGGGATGGCGTTCTGGAATGAGAGCCCCGTCTGGCGGTGTTGTCGAAGCGATTCGGCTCATGAATTAAGTCTATCCGATAGCGTACGACCCGTGCCTTTTCGCGAAGTAATAAAAATGCCTTTTTGGCTTTTATCGTTAATTTACTTCTTCTTTCTCTCCTTTGTTCTCTCAGTATGGGCTGCGCTAGGAAATAATGCTGCCCTCGCATCGCTAATAATCATGACTGTGCTTTTACTCTTAATTTATAAGACAAGTTCGCTTGATATCGAGGTTGATCAATTCGAATTAAGAATTGGTCGCGCGCATATTGAACGTAAGTACCTTGGTGAGGCATTTATTTTAGATAACACTCAGATGCGCCGAATTAGAACTCAAGATGCTGACCCATCTGCATATTTGGCAATAAGGTTTTGGGCATCAACGGGAGTGAAATTAATGATTAACGATAAACGAGATGAAACGCCTTATTGGTTAATAAGTAGCAATAAAGCGAATCAACTTGCACAAGCTTTAAATAAGAATTAATTACATTCTTTACAGACGGCTTTTGCACCTTCGCCTTTAGCTAATTGCGTAATGTGATGAACCAAGAAGCATCGTGAACAAGTAAATTCATCGACTTGCTTTGGAACTACACGAACCGCCAACTCTTCACCTGATAAATCTGCACCAGGAAGTTCAAGGTTTTCAGCTGCTTCGGCTTCATCTACATCGATCTGGCCGGATTGAGCATCGACACGTTTGGCTTTTAACTCTTCTAGCGACTCTTCGTGGAGTTCTTCATCAGTTTTTCTGGGGGTGTCGTAATCTGTTGCCACTGCTCTCACCTCGATTCTTTATTAGTAGTTGCCTGCGGGCGCATCATGGCGTACCTAGGCCTTTACTGTTGCTATAACGCTCGGCGTGTCGGGGTTATTCCCCCCTCACTTGTATCTTTTCGATAGCAGCTGCCAGCGTGCCATCAACTCTGGCGTGAATTGAGGTCCCATTTTCGAGGTATTCCTCAGAAAAAATCTCGCCCCGCTCATGAATAGAGTGAACTAGGTCCCCTCGCTCATATGGAATAACGGCATGAATCTCAACTGAAGGGCGCGGTAGCGAACTTTCAATTGCGTGAAGTAATCCTTCTACTCCAAAACCGGTTCGCACTGAAAATGCATAGCTATTTGGTTCTTTACGCAAAATCTCCATGACAACTTCTGGCTTTGCAATATCTACTTTATTAATGGCGATAATTTCTGGGATATCTCCCCCACCAATTTCAGCTATTACTTCTCTAACTGCTCGTATCTGTTCAAATGGATCTGGGTGCGAACCATCAACGACATGAACAATCACATCAGATTCAGAGACTTCTTCTAAAGTAGATTTGAAAGCATCGATTAATTGATGCGGCAAGTGACGAACAAAACCAACGGTATCGCTAAGTGTGTAAACACGCCCATCACTAGTCTGGGACTTTCGAACAGTTGGATCTAAAGTTGCAAAGAGCGCATTTTCAACTAAAACCCCTGCATCGGTTAAGCGATTGAGAAGAGATGACTTTCCTGCGTTTGTATAACCGGCGATTGCTACCGATGGAATATTAAAACGGCGGCGTTCCTGTCTTTTTGTGTCTCTTGAAACTTTCATCTCGGCAATTTCACGGCGAAGTTTTGCCATCTTGTCACGAATTTTACGGCGGTCAGTTTCGATCTTAGTCTCACCTGGACCACGTCCACCGATTCCGGCACCGCCTGCTGCGCGGCCACCTGCTTGGCGAGAAAGTGAATCTCCCCATCCACGAAGACGTGGCAAAAGATATGCAATTTGTGCAAGTTCTACTTGGGCTTTACCTTCCTTGCTTTTTGCATGTTGAGCAAAAATATCTAAAATCAACGCAGTTCGATCGACAACTTTCACTTTGATTTTTTCTTCTAACTGTCTAAGTTGCGAAGGAGAAAGTTCTCCATCGCAAATAACAGTATCTGCACCAGTTGCAACAACAACTTGCTTGAGCTCAGCAACTTTTCCTGAACCGATATACGTTGCTGGATCTGGTTTATCACGTCGTTGAATCAGGCCATCCATTACTTCTGATCCTGCAGTTTCAGCTAATGCTTTCAGCTCTGCCAAAGAGTTTTCAGCCATCTCAGAAGTGCCTTCAGTCCATACGCCTACCAAAACAACTTTTTCTAACTGTAATTCACGATATTCAGCCTCCGTAATGTCTTGGAGCTGTGTAGAAAAGCCTTTAACTCTGCGAAGTGAATGTCGTTCAGATAATTCTTGGGTTGGGTCTATTAAATGATCTGCTTCACTTGCATCGTATTCAGATGCAACTCGAGCGCTCTCTTGGAGTAACGCTTCGAATTCGGCATCAAACTCCTTCTCAGACAAGGAGAAACTCCGAAATATCTACATCTTTGATTAGTACTGCCGGGCCAATGAGTGTTGCATTTGAATGTCCATCTATGGAAACTTCAAGCCGACCTCCAGGAGGATAAATCACCCAGTGTGCAGGCAATTTCTCTTTTAAGTGAAGGGTTGCAGCCAGGGCTACTGCGCACGTTCCGGTTCCGCAAGATCGAGTTTCGCGACTTCCTCTTTCGAACACACGCATGTGAATTTCATGATCGCCAGTTATCTGAGCAAACTCAACATTTACACCTTCTGGATAACTTTGCACAGGATCAACAGTTGGCGCTAGATCAAGTGCACCGACTTCCTCCATGTTTTCGACGAATACGACGGCATGCGGGTTTCCAACGCTGATATGAAAACCATTCCAGCTATGTCCATTTGTAGATGCAGTGATCTCTTCAGACTCATCCTGCACTTTCCCCATATTTACTGAGATATCACCACTCATTGGTACTCGCAGGTGTTTCATACCGTCACGAGTATTAATAGCAAAAATTCCCTCTGGAACATGACCGCGCTCCACCAAATATCTAGCCATAACACGAATTCCATTACCGCACATCTCGGCTAAGGAACCATCTGCATTTCGATAATCCATGAACCATTTATCATTTTGCTTAATGATGCGGATTAAACCATCTGCCCCAATTCCATTTTCGCGATTACATATAGCTGCCGTCTGGGCAGTTGAAATCGAGTATTCGTCGTTGGGGTCAAAGACAAGAACAAAATCATTCTCAGTACCGTGACCATATGTTGCAATCATTGTTGTGAGTTTATCTTCTCTAGCTCTTTCATGATGAATTCTAGACGGGGCTGTTCCCTAGAAATCCATGAAATACGCTCATCTCGAGCAAACCAAGTTTCTTGTCTGCGCGCATATTGGCGAGTAGAGATCTTTGTCTCCTCTTTGGCTTCATCTTCACTGATTTGAGAATTTCGCATGGCAATTATTTGCGAGTAACCGAGTGCCAACTGCGCCGTTCTTGCCGTTGTAATCCCTGCCGCAATAAGTTGATCTACTTCCCCGATAAAACCTTGCTCCCACATTCGGTCAACACGGTTGGAAATTCGTTCGGTTAAATCTTCACGATCTAGTGTTAATCCAAATTGAATTGCATACGGGTATCGTGTACTCGCTTCACGTGGCAGATTTGCCGTGAACGGTTTGCCAGTAATTGCGATTACTTCCAAGGCACGAATAACACGACGTGCATTTGCGCGATCAATTGCAATTGCGGCAGCAGGATCAAGTTTTTCAAGACGTTCAAAGAGCGGGTTCAGTCCGATGGTCGCCAGCTCAAGTTCAAGACTTGCACGCACCACAGGGTCTGTGTCAGGGAAATTCAAATCATCCAGAATCGATTTTATGTATAAGCCAGTTCCGCCTACAACGATCGCATCTTTGCCGCGCGAATGAATTTCAGTTACAGCTGCGCGAGCCAGTTCTTGATACCAGGCCACAGTTGAATCTTGAGTGACATCTAAGACATCGAGCATGTGGTGAGCAATTTTCGCACGTTGTTCAACGGGTAATTTTGCCGTGCCGATATCCATACCGCGATAAATCTGCATCGAATCGGCGTTAATAATTTCCGCATCTATTTTCTGGGCTAGTTCAACTGCTAAATCACTTTTCCCTGTAGCCGTAGCACCACAAATTACAATAAGTTTCATTTCTTAACTGTTGGCATTCCAAGCAAAGTCGCTGATTTCAATCTCTCTTCACTTCGCGCAGCATGTGCATCTCCCCCACGAGTTGCACGAACCAAACCAGGTGAACCAATTAAATAATGTGCCGACGCTTCAGTTATGACTACCGCTACCTCATCTCCCGGACGGGCCTTTGCGGCATTTGAGAAATGTACGAGTCGGAAATCTTCACTGCGCCCGGTCATTCGCTCCTGCGCTTCATCTCGGCGGCCTTCATAATCTCCTACGAGAACTTTAAATGTTTTTCCAACTGCCTCCTGATTAACAGATAAGGAAATTGCTTGTTGGTGATGATGCAAACGCGTGTAGCGCTCTCCAACAATCTCGGCTGCAACTTGATTAGGCATAGTTGCTGCTGGAGTACCTGGGCGCTTGGAATATTGATAGGTGTATGCCGCTGCAAAACGCGCTTCGGAGCAAAGATCCATTGTTGCTTGGAAATCTTCTTCTGTCTCACCAGGAAAGCCAACAATAATGTCGGTAGTTATTGAAGCGTGTGGCATTGCATCTCGTACCCGTCCCAAAATTCCAAGATATCTATCTGTGCGATATGAGCGTCGCATATTTTGCAAAATCGTATTAGAACCAGATTGCAAGGGCATGTGTAAATGCGGCATTACGTTTGGTGTTTGCGCCATTGCTTCAATTACATCATCGGTAAAGTCACGAGGGTGTGGTGACATAAAGCGAACTCGTTCCAGGCCTTCTATTTCACCGCAATCGCGCAAGAGATTGGCGAAAGCTTTACGATCACCAAAATCAACGCCATACGCATTGACGTTTTGCCCAAGCAAAGTAATTTCAATTACCCCTTGTGCGACAAGAGCTTTAACTTCAGCCAAAATATCGCTCGCTACGCGATCTTTCTCAATTCCCCGCAAAGTTGGCACAATGCAAAAAGTGCAGGTGTTATTGCAACCAACAGAGACCGAAACCCAGGAAGAAAATGCCGACAAACGCCGTGCTGGAAGCGTTGAAGGAAAATGTTCCAACGACTCAAGAATCTCCACTTGCGACTCTTCTTCAATTCTCGCCCGTTCCAATAAAACTGGAAGTGAGCCCACATTGTGAGTGCCAAAGACAACATCTACGTATGGAGCTTTCTTAAGAATCGTGGCTTGATCCTTTTGTGCTAGGCATCCTCCAACTGCAATCTGCATTTGTGGATTGGCTTTTTTTATTGGCGCAAGAAAAGATAAATTTCCATAAAGTTTATTGTCAGCATTCTCGCGAACTGCACATGTGTTGAAGACCACAATGTCGGCCTGTTCGCCTTCCATTACTGGAATAAAACCAGCTTCATCAAGTAAGCCTGAGATTCGTTCAGAGTCATGCACATTCATCTGACAACCGTATGTTTCAACGGAATAGGTGCGACTCATGCTCATATCCTAACGGGCAGGATTAGAGGTTAATTACGTCAATATCAAAGTTTGAGCGATTTACGATGGCTAGATGATGATTTTCTAGAACATGCCAGCCTGGTTGATTCCAACCACTAGATGCAAAAAGGACTCCATCGCTATTTTTCTTATATTTTATGACGTAATAGTCCTCTGGTGCCCAATCTGGTTTCTTCTCTGAATTATGTTCACTTCCAACAATGAACTGCTCATTATTCATCAACATGAAATTCAGCGAAGTCGTCTTGCCATTTTCCTTTGTAATCGAAATAGCCGATTTAATTCCTTCAACTAATCCGAGCTTCTCTATTTCCGTCATCATGAGATAAAAATATCGCTCACTATCTGTGTCACCAATAATTAGTTTCTGAAATTTCTCATCAATAAATTCAATTATGGCATCTGGCGGAAAAATCGATCCATTATGAATAAAGGAATAATCTCCATAAACAAATGGATGCGTATTATTTTCACTTACAGATAATCCCTTAGTTGCCCACCGTAAATGCAGCAAAGCACCATCGGCCTCATTCTCGGCAATCACTTTTTGAAAGGTTGCGCTCTCGGCCGCGGCTTCAACTTTCTTCTCAAGCACCGCATGGGCATGTTGGCGGTCATTTGTGGAGATCCCCCAGCCATCACAATGAACTGATGACAAGGCGATGAATTCTTGAAAATCTTGGCCCACTTGTGCGGGAAATGAGGATTCGCTCTGCGACACGTAGCCCATTAAGCGGCACATTTTTGAGAAAACCTCTTCCATTTAAGTCAGACTGTGGAGTAGAAAGATACCCCAAATGACTCAAGGAGGAGAACATCTTGGCACTATCCGATGAACAACGCTTAGCCGAACTTGGCTATAAACAAGAGCTCAATCGAAGTTGGTCTGGTTTTTCAAACTTCGCAATTTCATTTTCTATCATTTCAATTTTGGCGGGTTGCTTTACAACTTTTGGCCAAGCATGGAATAACGGTGGACCGGTTGCAATTTCTATTGGTTGGCCATTAATTGCGCTCTGCATTCTTATTATTGGTTTTTGTATGTCAGAACTGGCATCTGCTTATCCAACCTCAGGTGGAATCTATTGGTGGGCTTCTAAACTTGGTGGAGCAAAAGCTGGTTTCTATACCGGTTGGTTAAATTTGATTGGTCTTGTTTCTGTTACTGCATCAGTTGGTTATGGAGCTGCTATCTATTTGAATACCATTTTTGGAATTCAATGGCCTAGTTATTCAACTAGCTTTATGGGTGGCGATTACATTAAACAACAGTTCGCAATTTTCATGTTGATTATGGTTTTAATCACCTTAATCAACATCTATAGCGGACACTTGCTATCGCTTTTCAACAACATTTCTGTCTGGTGGCACGTATTTGGATCAGCACTTGTTGTCGCAATCCTTCTTCTCGTCCCAGATAATCACCAAACACTTTCTTGGATGTACACAACACGCATTAATAATTCTGGATTTGGTGATCATTCCTACTGGTTCTTTGTTTTGCCTTTAGGTTTCTTGCTCACTCAGTACACAATTACTGGTTTTGATGCCTCAGCTCACCTTTCAGAAGAGACACACGATGCACACATCAATGCTGCTAAGGGAATTTGGAAATCAATTTTCTACTCAGCAATTGGTGGATACATTCTTCTCATGGCATTCCTATTTGCCGCGACGAAGGTTGATGTCATCAATTCATTTGATCCAAAAGTTAATCCTTTCGGCGGTGGATCAGTAATTGCAATTCTCTATACTGCTCTTGGCAGCGGAATCGCATTTAAGTTAGTCATGATTATTACAACAGTTGGCCAGATTTTCTGTGTAACTGCATGCCTAACCTCATGTTCACGCATGATGTATGCATTCTCACGCGATGGCGCAGTTCCAGGGGGAAATCTTTGGAAGAAAGTCAACAAGCATCATGTTCCTCTTAATGCTGTATTAGCTTCAGCTGTCGGCGGAGTAGTACTCACACTGCCAGCACTATGGAAGTCACCATCAGGAGCTCCAACTGCTTTCTATGCAGTTGTTTCTGTTTGTGTTATTTCTTTGTACTTAGCTTTCATGATTCCGATTTACTATCGTCTAAAGGCCGGCGATAGTTTTAAGGCTGGAGCTTGGACGCTTGGATCGAAATACAAGTGGATGGGAATTATTGCAGTTGCAGAAATCGCAATCATCTCTGTCTACTTCGTTCTTCCATTTGCACCGGCCGGAACTCCTGGAAATAAGGACTTCACTTGGACGGCAGTTAACTATGCACCACTAGTCACTGGTGGTGCCTTGTTAATTCTCTGGATGTGGTGGAACTTATCTGCAAAGAAATGGTTTACAGGTCCAAAGAGCAATCTATAAAAAGAGTTATAACTCTCACAAATCCCTCCGCACGAAAGTGCGGGGGGATTTTTTTACCCATAGATTTTAGGACGCGAAATCGGTAGTCTGCACCTTATGACATCAATGACGATTTCCGAGTTAACAACCAAAATTAATAGCGGTGAGATTGACACCGTTGTAGTGGCCATGACAGATATGCAAGGCCGACTTACTGGCAAGCGCATTCATGGTTCATTCTTTTTGGATGAAGTTCTAAAGCACGGTACCGAGGGTTGTAACTATTTGCTTGCCGTCGATGTTGATATGAATACCGTTGATGGATATGAAATGTCATCATGGGAGCGCGGATATAGTGACTTTGCTCTTGTTCCGGACATGAGCACGTTACGTCTAATCGATTGGCAAGAAGGTGCGGCGTTGGTTTTAGCTGATGTTCAATGGCTCGATCACACCGATGTTGTGGCATCTCCCCGACAGATTTTGCGCAAGCAAGTCAAAGCACTCAATGATGCCGGCATGGAAGCGATGTGCGGAACTGAACTTGAATTTGTTGTTTTTAAGGACACATATGAAGAAGCCTGGGACAAAGGTTATAAAAATCTAATTCCAGTTAACCAATACAACGTCGACTACTCAATCATGGGTGGATCTCGCATCGAACCACTACTGCGCCGAATCAGATTAGCCATGGCTAAAGCCGGCATGACCGTTGAATCAGTAAAAGGTGAGTGCAACTTTGGCCAGCATGAAATTGCTTTTAAATACTCTGATGCACTTTCGAACTGCGACAACCACGTAATCTATAAGAACGGTGCAAAAGAAATTGCTGCTCAAGATGGCTACGCACTTACATTTATGGCTAAGCCAAATGAAAAAGAAGGTAACTCTTCACACATTCACCTTTCTTTCCGTGGCCTAGATGGATCCATGGTTATGGCCGATGATTCAGACAAAGAACAGGGCTTGAGCGATCTCGGTCGCCAGTTCATAGCTGGTCAGATTGCACATATGCGCGAGATGTCTCTGTTATTTGCACCAAATATCAACTCATATAAGCGATATGTGCCGGGATCATTTGCCCCAACAGCAATTCGCTGGGGACGCGATAACCGCACGTGCGCACTTCGACTAGTTGGAAAAGGTCAAAGTCTGCGACTTGAAAATCGTGTAGCTGGCGGGGATGTAAATCCTTATTTAGCGGTCTCTGGAATCATTGCTGCGGGCCTTGATGGAATTAAAAATAAAATGACACTGGAGCCCGCATTTACTGGCAATGCATATGCCTCAGATTCACAGAGAGTTCCATCGTCAATGCCCGAAGCGCTAGATCTTTGGGAAAATTCTGCTTGGGTCAAAGAAACCTTTGGCGCAGAAGTACAAGCGCACTATGCAAACATGGCCAAGATTGAAATTGCTGCATACGGCAAGGCAATCACCGATTGGGAATTATTCCGAAACTTCGAAAGGTTCTAAACAACACGTGTCTACTTCATATGATGTAATCAACCCTGCCAATGAACAAGTAGTAAAAAACGTTCCACTTCTTGATTTGGAACAAACCGATGCCGTAATCGCAAAAGCGCACAAAGCTTTTGCTACATGGAAAAATGTGGCACCTGGTGAACGTGCTCGCTTGCTTCGCGCCTTTTCTCAGGTTGTAACTGATCACCGTGAAGAATTAGCGCAGCTTGAAATAACTAACGCCGGACACACACGAGGAAATGCATTGTGGGAAGCTGACAATGTCGCAAATACTTTGATGTACTACTCAGCAGCACCCGAACGTTTATTTGGTCGCCAAATTCCAGTTCCAGGTGGCATTGATATCACTTTTAAAGAACCACTTGGGGTTGTTGGAATTATTGTTCCTTGGAACTTTCCAATGCCGATCGCTGGTTGGGGCTTTGCTCCCGCATTAGCTGCAGGAAACACAGTTGTGTTAAAGCCTGCCGAATACACACCACTGACCGCGATTCGACTTGGCGAGTTAGCGCTTTTGGCTGGAATTCCTGAAGGTGTTCTTAATATTTTGCCTGGAAAAGGAAGTGTTGTTGGAAATCGATTTGTCACTCATCCCCTAGTGCGCAAAGTTGGTTTCACTGGATCCACAAGCGTAGGAAAACAAATCATGGCTGGTTGCGCCGATCAAGTTAAGCGAGTAACGCTTGAACTTGGCGGCAAGAGCGCCAATATTATTTTTGCCGATGCCGACGTTGCTAAAGCAGCTGCAGGTGCACCTGGTGCAGTTTTTGATAATGCCGGCCAAGATTGTTGCGCACGCTCACGGATACTGATTCAAAAATCTGCCTTCGATTCCTTTATGGAACACTTTGAAGTAGCCGTGAAGAAATTTCGCGTAGAAGATCCCAACTTAGCAACTGCAGAGATGGGTCCGCTTATTTCAAAGAAGCAGTTCGATGTCGTGAATTCTTACTTGAATGAAGAAATTGCCTTCCAAGGTTCAGCGCCATCAGGGCCTGGCTATTGGATGCCACCAACGGTGTTGCTCGCTAAAGATGCACAAGCAAAATCATGGCGTGAAGAAATCTTTGGTCCAGTTGTTTCAGTCCTCACTTTTGAAGATGAGGCCGAAGCAATCGCCCTTGCCAATGACAGTGAGTATGGATTGTCGGGTTCAATCTGGACACGTGACATTGGACGTGGGTTAAGAGTTTCACGTGCGATTGAATCTGGTGCGCTCTCAGTAAATTCAAATTCATCAGTCCGATTCTGGACGCCATTTGGTGGCTTCAAGCAGTCAGGCTTAGGTCGTGGACTTGGTCCTGATGCAGTTGATGCTTACACAGAGTTAAAGAACGTATTTATCTCTAACGATTAATTAAATCCTGCGTATTGGCGCGGTTGCGATTCGATCAAGAAATTGATCAACTAAATCGTAGCCGCGCTGATTGCTTCCCGCTTCAAGTTCGCGAGTTTCGGTACGCAGTCTGTCTACAACTACTCCTTCAGATTCAACTTCAGCACATCCACCATCCATTGCGAGCCACATATCTAAGACTTCTGAATCAATTTCGGGATGGAACTGCAGACCTAATGTGCGACCAAAGTGATAGGCCTGAGGACATAAATCTGTTCGAGCAATTTCAACTGCGCCAGGTGGAACCGTAAAACGATCCCAGTGATATTGAAACCAGGGCCCTGACGGAATAAAGCTTTCATCATCGCTATCAACTTGATACCAACCAAGTTCGGCTCGAGGTGAACGTGAAACTGTGCCACCAAGTACACGTGACATTAACTGTCCCCCAAAACAAATTCCAAGAACTGGAATTCCTGCATTGTGAACTTCTCGCATTTTTTCAACTTCTGGTATTAACCAATTTCCGATGCCTTGATCGTCATAGGCGGCATACGGTGCACCCATCACTACAACGACATCGAACTCCAGCAGATTCGGCCAGATTGGAGTGACATTGGGTTTACTTGCATGTTCTTCGTCAACAATTATAAAGCGAGTAATTTCGTAGCCACGTTTTTCAAACTGTTTCCAGATTGGCCCGCCTGCTGAAACGTGATCGTGTTCAATGAAAATGACGCGTTTAGACATGCGGGCAATACTACTTCTGGATACGCAGTGGCTGTTGTCCGCGCGCGATTAAACGTTCGAAATAAATCTCACGTTTTTCATTAAATCGGTTGGATTCCTCGGTTGTCTTGGCTAAGAACGCGGCAAGTTCATCCCGCGCAGCCAGACCATCACCACTTAGATCCGTACGATCAAATACGTTCCATGCTCTTAGTACTGGCGCAACAACTTCTTCAAGGTGTTGTTGCATGTCGTAAATTCCAGCTAAGGCAATTTGTACCGCTTTGCGACCAAAACCTGGCATGTTTGCACCTGGCATATCGAAATTAGTTACAACATCAGCAATCGCGCGCATTGATGCATTCGGTTCCATATCAAGAGCGGCACCTAAAGTATTGCGATAGAAAAGCATGTGAAGATTTTCATCCAAGGCAACGCGCTGCATCATGCTTTCAGCGATTGGATCATCTGAAATCTTGCCAGTGTTGCGGTGTGAAATTCTTGTCGCTAACTCTTGAAAAGATACATAGGCGATGGTGTGAAGCATGTCATTTTCATATGGAGTCTGATATCCAAGAGACATATGTGCCATACGCAAATCTTCTAACTCATATGGATCTACGCCACGAGTAGCCATTAAGTAATCACGAATCACAATGCTGTGCCGAGCTTCTTCTGCCGTCCAGCGTTCAATCCACGTTCCCCATGCACCATCACGGCCCATCGAAAGCGCGATTTCGGTGTGGTAGCTCGGTAAATTATCTTCAGTTAAAAGATTAAGAACCAAAGAATCTTGTGCAACCGGAGTCAGGCGTGAATCTTTAGCTTCCCACGCATCACCATTTAATGGACCGGCAAAGTCGCGGCCCTCTGACCATGGGACATACTCATGTGGATACCAATTTTTTTGAACTTTTAAGTGTCGATCAAGTTCGACAGCAACAACTGGTTCGAGATCTCGAATAAGTCGGGCCTGAATTGCTTTGCTGTCATAAGTCATGGGCGCAACGCTACGGTAGAACTCGTGTTACTGACGAGTTATAAATTCTTATTCGCACGCTCAATTGCTTGTGTGGCTCGCCACTTTGCAATTTCGCCGTGATTTCCACTTAATAAAATCTCAGGGACCGAGATATCTCGCCAAATTGCTGGTTTTGTATAGTTTGGATATTCCAAATAACCCTCTTCATTGTGCGATTCCTCGGCAAGAGAGTCCGGGTTTCCAAGCACTCCTGGAATTAATCGCGTGATTGATTCAATCATCACAAGTGATGCAACTTCGCCGCCGCCAAGAACATAATCACCAATGGAGACTTCATGAACGCGAAAGCCTTTATTTAAATAATGTTGCCGAACCCGATCATCAATACCTTCATAGCGTCCGCATGCAAAGACTAAGTGCGAAGCTTTTGAGTATTCCTGAGCCATGGATTGATCAAAACGTTTTCCGGCTGGAGTCAAAATGATTAAATCGGTTTCTGGCTCCATCAACTCATCCAACGCCTGTCCCCATACTTCAGGCATCATCACCATTCCGGCGCCACCACCATATGGAGTGTCATCGACTTGATTATGAACATTTGTTGCATGCTTACGTAGATCGTGAATTTCAAAATTTACTAAACCAGCATTTGCCGCCTTGCCAAGTAGTGATAACTTAAGAGGTGCGAAATAATCTGGAAAGATCGTGACTGCATCAATTTTCATTGAACGCTACCTGCTATTTCAGGCCGAACTACTACAACAATTTTTGCGGCAATATCTACCTCCGGAACCAACTGACGAACAAAGGGAATAAGGATTTCTCCATCTTTTCCCGCAATTGCAAGCAAGTCTTGGCCGGGCAGATTTATTACATCGGTTACTTCACCGACTTTTTCACCGGATTCCAGTTGAGCCGTGCAACCAATTAATTGCAGAACGTGAAAATCATCTTCATCGATTCCTGGCTCGTTGATATCTACATCGCAATAGATCAGCGTGTCACGCAGTTTTTCTATTCCATTACGGTCAGTAATCCCTGCAAACCCAAGCAATAAAATCCCATTATGGACTCGGCCTGAAATTATTGTGAGTTCGCCATGTGCATCGGTTTGCACTTTGTTGCCAATGGCAAAACGACGATCAGGTTCATCAGTTCGAACCTCAATCGTCGCTTCTCCAAGAATTCCGTGGGCGCGACCAATGCGCCCCACGAGTAAACGCATTGTTAGCGTGCTTCGTCGGTCTCGATGAGATCGACGCGAA
>CAIQRN010000115.1 GCA_903874255.1 uncultured Actinomycetes bacterium
TTATGCACGACCAACAGTTGTTAATAACGTTGAATCAATCTCTGCAGTTCCGGCGATTATCACCAATGGTGCCGAGTGGTATCAATCAATGGGAACCGAAAAGAGCAAGGGCGCAACGCTTTACTCACTTTCCGGACATGTGAAAAATCCTGGACAGTTTGAAGCACCACTTGGAATTACTTTGCGCGAGATTCTTGAACTATCTGGTGGAGTTCGCGAAGGACATACTTTGAAGTTCTGGACTCCTGGTGGTTCATCAACACCAATCTTTACTGCAGAACATTTAGATGTTCCTCTGGATTATGAAGGTGTTGCAGCTGCCGGCTCAATGCTAGGTACTAAAGCTTTACAAATCTTTGATGAAACAACATGTGTGGTTCGCGCAGTATTGCGTTGGACTGAGTTTTATAAGCACGAGTCATGTGGAAAGTGCACACCATGTCGTGAAGGCACTTGGTGGTTGGTACAACTTCTACGTGATCTTGAAGCGGGCAAAGGAACTGAAGCTGACCTTGCTAAGTTGTTAGATCTTTGCGACAACATTATGGGCCGCTCTTTCTGTGCGCTCGGCGATGGTGCTACAAGTTCAATCACTTCATCAATTAAATATTTCCGTGATGAATACATCGCTCACATTACGAATGCAGGTTGCCAATTTGATCCTGTTGCTTCAACACTATTTGCTGGGGCGGGTGCGTAAATGACTACTGAAGTTGTAGACATGATTACCGTTGTTATCGATGGTTTTGAAGTAAGTGTTCCAAAAGGAACTTTAGTTATTCGTGCCGCAGAACAACTTGGAATTCAAATCCCTCGTTTCTGCGATCACCCACTTCTAGATCCAGTTGGTGCTTGCCGCCAATGTTTGGTTGATATCGAAATTAATGGCCGCGCATTTCCAAAACCACAGGCTTCTTGCACAATTCCAGTTGAACCCGGAATGATTGTTAAAACTCAACTAACTTCAACTGTTGCCGAGAAAGCACAAAAAGGTGTCATGGAGCTTTTGCTTATCAATCACCCACTTGATTGCCCTGTCTGCGATAAAGGTGGCGAGTGCCCATTACAAAACCAGGCAATGAGCAATGGCCAAGGTCAATCACGATTTGAAGGAACAAAGCGCACATTTGAAAAACCAATCAATATTTCTTCACAGGTTTTACTAGACCGTGAACGTTGTGTTTTATGTGCTCGTTGTACTCGTTTCTCTCTACAAATTGCCTCCGATCCATTTATTACTTTGAATGAACGTGGTGCGCTTCAACAAGTCGGTATTTACGAAAACAAACCCTTTGAATCTTATTTCTCTGGAAACGTTGTTCAGATTTGTCCAGTAGGAGCATTAACTGGCGCTTCATATCGATTCCGTGCGCGTCCTTTCGATTTAGTCTCAACACCATCTGCTTGCGAGCACTGCGCATCTGGTTGCGATATGCGTACCGATGTTCGTCGTGGCAAAACTTTGCGCCGACTTGCCGGCGATGATTCAAAAGTTAATGAAGAGTGGAACTGCGATAAAGGTCGCTGGGCATTCAAATATGTGACTGCACTAGATCGATTGACAACGCCACTTGTTCGTAATGCATCAGGAGAATTAGTTCCAGCGTCTTGGCCAGAGGCACTTGCAGCAGCAGCCAAGGGCTTGAAGTCAGCGAAGGCGGCCGTGCTTGTTGGTGGTCGTGCTACATATGAAGATGCTTACGGGTACAGCAAATTCGCCCGCGTAGCACTGGGAACAAATGACATTGATTTCCGTTCACGCCTTGCTTCAGATGAAGAACGCGAATTCTTAGCTGCACATGTTGTTGGTTCATCAACAACGTACAGTGATATTGATCGCGCTGATCAAGTACTTCTAGTTGGATTTGAACCGGAAGAAGAATCTCCAATCGTCTTCTTGCGTTTAAATAAGCAAGTACGAAAGCGCGCGCTAAAAGTTACTGCTATCGCAACCAAACTTTCTATTGGCGTAGAAAAACTTAAGGGTGATTTTGTAAAAATTGCTCCTGGTCAAGAAGCAGCAGTAATCGCGACACAATCATTGACCGCTAAATCAATTATTTTGGTTGGAGAACGTGCCGCTGAAAGCGCAGGATCTTTAAGCGCGGTCGCAGCATTGGCACAATCAACTGGCGCGAAAATTGCGTGGATTCCACGTCGCGCAGGTGAACGCGGAGCACTTGAAGCAGGAGCCATTGGCAATCTTTTGCCAGGTGGTCGACCAGTTTCAGATGCAGCGGCCCGCGTTGATATTGCAGCCGTGTGGGGCACCGATTCACTTCCAAGTGATCAGGGCAAGAGTTCATCACAGATTTATGCAGCGGTTAATGCAGGTGAAATCGCTGCACTGGTTGTTGGAGGCGTTGATCCACTTGATGGTGACAATAGCCAGAGTGCACTCGCAGCTTTAGAAAAAGCATTTGTTGTTTCACTAGAGATTGCACCAAGTTATGTCACACAGCGCGCAGATGTTGTTTTGCCAGTTGCGGCAATTACTGAAAAGAGCGGTTCATTCCTTAATTGGGAAGGTCGCGCTCGTTCATTCGCTGCCGCAGTTGCTGATTCACTTAATCGCAGTGACCTAAGAATTCTTTCAATGATTGCTGAAGAAATGGGTGCATCAGTAAATCTTGCAACTGTTACCTCTGCAATAAAAGAGATTGCATCTATTGGAAAATGGGACGGTGCACGTGTCGCGATGAATCAGGTTTCTCCTGCTGCATCACCAAAACTTAATTCCGATCAATTCATTCTTACTTCATGGCGTCGATTGCTAGATTTAGGAACTTTGCAGCAAGGCGAAGAAAATCTTGCAGGCACTGCGCGAAAGACCGTTGCAGTAATTTCACCAAAGCGCGCTGAAGCAATTGGTGTTTCCAGCGGTGATCGGTTAAAGATTTCAACAGCGCTTGGCTCAGTAACCCTTGATGCCCTTGTTGAAGATATTCATGACGATGCAATTTGGGCGCCGCGTAATTCACAAGGTTCTCAATTACTTGTAAATCTAGGCGTTGCACATGGCGCAGTAGTGACGGTGGTGAAGGCATGACAACAGCAGAACTAATTGGCGCAGATTCCGGCGGAATCATCGCTATCAAAGCCCTCATAGTTTTCATTGTGTGTGTTTTGCTTACATTGATGTCAGTGTGGGGAGAACGCCGAATCGTTGGCCGCATGCAAGAGCGCCCAGGCCCAAACCGTGTTGGACCATTCGGATTAATTCAAGCTTTAGCTGACGGCGTTAAATTAGCTCTCAAAGAGGATTTAATTCCTGCGGCTGCAGACAAAATTATTTTTGTTATTGCACCAATTATTAGTGCTACAACCTGCTTTATGTCATTTGCTGTAATTCCAATTACCGGCAAAGTGTCATTATTTGGTCACACAACTGCAATGCAGTTAACAGATCTTCCAGTGGGAGTTCTTTATGTATTAGCGATTGCTTCAGTTGGTGTCTACGGAATTGTTCTTGCGGGCTGGTCTTCAGGTTCAACGTATCCACTGCTTGGTGGCCTGCGTTCGAGTGCTCAAGTTATTTCATATGAAGTTGCAATGGGACTTTCATTGGTTGCGGTATTTATTTACGCCGGCTCAATGTCAACATCAGATATCGTGGCCGCACAATCAACATGGTGGTACGGAGTTGTCCTGTTCCCATCATTTGCGATTTATGCAATTTCGATGGTCGGTGAAACTAACCGCGCACCATTTGACTTGGCTGAAGCCGAAGGCGAACTAGTAGGTGGATTCCATACCGAGTACTCTTCATTAAAATTCGCACTCTTCTTCCTTGCTGAATACGTCAACATCATCGCCGTTTCTGCATTAGCAACAACTTTATTCCTCGGCGGATATCACGCACTTCCAGGGCTTGGTTTCACTGAGAACTGGTTAGGTGGCTGGTTTACAGCTATCTGGTTCTTCTCAAAAGTCCTAGTTTTCTTCTTTGTATTTGTTTGGCTACGTGGCACATTGCCACGCCTTCGCTATGACCAATTTATGCAGTTTGGCTGGAAGATTTTGATTCCAGTATCAATCCTTTGGATCCTAGTAGTTGCAACTTTGCGCACGCTTTCATTGCAAGGAGCACCTCGAGTTTATGTAGTTGGTTTTGCAAGCATTGTGGTTCTACTGGTGATGGCAGTGAACCTTGGCTTCGATAATGCTAAGAAGAAAAAATTGGACTCACTAGAAGTTGAAGTTTCTGCGCCATCGTTTGCTGTTCCAACAATTCCAATGAATGTTTCGACAATCAATGTTTCACAAGCAGGCAAGGGAGGCGATCATGTCTGAGCAACTCGAACCGCTAAATAATAAAGAGATTTCAGTTAATGACGTTCCTTTCACCCAAATGGAGACAGGCGAATCTGTTGGTCTCTTGGGACACCTTAAAGGCTTTTGGATTCCATTCTCTAAGATGTTTAAGAAGACTCTTACAGTTGAATATCCAGAGGTTAAAGCACCAACCCAAGAACGTTTTCATGGCCGTCACCAACTTAACCGCCATCCAGATGGTCTCGAAAAATGTATTGGTTGCGAGCTCTGTGCTTGGGCATGTCCTGCCGATGCGATTTATGTTGAAGGCGCAAATAACACCCAAGACAATCAAATGTCTCCTGGCGAGCGTTACGGCAAGGTCTATCAAATTAACTATCTTCGCTGCGTTTTCTGCGGACTTTGTAT
Organism: uncultured Actinomycetes bacterium; assembly: GCA_903874255.1. Lineage (GTDB taxonomy): Bacteria > Actinomycetota > Actinomycetes > Nanopelagicales > Nanopelagicaceae > Planktophila. Next base: position 4,684 of record CAIQRN010000115.1, read on the forward strand.
TGAAGCATGCCCAACACGTGCACTAACAATGACCAACGAATACGAATTAGCCGATGATTCTCGTGCGAAATTAATCTTTGAAAAAGAAGATTTGTTGGCTCCACTTCGTCAGGGAATGTTGATGCCTCCACATCCAATGTATCCAGGTATGAATGACACAAATTATTACAAGGGCGATGTTCAACAATCACACCCATCTCAGGATGTGAAGTGATGATTAATTTAGCTATCTCAGTCGGACAAACTCAGACACCTGAAGCTTTTCTCTTTTGGTTTCTTGCGCCACTAACTGTGGCTGCAGCACTTGGCATGCTTTTAGTTAAAAAAGCAGTTCACTCAGCAATCCTGATGGCTTCGGTAATGATCAATCTAGCTATTTTTTATATTGCCCAAGATGCACTTTTCCTAGGAATCGTTCAGATTGTGGTTTATACCGGCGCAGTAATGATGCTCTTTCTATTTATTCTTATGTTGGTCGGTGTCGATTCTTCTGATTCTTTGACCGAGACAATTGCTGGATTACGACCAATTGCAATTACAGCGGCAGTTGGTTTTGGCGGCTTACTGGTATCACTTATTGGCCGAGCTTCGATCGGCCGTGATGCAGTTGGACTTGAATCCGCAAATGCTGGCGGAAATGTTAAAGAGTTAGCAAAACTTTTATTCTCAACTTATGTATGGCCATTTGAAGTCGTTTCTGCGCTCTTGATTACCGCAGCACTTGGTGCGATGGTTTTGGCACATCACCAGCGAATTCAACTTCGCCCAACACAACGTCAACTTTCAACAGAGCGCTTCCGTGGTTCATCTTTAGCAAATGCTGCAGGACTTCCAGGTCCTGGCGTTTTTGCTCGCCATAATGCGGTTGATGTTCCAGCATTGTTGCCGGATGGAACTCCAGCAGCGAATTCAATAAATGCAACGCTTGAAGCCCGCGGAGACATGTTGAATTCAGGTGTTTTCGAACTCGGCAAAGTTGATACAAGTGCAGGGGAGGAGGCGTAATTATGGATGCAGCTAATTACCTGTATTTATCAGCGTTACTTTTCACTATCGGTGCAGTCGGAGTAGTTGTTCGCCGTAATGCAATCGTTGTTTTCATGTGCGTCGAACTCATGCTTAACGCGGCAAATTTAGCTTTTGTCACTTTCTCCAGAATTAATGGCGACCTCAATGGACAAGTGATCGCTTTCTTCACAATGGTTGTTGCCGCATGTGAAGTAGTAGTGGGACTTGCAATCATCGTCACGATTTACCGTTCCCGTCGATCAGCATCTGTTGATGATGCTAGTTTGTTGAAGCGATAACCATGACGACTTCTACGAGCCTGGTTTACTTAATCGCATTGCCTTTATTTGGTGCAACAGTTCTACTTTTAGCTGGGCGTCGAGCTGACAAATGGGGACACATCCTAGGTACCGCGATGTCAGCATCAGCTTTTGCCGTTGGTGTTTACCAACTGACACAAATGCTTGGACGAACAAATGAATCTCGTCCAGTAACACAAAAACTCTTTGAGTGGATTTCAGTCGGCAGTTTCAATGTAGATGCAGGGTTGATGCTCGATCAGCTTTCAATCTGTTTCGTGCTGCTGATTACCGGCGTTGGAACTTTGATTCACATTTATTCAATCTCATACATGTCACATGATCACGATCGACGCCGATTCTTTGCATATCTAAACCTCTTCATTGCAGCGATGCTCTTATTAGTCTTAGGCAATAGTTATTTAAATCTTTACGTAGGCTGGGAAGGCGTTGGTTTAGCTTCCTACTTATTAATCGGTTTCTGGAATCAAAAACCTGCCTACGCAACTGCATCCAAAAAAGCTTTCGTCATGAACCGAATTGGTGACATGGGATTGTCATTTGCAATCATGATTGCATTTGCAACCTTAGGTACCGTCTCATTCGATGGCGTTAAAGCCGCCTCCGAGCACGCTTCAACGGCTGCACTAACTGCAATCGGCATTATGTTGTTGGTAGCGGCCACTGGAAAATCCGCTCAATTCCCATTACAGGCATGGCTAGGTGATGCAATGGCAGGCCCAACGCCGGTTTCTGCGTTGATCCATGCCGCGACAATGGTTACTGCGGGCGTTTATTTAATTACTCGCTCAAACTTTATTTTTGATGCCGCACCAACTGCGCAGTTGTTGGTTGTAATAGTTGGTGCAATTACATTGTTGTTCGGTGCGCTAATAGGTACCGCTAAAGATGACATTAAGAAGGCACTTGCCGCCTCAACAATGTCGCAAATTGGTTACATGATTTTAGGTGCAGGTCTTGGACCAGTTGGCTACGCATTCGCCATCATGCACTTACTAACTCATGGATTCTTTAAGGCCGGAATGTTCCTTGGTGCAGGTTCAGTTATGCATGGAATGAATGATGAAGTAAATATGCGCAAATACGGCGCACTTCGCAAATACATGCCAATCACCTTTGCAACATTTGGCCTTGGCTACTTAGCGATTCTGGGAGTCCCGCCCTTTGCAGGATTTTATTCAAAAGACAAGATCATTGAAACGGCATTTAATGCTGGCGGTAACAAGGGAATTATCTTAGGAATTGTCACCTTGCTAGGTGCAGGAATCACAGCGTTCTATATGACTCGTGTAATGATCCTTACATTTACTGGCAAGTCTCGTTGGGATGATGAAGTACATCCACATGAATCACCTCTGCTTATGTGGTTGCCAATGGCGATTCTTGCAGTGGGATCAGTGACGTCTGGCTTCTTGCTCAGCAATGGAGATGCACTTGTTAATTGGCTCGCACCACTATTTGCCGAACACGGCGAACACGCAGAACGCCTGCAGCCGATGGTTGTTTCACTTCTTGCATTAGCGGTTGTTGCCGTTGGCATCGCAATCGCATTCTTCAAGTATTCACGCCAAGAAGTTTTGGCCATAGCCCCAGAAAATGTTTCAGTCTTTACAAAGATTGCACGCCAAGATTTGATGCAGGATAAATTCAATGAGGCAGTATTTATGCGCCCAGGTCAGCTTCTTACCTCTGCTTTGGTAAAAACAGATGAAGCCGTAATTGATGGCGCAGTTCGCGGAGTAGGTCAGATGGCACTTGGTTCTGGATCAGTTCTTCGTGGCATACAAACTGGCTTCGTTCGCAGCTATGCCGCTTTGATTCTTGTTGGTGCCGCGTTATTGATTGCAGCGATTTGGATGGTGACTCAATAATGAATTCATTAATTCTTCTGATGCTTTTGCCAATGCTTGGCGCGCTTTTAATCGGGGTTCTTCCTAAAGCCAATGAAACGCTGACAAAGCAAATAGCTTTGGCCACAACAGTCATAGTTGCCATAGTTACAATCGCAATCGCGGTTGGTTTTCAACGCGATAACGTTGATTTGCAGTACGTGCAGAGCTATTCATGGATCCCATCATTTGGTATCAACTTTGCCGTTGGTATTGATGGCCTTGCCTTGGTTTTGATTTTAATGTCAACGGTTTTGGCACCAATTGTTGTTCTCGGCGGATGGAACGAATCACACGGTGGCCGTTGGTCAGTTAAGACGTTCTATGTTCTTATTCTTGTTCTAGAAACAATGATGATTGGCGTATTTGCTGCCACTGACGTTTTCTTGTTTTACGTAATATTTGAAGCGATGTTGATTCCTGTTTATTTCCTAATTGGGGGATATGGAACAGGTCAACGCTCAGCAGCGGCAGTGAAGTTCCTTATTTACAGCCTCTTCGGTGGCCTGTTGATGTTGGCTTCAATCATCGGACTTTACGTAATGTCTGGCGCACAAGGCGGACACACTTTTGATCTCGCCGCGCTCTCGCATTTGCAGATGAGCTCAACAACGCAAAATCTTTTGTTCTTGGGTTTCTTTATAGCCTTTGCAATCAAAGCCCCATTGTGGCCGCTTCACACGTGGCTGCCTGATGCTGCCGATTCTGCAACACCCGGAACTTCAATTCTTTTGCTTGGCGTTTTAGACAAAGTAGGAACTTTCGGAATGATCCGTTATTGCCTTACTTTGTTCCCAGAGGCAAGCAAAACCTTTACGCCAATGATTTTAGTTCTTGCGCTCATTTCAATTGTTTATGGCGCTTTCCTAGCTATTGGTCAACGCGATTTAAAGCGCTTAATCGCCTTTACTTCGATTTCTCACTTTGGTTTCATCACAATGGGAATTTTCGTGATGACTTCACAAGGCCAAAGTGGTGCAACGTTGTACATGTTTAATCATGGTTTTTCAACGGCAGCTCTTTTCTTAGTAGGTGGTTGGATGATTTCACGCCGCGGATCTTCAACAATTGCAGATTTCGGTGGCTTACAGCGTGTAACTCCAATCATGGCTTGGTCTTTCTTCTTGGCCGGAATGTCATCCTTGGCGCTGCCAGGCATGTCTAGCTTTGTAAGCGAATTCTTAGTTCTCGTCGGAACGTTCACGCGATATCCGGTACATGCAGTAATCGCAACATTTGGAATCGTGCTTGCGGCTTTGTACATATTGATTCCAGTGCAGAAAGCTTTGCATGGGCCAACAACTGAAGGCAATGAAAACCTGAGCGATTTAAACTTGCGTGAAAAAATCGCAATAGCGCCAGTGATTGCAATAATCATTGCTCTAGGTTTCTATCCATCCCCACTTTTGAAAGTGATTAATCCAGCATCGGCACATGTGATTGCTCAAATGGGCTTTACAGATCCCGCTCCAACGAATGGTGATAAATAATGGACTTCGCCGCACCCGTTCTTAACTATTCACTTCTTTCACCAATTTTGATTTTGCTCGCAGGCGCTCTCATCGGCGTGCTTGTCGAAGCTTTTGTTTCAAAAGCTCTGCGCCCGATAACTCAATTAAGTATTACTTTGGGCTCACTTGTACTTTCATTGGTGCAGGTTTGGCGAATTCGTAATGAGGGTTCAACTACTGCCGCGATGGGTTCAGTAATCGTTGATGGCCCGGCGGTATTGCTCCAAGCATCGATTTTAATAATTTCAATTATTTCGGTCTTTCTAATTGCAGATACCGAGCAGTTCACAGCTCTTGCCGCTGCGCTCCCAGGATCTGATGAAGAACGTCACGCGCTGCAAAGTGGAAATCAAGTAACTGAGGTTTATCCGCTTACTTTGTTTGCCGTTTCTGGAATGCTGTTATTCCCAATCTCAAGTGATTTGATTACATTGTTTGTTGCCCTTGAAATGCTTTCTTTACCGCTGTATTTAATGGCAGGGCTTTCGCGCCGTCGCCGATTGGCATCGCAAGAATCAGCGCTTAAGTACTTCTTGCTTGGTGCATTTTCATCAGCATTCTTCTTATTTGGCGCGGCTTTCTTGTATGGATATTCATCATCAATAACTTTCGCTGGAATCCATGATGCAGTTAATGGTGCAGCCGGAAACGATGTCTTCTTACTTATCGGAATCGCCTTTCTTTCAATTGGCTTACTCTTTAAAGTCGGCGCAGTTCCATTCCACGCATGGTCACCAGATGTATACCAAGGCGCACCTACGCCCGTGACTGCATTTATGGCGGCAGCAACAAAGGTTGCAGCTTTCGGCGCCATGCTTCGTATTTTTTATACTGCTTTTGCAAATGCACAATGGTCATGGACACCAGTCCTTTCACTAATAGCAATTATCACAATGCTCTTCGGCTCATTAGTCGCAATTACTCAGCGCGATGTAAAGCGCATGTTGGCGTATTCATCCATCGCACATGCAGGCTTCTTGCTTTCCGGAGTTATCGCACTTAACAAAGCAGGACTTGATGCATCAATTTTCTATCTCTTCGCTTATGGAGTTGCAACCGTTGGTGGTTTTGCAATCGTGACATTGGTGCGCGATTCAGCGGGTGAAGTTACTGACCTTAACCGTTGGAAAGGCCTTGGTAAAAGATCTCCTTGGGTTGCAACATCATTTGCAGTATTCCTTTTAGCTTTTGCCGGAATCCCGCTAACAAGTGGTTTCATCGGAAAGTTTTCAATATTTTCAGCAGCATATGAAAGTGGCGCAAAAGGTGTTGTTATCGCCGGTGTACTTTCTAGTGCAATTGCAGCGTTTTTCTATATTCGCGTAATTGTGTTGATGTTCTTCACCGATCCAGTTGAAGATGGAACAAGTGTTGAGATTCCATCATCTCTGACCCAAATCACTGTCGCGGTATCTTTGATAGTGACAGTTGCGCTTGGTGTATTTCCTGCGCCACTACTTAATTTCATTACAGATCACGCGATCTTTATTCGCTAATGTCTTCATTCGGAATTCCTAATGTTGCGCCAGCACTTGAATCTGTACTGATTTCACAGATGGCCGAAGTCGAAGCCTTGCTTCGAAGCCATACACGCAGCGAATACCCCTTCGTCGATGAGACAGCACATCACCTTGTTGCCGCTGGAGGAAAGCGCCTACGTCCCCTTTTAACGCTCCTTACCGCTCAATTTGGTGACCCAACAGGTAAAGGCGTCATTGCAGCGGCAGTTGCCTGCGAAATAACCCACCTCGCAACGTTGTATCACGATGATGTTATGGATGAAGCACCACTTCGCCGCGGCGTAGAAAGTGCAAATATGCGCTGGGGTAACACAATTGCAATCTTGACCGGTGATTTTCTATTTGCAAAGTCTTCAGATTTATTAGCTGACTTAGGCCCTGAAGCGGTTCGTTTACAAGCGCGCACTTTTGAGCGATTAGTAATTGGCCAAATTATGGAAACGCAGGGACCGAACCCTGGACAAGATCCTCTCGAACATTATTTGAAAGTTGTTGCCGATAAAACTGGTTCACTCATTGCGGCAAGTGCACGCTATGGTGGAATGATTTCTGGTGCCCCTACAGAAATCACGGAAACCGTTACGGTATTTGGCGAGAAAATAGGCGTCGCATTTCAATTAGCTGACGACGTTATTGATATCGCAAGTGAATCTAATCAATCAGGCAAAACCCCTGGTACTGATTTGCGTGAAGGCGTACCAACTCTAGTCACGCTTAATGTTATGAAATCAACTGACACGGCTGATCGCGACCTTCAGCAATTACTTTCAGCCCCAATTGAAGATGAAGCAACAGTTCAACAAGTTCTTATAGCTTTGCGAAACCACAAAGCATTAGATGAATCCCGCCAGCAACTGCATCAGGTAGCAAAAGAGGCACGTGGTGCACTTGGACCGCTACCAATCTGTGATGCAACGGGTGCATTAATGTCGTTATGCGACGCGGTTATCGATCGATCTGCTTGATCGCACCAAATCTGTTCCTAAAGTAATTAAAGCAACCCAAATTATAATAAAACCAATCCAGCGCGCCACAGGCATTGGTTCATGACGAACCCACACACCAATTGAAAACTGAAGTGTTGGCGTGATGTATTGAAGCAGACCAATTGTTGACAGTGGAAGGCGAGTGGTTGAGCCATTAAATAAAAGAAGTGGAACTGCAGTAATTGCTCCAGCGCTAATCAAGAGAAAAGTTATGCCTGGATGTTGACCGAACTGCCCGGTCCCATGATTTCCTAAGTAGATCAAGTAGCCCGCATAAGGAATAAAGGTAAATCCCGTTTCGATTGCCAGCCCTTGAAGTGCTCCTAGCCCTAGTTGCTTCTTAATTAATCCGTAGCTGCCCCAAGAAATTGCAAGTGCAAGTGCAATCTTAGGAAAATGTCCGTAAGCAATAGTTAAAATCAAGACACCAACCGTTGCGATTGCTACTGCAACCCACTGTAACGTTCGCATCTTTTCTTTTAATAAAATCACGCCGAAGGCAATAATGATAAGTGGATTGATGTAATAACCAAGAGAAGCTTCGACAACTTGACCGGTATTCGTAGCCCAGATGTAAACCAACCAGTTAATTGAAATAAGTATTGATGCTAAGAAAAGTTTCAGCGCAACTTTTGGCCGCTTAAGCGTTTCTTTTGTTGCCTTGAGCGCCTTGGTAAGAGCCAAAATTACTAAACAAAAAACTAGAGTCCATACTGCTCGGTGCGAAACAATCTCGAAAGGATTTGATGGTTCCAGCAATGGCCAATATAAAGGGAATAGCCCCCATAAACCATATGCACTGACTCCAAATACAAGTCCGAGTTTAGTTTTCTTCAATTATCTAAAGTTCGTAAATTGAACAGCGAAATCGAATCCACCCTCTTTAATCATTGCCATCGTGTCCTGTAAATCATCACGACTTTTAGATGTCACACGAAGTTCATCCCCTTGAATTTGAGTCTTAACAGATTTTGGACCCTCATCGCGAACTAGCTTTGCAATTTTCTTAGCATTTTCAGTAGAGATGCCCTCTTTCAACGGCGCTGCAATCTTATAAATCTTGCCACTAAGTTGTGGAGCGCCTGCATCAAGATGCTTGAGTGATACTCCGCGCTTCACCATCTTGTCTTTGACAACATCAAGGGCAGCTTTAGCGCGTTCTTCTGTGTCAGCTTCGATCAAAATCTTTTCGCCCTCAAGTTCGATCTTTGAACCTGTGTTCTTGAAATCGAAGCGGGTCTCAATCTCACGCACCGCCTGATTAATAGCGTTATCGAGCTCCATACGGTCGATTTTGGAGGTAACGTCAAAACTTGCATCTGCTGCCATGGCCAGGGCCTTTCCCTTCGAGTAAAAGGCGGTTTGTACGCCTACGAGCCTAAGGTATCCTTACCCTTCGCACTATCCATAATTGCCGCAGTACTTGTTCGACCTTGGCGGGTTGCCCGAGCGGCCAATGGGAGGGGACTGTAAATCCCCCGGCTCTGCCTTCGAAGGTTCAAATCCTTCACCCGCCACCACTTCTTATACCGACCGCCCCTTTTGCGGTTATGTTGAGAGATAGTCCTCACATATATAGTTGCAAAAAAAGATACGAATTTTATAGTAATCGTATCGCCAAATTCACTTGACGGCTCTTGCGAGATTCGCAAGACATTAAACAAAATCTTGTGGAGAAATTATGAAAAGAAAATTATTTTTTCCAACCTTTAATAAATCCCATGGTGTCGTATTAGTTATTGCTTTAGTTGTTGGTGGCATCAGTGCACAAGCCTCGGGTCTTCTTAACTCACCCACAGGCGGATATCTCATGTGTGTGAATTCTAAGACTTCAGTCGTCACCCACCCAGGAACCTCGAGCTGTCCTAAGGGAAGCAAAAAACTTGTTCTTGGCGCACATGGTGCAGCAGGTGCAATTGGATTAACCGGTGCAACAGGATTATCTGGCAGAGATGGTACCGATGGCAAAGATGGAAAGACCTTATGGAATGGCACCTCAGATCCAGTCAGTACATGGGGTGCGCCAGGAGATATGTTTATTAACTCTGTGACCAAAACATTGTTTGGTCCTAAGAATATAGATGGAACCTGGCCTGCAGGAGTTTCAATGGTGGGGCCTAAGGGTGAGCAAGGACTAACAGGATTAACAGGTGCGCAAGGTCCCATTGGATTAACCGGATTAACAGGTGCGCAGGGACCTGGAGGTGCCAGCGGTGGAAGTGGGCCTGCTGGTGCAACTGGTGCGACAGGTGCAGCAGGTGCTAACGGAACTAATGCGACAATCGCAATTACTGAGTTGTTTGTGTGTGACGGACCTGATTTAGGAACAGTTGCAGATGAAAAGTGCAAAATTGGAATGACCGGCCCTGGTGGTGGTCATATCTTTTTTGTTGACTACTTCGATCAGTACGTAGGGATTAATTATTTAGAGGCTGCGCCACAAGGATGGGGTAACAATATTTTGGTAAATCAAGGCAGCCTTACGGGCGAGACCACGGGTAGTACAACGGACGATCCACGCATGAAGTGGTGTTCGGACACCACGACATTGTTAGGGCTCAATGCTTGGTCTAATTCCGGCGTCGGTAAAGGCGCAACAAATACCTCTACAGCCACTTGCACAGGAGGAGCGATCAAGGCAGCTGTGGATTATCGAGGAGGTTCCCAAGCTGATTGGTTCCTGCCTTCAATTGGTGAAGCAATGCTGATGTATACCAATTTGCGACAAGCGGGTGTTGGAGGTTTCGTGGGTAACGGCTACTGGTCCTCGTCTGAGGACGGTGCGTACAACGCGTGGTACCAGTTCTTCGGCCTTGGCTACCAGTACAACGACGGTAAGGACAACACCGCCTACGTCCGGCCAGTGCGGGCTTTTTAGCCCTTCATCTATTTACCTATTCATCAATTTAAAAATTTATTTTTAGGTTTTAGGTTGCTAGATATGAGGTGGCTTATCCATGGCCCTCTATCAAGATCTACCCGTCTTTGCCGATGTCTACACCCTGACCCACAAAGTATTTCTCTTCACCCAGGATTATCCGCGTGAGTATAAGTTCACATTGGGCCAGGATATGAAGCGGGATTGTCTGGTTCTTTTGCGCTCGATCTATCGGATCAATAAATCTACTGACAAGGTCGCCCATCTTGAGGCTTTCTTAGATGATTTTGAGCTGCTCAAATTAGAGATTCGTCTTTCTGGGGATTTAAAATTATTGCCCACAAAAAAACATAGCGAGTTAATCATGTTGATGGATAGCATTGGAAAGCAGATCACAGGCTGGAGAAATGCCAGTCTGAGGGCCAGAATCTCATCGGCTAAGGTTGATGAGAGTGAGCAATGATTCGCGTTTGAAAAGCGATAGGCAGACTTCCAAGTAGTGCTGGGATTGAACTTTCCCAAAGCCAGAGGAAGTCAAGAAGTGCCCCTTTTAGATTCCTGAAAGGGGCCAAAACATGTCTATAACAATCGGTGTTGGAGGATTCGTGGATAACAACTACTGGTCCTCGTCTGAGAACAATGCGAACAACGCGTGGAACCAGAACTTCAACAATGGCAACCAGAACAACAACAATAAGAACAA
>CAIQRN010000116.1 GCA_903874255.1 uncultured Actinomycetes bacterium
CCCGCGCTTCCCGCTCGTTCATATCTCAATACCTCCACGTAATTCATGGGCCCGCTCGACGTCTTGCAATGTTGGAACTACATGATTGGCAATATCGGCCAGGGTCCATGACACTCTTATTATTTTGTGAAGACCTCGAGCAGTTATGTGCTCCTTATCCAATTGATCATGCAGGAAATTCATAGCTTCCCGCTTAGGTTGGAAAATAGTCCGAAGAGCTCGTGAGGGAATTTGAGAATTTAATTTCCAGCTAAATTCAGCAAAGCGCTTGGCAGCAACTTCGCGTGCTGCGATTACTCGTGCACGAATATCTGCGCTTGACTCACCTAAATCACTGCGAGCCATATCAACTCTTCCAACTGGATCAACATTTACTCTCATATCAATGCGATCCATTAAAGGTCCCGACAATTTTCCGAGGTATCTTCGAACTTGCAAGGAAGTGCATGTGCAACTGCGGCCTCGACCTGAAAATTTTCCACAAGGGCATGGGTTGGCAGCAAGAACCAAAAGAAATTGCGCTGGAAAAGTTATATTTCCAACGCTTCGTGCAATCGTAATTGTTCCGGCTTCAAGAGGTTGGCGTAAAGAATCTAGAACACCACTTGGACATTCAGGCGCTTCATCTATAAATAGAACTCCGTTATGCGCAAGTGAACACGCACCAGGTTTGATTACATGCGCACCTCCCCCAACCATTGCAACACGTGTCGTGGTGTGATGCGGTGAAACAATGGGGGCAACTAAAGAAGTTGGTGATCGATTTGCAAAAGAGCCAGCAATCGAATGTACTGCGGTAACTTCTAACGCCTGAGAAATGGAGAGCTGAGGCAGAATAGTTGGAATTCTTTCAGCAATCATGGTTTTTCCTGCTCCAGGTGGGCCAATCAGTAAAACATGATGACCTCCAGTTGCGGCAATCTCAGCGGCAAGGCGGGCCTGTGGCTGTCCGGCAACATCAGCGAAATCTAGATTCTCATCATTTGCTTCCCACACTAAATCAATCTCTTCGGTGTGATCTCTTTCTCCCGTTCGAAGCCAGCGAAGTACCTGTTTAACGTGATCCATTCCGATGATTTCTATTCCTTGCATTAAAGATGCCTCTTGGAAATTTGCCAACGGAACTACTGCGCTTCTTATTCCTGCTTTCTGTGCTGCAATTAGTGCCGGTAAAACACCGCGCACTGAACGAATACTTCCATCTAGTGATAGCTCACCTAAGAAAACAATCTCTGAAATAGATTGCGCGGCAATCGTTTCGCTCGCCGCAAGCAGCGCAATGCAGATTGCTAAATCAAAACTTGAACCACTTTTTGGCAACCAGGCAGGTGACAGCGAGACCGTAACTTTTCGATTTGGCCAAATCTCACCACAATTTACTATCGCCGCTCTTACTCGATCCCGTGACTCTGAAAGCGCAGCATCAGGAAGCCCGAGTAATACATAGGCCGGCAATCCATCTGCGATATCGACTTCCACTGTTACGACATGACCTTCAAGACCAAGTAAAGCAACCGACTTTGTGTCAGCAAGGTTCATAAAACACCCGCTCGGTATTCGATACTGTGCGAACCATCAGGAGCAATCAAAACTGCTGCAACATCGATTTGGTACTCACATCCCAAACACCCATGGGTCGCTAACCACCCCATCGCTAACCTCTGTAATCGGCGGGCTTTTTCCGGATTAATTGCTTCGAATGGATGTCCAAATGCAACAGAGGAACGTGTTTTAACTTCAACGAAAGCGAAAACTCCAGAGGGATAAAGCGCGATGATGTCTATTTCGCCTTCACGGATGCGCCAATTTCTTTCAATAATTTCTGCTTGTTCTCCGCATAAATACTGAGTCACTACCTCTTCGCCGTATGCGCCAGTTCGTTGATTATTTTTTCTTTGCATGGTTGGGAACAATAAATTCCCGCTGTGACAACGCTTTGCTTTGGACTCTTACTTGTGAATAAGCGCAGCTACATTTGAAAATGAACTGCGATGTTGACTACATGGACCATGCTCAGTGAGCGCCTTGCTATGTGCACTTGTGATGTAGCCCTTATGACCGGCAAAGCCATATTCCGGAAACTGTGTATCTAGTTCTCGCATGATGCGATCACGAGTAACTTTTGCAACAATTGATGCCGCGCTAATGCTGACAACAACTTGATCGCCTTTCCAAACAGCTAAATTTGGTATGCCTAGCCCCTCGATTGCGTAACCATCGGTCAATACGTATGCAGGCGTGAGATCTAATCCATGAACTGCACGGCGCATTCCATCAAGATTGGCGGCATGCACCCCACGTGAATCGACTTCACTTGCTGGAACAATCACAACGCTAATGCTCGCAGCTATTGTTTGCAGCAACTCGAAAATCTCTTCTCGCTTATTTTCACTCAACTCTTTTGAATCACGCACTGCAGCCAACTCGGGAGAAAAAGGATCATGCAAAATAACTGAAGCGATAACTAATGGTCCAGCACATGCACCTCGACCTGCTTCATCTACCCCAGCAATCGGAGCGATTCCAGCATTAACAAGAAGCTGCTCAATGACCTTCATACGAAACTATTTAAGAACGTTGATTTTTGGAACATATGTAATATTTTTAAAGGGCCAAATCACGGCAAAAACTCGACCTGTGACTCGAGACAGTGGAACAAATCCTTTATTAATATCTTCTTGGTGATATCGGGAATCCGCACTTGCGCCTCGGTGATCGCCCATAACCCAAATCTTGTCTTTTGGAACGGTTACATCGAAGTTCATATCGCTGGGTTTATTTCCCGCAAAAATATATGGCTCAGTAATGGCTTTATCGTTCACAGTTAATAAACCTGCTTTATCGCAACAAACAATATGGTCTCCAGCCACGCCAATTACGCGTTTGACTAAATATTGTTTAGCAGGGTTTGGTAACACACCTACGGCAACTAGTCCGGTTTTTAACTTAGAAACATACTTATTCGTAGAAGTTTCGCTTATTTCTGGTAGCCAGCCATCAGGATCTCGAAAAACCACAATATCTCCGCGTGAAATGTTCCGAGAAATAAATGGAAGCTTATTAACGGCTACACGATCTTTAATTTGAAGTGTATTTTCCATTGAGCCAGATGGAATATAGAAAAACTGCACCAAGAAAGTTTTTATAAGTAGAGAAACAACTAGCGCAACTACGACCAGTACTGGGAGCTCTCTAAGGAGCGTGCCCTTGCGTTGCATCTAAAGTTTTATTCGGCTGCTGGTGCTTCTTCAGCAACTGCTTCAGCCGCTGGAGTTTCTACAACTGCTTCAACTGCCTCAACTACTGGAGCTTCAACAACTGCCTCAACTACTGGCGCTTCAACAACAGGTTCTGGAGTTGAAAGAATTCCATCGCCGTAACCTTCAATGCCGTCGCGCTTTTCGCGAATCTTTGCAGCCTTACCGCGAAGATCGCGTAGGTAGTAAAGCTTGGCGCGACGAACTTCGCCTTTCTTTACTAATTCAATTTTTTCAATGACAGGTGTGTGAACTGGGAATGTACGTTCTACTCCAACACCGTAAGAAACTTTACGGATTGTAAAAGTTTCGCGAACGCCATCACCTTGACGACGAATTACGATTCCTTGGAAAACCTGAAGACGGCTCTTGCTACCTTCGATAACACGGACGTGAATCTTGAGCTCATCACCAGCGCGAAACTGTGGGATGTCTTTGCGCAGCGAAGCTGCATCTACGGCGTCAAGAATGTTCATGGAATTCGTCCCTTTTTATCATTTCGTATTAAGCACCGGCTTTGGCAGGTGCAGACTGCGTATCTTGCCACAAATAGGCCCTTGAGCGTAAATCGAGCCTGACTAGCGCGGCATCTCGGCCTGAATCACACCATGAAGATGCGCGCCTGCAGCCAGCGTGAGCTCCATCCCCCGCCACGGCTGGGTCGTCACTGTTGCTCCAGCCTCTGAAGCTATTAATGAGCCAGCTGCTAAATCCCACTCCTTGAGCCCAGTTTCACAATATCCATCAAGAATTCCTGAAGCCACCAAACAAAGATCCGTTGCTGCGGCACCCATTCGACGGATATCTCGAATGCGTGGCAGAAAGTGGTTTATGAGATCGAGTTGATTGCTTCGATCTTTAACATCGTAAGCAAAACCGGTTGCAACGAGTGCCCGGTCCAATTCAATGGGGTTGTTGCACTCAATTGGTGCACCATTGAGAAAAGCCCCACCTGCGCGCGTGGCATGCCACGTTGAATTAATTGTTGGTGCGTGTACAACTCCAACCACGGTGCCATCTAAATCTTTAACTGCAATGCTGATATTCCACCCAGGCAAACCGTAGAAATAATTGACAGTGCCATCAACTGGATCAATCACCCATGTGTATCCAGATTTCGAAGGCCGCTCCGCCCCTTCTTCACCGATAATTCCATCATCAGGTCTGGCAGCAAGAATTGCATTCACAATTAGTTTTTCGCTGGCAATATCCATTTGAGTTGCAATATCGATTGCAGTTGATTTAAAAGTTAAATCCCAAGACGCAGGCCGTGTTACCAGCATGTCACCCGCTTGTTTTGCAATCTGTAATGCCAAAGCAAGAAGTTCATCAGTAACAGTCACCCGTACATCCTAGCCCTGTCATAGACTGTTGACATGTTCTCGGCCTACACGACGCTATTTCGAACTCCCGGGGCAATGAAATTTTCAGTTGCAGCACTTATTGGCCGAATGCCAATATCTATGGATTCTCTGGCACTTATTTTTATTGTGGTTTCTGTTAGTGACTCTTATGCATTGGCGGGTGCGCTTAGCGCTGTTGCATCGATTGTGGTTTCTCTGGCCACTCCTTACTGGTCAAGAGTTTCCGATCGAATCGGACAAGGAAAAATGTTGCTGCGAGTAGTTCCACTTAAACTGTGTGGGCTCACGCTATTTGCAATTCTTGTCTTGAATAACGCCCCCGTATGGAGTTGGTTTATCACGATTATTTTTGCTGAACTAGCTTCCATAAATACAGGTGGTTTAGTTCGTCGGCGCTGGTTACATGTATTGGGTCCAGATAAATCGAGTACCGCAGAAGACGAAGCGGATAAGCACTTAGTAAACACGGCTTACTCGTATGAAGCGTTAATGGATGAAATCGTTTTTATCATCGGTCCAATTACCGCAACAGCATGCGCCACTTCAATTGCACCCGCAGCTGGATTAATTGTTGGCATGATTTTTATGGGAGTGGGCCTGCCTTTATTTGCGCTTCAGAAATCAACTGAGCCGCCGCCATCGCCAGTTCGAGTTAAAGATCCGCACCCACCTGTCATTGGGCTGCCCATCGTGCGCGCAATTGCGATTGCGACAACTTTTACTGGTGGATTTTTTGGTGCTATCTCAATTGTTGTTGTCGGGTTTTCTCAAAGCCAGGGGCATAAAGCCCAATCCGGCCTACTTCTTGGACTGTGGGCAACCGGAAGCGCCGTCATGGCAATAGCTAACGGACTTGTGCAGTGGAAAATTACTTATGCTGCACGTTTTCTCTTTTTCTTAATTGCACTCACCGTACTTTCAATCCCATTCATTTTCGTGCACTCTATTTTTTGGTTAGCTGTTGCACTCTTTTTCAACGGTTTTGCAATTGCCCCGCTAGTCGTAAATGCATATGGTGTTGTTCAAGATGCGGTACCTAGCGAACAAATAACAGAGTCCTTTACCTGGGTGGTTGCAGGCATGCCATTTGGCGGTGCAATTTCTAGCGCCTTGGGCGGATGGGTCATTGATCACTACGGAGCACAGAGTGCATTTTGGGTCCCGCTGGGATTCATGGTTGCGGCACTTCTAGCAACATTGCCCTTCTTTCGCGTATATAAGGCCCTCATCCATTACTCTCTGAACCGTGACTGAACTTCGACTCCACGGCAGAAGCGATGACGGCACCCATTTGACCTTGATAGATGGTGACGGCAATGAGTTCACAATTCGTATCAGCGACACTCTAAGAGCAACTGTAAACCAGCCCCGACTATCTGCCGTTCCTGAACAAGAACCAGAAACTATTTCTATTAAAGAGATACAACGTCGACTACGTGCTGGTGAAAATGCAGAAGACTTAGCGCGAGAAAATAATATTTCGATTGAAAAAATTGAACGATTCTCTGGTCCAATTTTGCAAGAGCGCATTTACATCGTGGATCAGGCTCAACAAGTTCCAATCAGAAAAGAAAGTGGTCGTGACGCCGTCAATCTTCTTGGAGTAGTTGTTTCACGCCTTGCACCGCGAAATATTGATCTTTCAGAGTTATCGTGGAATACCTGGCGCCATGAAAATGGAACATGGACTGTTGAACTTCACTATCCAAACTCTTCAGGTGTGGGTATTGCGCAATGGAATTTTGACACAACACGTCGCACTCTTGCATCAATGGATGAAAATGCACGATGGATGATGGGTGATGAGCCACCTGCACGCCAATTACCAACTCCGGGACTTGTTTATTCTGATTCCAACCATCCTTCACTTCGCGAAACAAATCTTCCTGTTCCAGCTCCGGAAGTTCCAAGACTTGCAGTGATTCGTGAGTTGCCGGATGACGAGGCAGCTCGCGATGGCGTAGTTGCTCGTGCAAAAGTTCCAAGCTGGGATGAAATTATGTTTGGTATTAAACCAACGGAAGAAGATTAAGAAGTGATTGTTGACTCAGCTCTTTATCAATTAGGGGTTCGAGTTAAAAATGGCGGTGATATCTCGGATCTTGTTGATGAAGCACGTGCTAACGGCGGATTTGTTTGGGTAGGTTTGGCCGAGCCTTCACAAGCAGAATTCGACCACATCGTTGGCGAATTAAATTTTCATCCTCTATCCGTCGAAGATGCCGTCAATGCCCAACAGCGTCCAAAGATTGAGAAATACGGCGAATTAACGTTTTTTGTTATCAAGACAGTTTTTTATAATGAAACCAAGAGTGAGATTACAACTGGTGAACTTATTTGTTTTGTAGATTCTCATTTTATAGTAATCGTTCGCCATGGTGAGGGCAGCCCTTTATCAACTGTTCGTGCTGAAATTGAGTCGCGGCCTGAATTCCTAACACAAGGCCCATTTGCCGTGCTGCATGCTGTTGCTGACCGAGTAATTGATGGATACACACAAATTGCTGCCGAATTAGAAAATGATGTAGTTGCACTTGAGACCAAAGTCTTTGGTGGAAATCGCCAAACTTTTTCGCAGGAAATTTACTTCCTAAAACGTGAACTGATTGAATATCGACATGCCATTGAGCCACTCGTTTTACCGATTCAACAATTAGTTTCTGAAACCTATTCTTCCAATCCAGATACTCTCAAACCATTTTTTAGGGACACTCTCGATCATCTTCAACGTGCTTGTGAACATGCTTCAGGCATGGATTCGCTTTTGAGTTCGGCATTGCAGGCAGATTTAGCACACATTCAAGTTCGCCAAAATGAAGATGTCCGAAAGATTTCTGCATGGGTTGCACTTGCTGCAGGACCAACAATGGTGGCAGGAATTTATGGAATGAATTTTGACAATATGCCAGAACTGCACTGGAAGTACGGTTACTTTTTGGTTCTAGGAGTTGTTACTAGTTTTAGCGCTGGTTTACTTTATAAGTTTAAGAAAGAGAAATGGCTTTAGCTTAAAGTCGTTGTAAGTAAACCAACCTGCGATTCAATCGCGCTATCCCCGCCATGGTGACCAACCATTGCGCCTTCTTTATCTGCGCGATCTGGATCTAAAAGGACCGTATTGTGTTGAGCAATTGCAATCACATCTCCCATGCGATCAAGAGCATCTTCAGTCACTTGATTTCCGAATAAATTAGTTGCGACGGCTTTTTCGCGGCTAAGAACAATGGCCCGTTGCCCTAAGAACTCTTCCCAACGAAGCACAACATCCTCACGCGCTGCTGGACTATCTAACTCTTGTGCTAGATACAGATGCCGCGCACGAGGTTCACCACCAATTACTGCCACTCCATCAAGAAGCGGATTATCAGCACCAAGAACTATTTTCTCTTCAACGTTAATCATGCCGTGATCTGATGTCAGCCAAATTCGAGTTCCATGTGGCATTTCTTTCATTAAATTTGCAAACAACTGATCAATCATTGTTAGTGCCGCTAGCCATTTGTCGCTACCGACTCCGTCGCTGTGACCAGCAGAATCTAAATCGTTGACATAGAGATAAACAAAAGCTGGTGATTTCTGTAGAGCCAACTTAGTCTCAGCAATTAGATCTGCAGATACGTTCGCGCCTTTATAGTGCGCTCCGCGAAACACTGCACGTGTAAATCCTGAATTTTCGTAACGCTTGGCGGCTACATGCGTGACATGAATATCCTCCGCGACCGCACGTTCAAATAGCGTGGGAACAGATTGCCAATTTTCTGGATCAACGCGTTCATCCCATTTCAATGCATTGAGAATTCGACCTCCACTTCGTGGCACTTGCACGGTATAGCCCAACATTCCATGGACTCCAGGCAAAGTTCCAGTAGTGAGAGTCGCTAAAGATGTAGCTGTCGTTGATGGGAAAGACGTTTGAACTGTTCCAAAATTAGTGAGCCTGGAAATTACTGGCATCGCATCGGCGTACTTAATAAAAGTATCGGCGCCGAAACCATCGATTAGAAAAAGAAGTTCGCGCCCGAAAGGTGAAGGACCGATTCCCAGAAGGTCATCGGAAGTTGATAGCCCCAAGGAGGAAAAGATTGAAGGAGTTATTTGCGACAAATGCACGTATATATCTTCTCACTACATCGGCTAAGGTTTACCCATGAACGGTGCAATAAAATTTTCTGCTGAGGTGTCTGCCGCTTTAGATGCGAAAAAACCAATCGTTGCGCTTGAATCCACAATTATTTCTCATGGCCTGCCTCGACCATCCAACTTAGAAGTTGCACGAGAATGCGAGAGCATTGTTCGAGGACGCGGTGCAACCCCAGCCACAATCGCCCTCCTCGATGGTGTGGTACATATCGGCCTTGAAGTCAATGAACTTGAAGCCATTGCTAATCGCGATGATATTTCTAAGGCCTCCACTCGAGATTTGGCAATCATTATCGCGAGCGGAAAAAGTGCCGCAACGACAGTTGCAGCAACTGCACATATAGCTGCGCTTGCCGGAATAAGAATCTTCGCAACTGGTGGTCTTGGTGGCGTTCATCGTGGAGCAAATGAATCTTTCGATGAATCGGCAGATCTGACCGCGCTGTCTCAACTTGATATGACTGTGGTTTGCGCAGGAGTTAAATCAATTCTTGATGTTCATGCAACTCTAGAACGTTTAGAGACATTAGCTATTGGACTTGTGGGCTATAAAACAAGGAATTTCCCCGGCTTCTATTTAACTGATTCCGGTTTCGAAATTGAACATCAAGTCGATTCTGCCAACGAGATCGCCGCCATCATCAAGGCGCGCAATGTCGTACAAACATCCAATCATGCTCTCATTGTTGCTAATCCGGTTGTGAAAGAAATGCCAAAGTCACGCCATGATGAAATTCTTAAAAATGGTTTAGCAAATGCCCAACGAGATGGCATTGACGGCAAATATGTAACTCCATACTTGCTCGAGTATTTTCATACTGCTAGCAATGGTGAATCTCTAGCTATAAATACCGAAATAATTAAATCCAACTGTGCACTGGCTGCCGATATTGCGGTGGCACTTCAATGACAAAAATTTTATGTATTGGCGACCTCGCCCTAGATGTTATTGCGCAACTCAAAGAGCATATTAATTACGGGAATGACACGGCAAGTCGTATCTCGACGCACCCTGGCGGACAAGCAGCAAATGTGTCAACGTGGATTACGCGCACTTTTGCTGGAGCTCAATTAGTTGCCCGCGTAGGAAATGACCCCGTTGGCTTTGCTTTGATTTCTGATCTTGATAAATACGGTGTGGTGCATTCAAATTTGATGCATTCAGGACGACCAACCGGCGTTGTAGTTATTTTGGTTGATTCAAATGGAGAACGGACAATGTTTCCCGACAACGGGGCTAATGCAGATCTGGAAATAAATGACTTACCGAATCTCGAAGGTTTTGATGGTGCGTATATAAGTGGCTATGCACTTCTAGATTCACGAAGTCGTGAAGCAGTGCTTGCAATGATTAAGAAAATAAAATCTGCAGGAATACCAATCTTTTTTGATCCAACAACAACCGGTGCGATGAAAATCGTTTCTCGCGAAGAGGTTCTCTCCTGGGTCGAACTTATGGATGGAATACTCCTTAACTCAGAGGAAGCTAGATATTTAGGTGCTTCAGAGGACTTAGAGATTGCAGAAGAAAATTTGAATAAGCACACCCCTTTAGTTGTAATCAAACTTGGATCTCGGGGTGCAACAGCCGTTCATAATGGAAAATTTATTAAGGTTCCAGCAATCACCACAAATGTTGTCGACACAACAGGTGCTGGTGATTCATTTGCCGCCGGATTTATTCCAAAGTGGCTAGAAACAAGTGATTTAGAGCAAGCATTGTCTGCTGGAACCGCACTGGCAGCAAAGTGTGTTGCAACC
>CAIQRN010000117.1 GCA_903874255.1 uncultured Actinomycetes bacterium
AGTAGCCATGCTTTCTCTGGTGAGATTGGTGCGTGTACTTCTACGAATTCACCATGGGCAAGTCGCAGAAGACGTCCTGTTTCAGTCCCATGCAAAACTAAATCACGGTCAGCACGCTGAAGTGAAAGACATAATCTCTTAGTAATAATGAAAGCAAGTGGAGGCAGAATAAATATTCCGAAACGCGTTCCCCACATGATTTGATTAATTGTCATACTGAAATGCGTTGCGATGATGTCGTTACCACCGTTAATCAGTGAAACCATCATGAAAGTAAGTGACATGACACCAAGTGCCGTGCGATTTGGTGCATTGCGTGGGCGATCAAGCAAGTGGTGTTCGCGCTTATCGCCAGTGAACCAACTTTCAATAAATGGATACAACGCCATACCTGTGAAGAGAATTCCTGGAACTATTAATCCCGGGATCAAAATATTCCAAGAAATCGTATGTCCAAAGGCATGTGTTTCAAGCGCTGGCGCCATACGAACTAAGCCATCTAACCAACCCATGTACCAGTCTGGCTGCGAGCCAGCAGAGATTTGTCCCGGGGTATAAGGCCCGTACAACCAAATTGGGTTGATGGAGGCAACTGCAGAAAGAAAAGCTATAACACCAAATACGATGAAGAAGAAGCCACCAGCTTTAGCCATGTAAGTAGGCATTAGTGGATAACCAACTACATTCTTTTCAGTGCGACCTGGGCCAGGGAACTGTGTGTGCTTTTGGTACCAAACCAGCATTAAGTGAATTGTGATCAATGCCAAAAATGCACCAGGCAGAAGCAAAACGTGCACAGTGAAAATTCTCGGGATAAATGAAATGCCCGGAAATGCGCCACCAAAAGCGAAGAAGGCCAAATAGGAGCCGACCACAGGTATCGCTTGAATTATAGCTTCAGCGATGCGGATACCAGTACCTGATAGCAAATCATCTGGCAATGAATATCCGAGGAAGCCTTCGACGATACCCAAAGTCAAAAGACCAATACCTAGAATCCAGTTGAATTCGCGCGGCTTGCGAAATGCTCCGGTGAAGAAAACGCGAAGCAAGTGGCCAACAATTGCTGCCATAAAAATAATTGCTGCCCAGTGGTGAACTTGGCGCATCAAAAGCCCGCCTCGAACTTCAAAGGAGATATGAAGTGTTGAAGCGTAGGCCGCAGACATCTTCAATCCCTGAAGTGGGGCATAGCTACCTTCGTAGACGACTTCTCTTTGTGATGGATCAAACCAAAAAGTTAAGAATGTTCCAGATAGAAGCAAGATCACAAATGAATAAAGGCAGACTTCACCGAGCATGAATGACCAATGATCAGGAAAGACCTTTGTAAGATTCTTTTTCATCCATGCAGCTGCGCCAGTGCGCTCGTCTACATAGTTGGCAACTGATCCGAGTTTCTTTTCAGCAGATGTCATTGTGAGTTACGCTCCCAGAAGCTAGGTCCGACAGGTTCGCTAAACGGTGCACGTGCAATTAAATAACCCTCACTATCGACGGTGATGTCGAGTTGTGGAAGTGGGCGAGCAGCAGGGCCGAAAATAACCTTTGCCCCACGGGTCACATCGAAAGTTGATTGATGGCAAGGACATAACAAATGCTTTGTCTGTTGTTCATAGAGAGCAACTGCGCATCCCATATGTGAGCAAATCTTTGAAAAAGCAATAATTCCATCATGTGTCATCGCGTATTTCTCTGGCGTCAATTGGAAATCCTCAGGGCGCAAACGAATTAAGAGAACTGCATCTTTACCAATGTCACTCAATGCACGTTCTGTTCCCTCAGCAACAGCCGGTAGAACTTGGGCAACGGCGCCAACTTCTAAGTCAGATGCCAAAATAGGGCGATTACCCGGATCGGTAACTAGGCGAGTTCCAGTTTTCCAACTAGTTTTTTCCAACTCCTTGGCAGGTACTGGACCTAAATCGCGAAGCAAAAGAAGTGGTGAAAGAGCTGAGAGCCCAAGAGCTGCGCCAAGTGATTTTTTAATCAATGAGCGGCGACCTAAACCAACAGTTCCTGCGCGTTCTTTAACAGTCTTAACAAAATCTTCTCGCTCATCATCGGGGGAGCGGAACTCATGACGATGTGCAATAACTTCTGTGTCAGGCATCAAAGTTCTTGCCCATTGAATTGCGCCAAGTCCGATAAAGAAAAGCGAAATCGCCATTCCAAGACCTAAGCCAAGTTGATGAGCATTTTGATCACCCATCACTGGGACAAAGATAAATAAATCCTGTGGAACAAAAATATATGAGTAGATAAGTAACAAGGTTCCGATGGCAGAGACTGCAAAAAGAATTGCTACCTGTCGTTCCACACGCTTTTCTGCAACGGGATCAGTATCTGCCGCGCGATGAACGTGCGCAGGTAACCCTGGATCTTTAATGGCTTCGATTTCGTTAGACATTTTTTCCTTATCTCGCTTTCGTTGCCAACCAGACCGCTACACCAATGAGCAGTCCGAGTCCTAACACCCAACCAAGCAAACCTTCGGTAACTGGACCAACACGACCTAAAGAAGCCCCACCTAGGTTTGGTTCCTTCTCTGCTGCCTTAATCCACTTAATAATTGAAAGCTTTTCAGCCGGTGTAATAGTTTTATCGCTAAAGACTGGCATTGATTGTGGGCCAGTTATTAGCGCTTCATAAATCTGTTTTGGTTCTACACCCATGAGCGTTGGTGCATATTTTCCTTGAGTAAGTGCGCCACCTTGGCCGGCAAAGTTATGACACATTGCGCAGTTGTTGCGGAAAAGTTCACCGCCTGCTGCCGTGCTTCCGTCACGTTCATAATTCAAAACTGAATCCTCTGGAATTGCAGGGCCAGGGGCAAGAGATGCCACATATGCAGCTAGTGCAGCGGTTTGTTCTGCGTTATAAACCGGAGCCTTTCGCATTGCTTGAGTGCTCATATCTGCCATTGGCATACGTCCAGTACCGACTTGGAAATCAACGGAAGCGGCACCAACACCAATGAGTGATGGTGCAATTGCTCCGCCCTCAGCATTTAATCCATGACAAGACGAGCATCCCTTAAGAAATAACTGTTTTCCTTCATCGATTGCTGCAGAGCGCGCATAAGTGATTGTGCTTTGCTTCACGGTTGCACTCGCAACAGAGAAAGTGGTTCCTATTGCTAGTAAAGCAATTACCAATAGAAGTGGTGCGGCTGCCTTGTGGCGGCGATATCGAGAAAGACGCTTCACGAACAATTGTTCTCCCTTACTTAATGAGATAGATCGCAGAGAAAAGCGCGATCCATACGACGTCGACGAAGTGCCAGTAATACGAAACTACGATTGCCGTTGTTGCTTGTTCATGGGTGAATCGACGTGCCTTTGAGACACGAACCATGACGATAAGGAATGCGACTAGTCCGCCAGTAACGTGCAAACCGTGGAATCCGGTTGCAATAAAAAAGACTGATCCATAGGCAGTTGATGAAAGCGTTAAGCCCTCTTGAACCAATGATGCGTATTCAAAAATCTGTCCACCGATAAAGAATGCACCCATTAAGAATGTAAGTGCGAACCATTCACGCATACCCCATTTATTTATTTGAAAAATATTTCCTGTGCGGCTCTTTTGGAATCGTTCAGCAGCAAAGACGCCAAACTGGCACGTTACTGATGAGAGAACCAAAATAGTTGTATTGATCGCAGCAAAAGGAATGTTGAGAATGTGGTTAGACGCTGCCCAAATCGTTGGACCTTGCACCGCACGTGTAGTGAAATACATGGCAAAGAGTGCAGCGAAAAACATGAGTTCACTTGCGAGCCAAACAATGGTTCCTACTGCAACTGCATTGGGACGGGTGATTTTGTGATGGGCCGTTACGGATGCGCTGGACATGGGGCGATTATTCCCGAAAACTGCGCCTACGTCTGCCAAGTTGCCCTTTTGGCTTCGAGTATTCACCCCTGGCAGCAGTGAAACAGGCCACAGCTTTTTCGACGGCAATTGATGCGCCGTGAGCGGGAAAAGCGCTTTAGACTATGGGCATGAGTACGCAGCCAAAGAAGCAGATTGTTCTGTATTCCGATGATTCAACGGTCAGAGCCGCCATCGCTAATGCACTAGGAAATCGCGTAGCCAGCGACCTGCCCGAGCATAAAATTCATGAGTTCGCCACAGCATCGGCACTTCGGGCATTTGTAGATGGCGGTGCACAAATCGATCTCTTCATCCTCGATGGGGAAGCCGTTCCAGAGGGTGGCATGGGTATTGCACGTCAATTAAAAGATGAGCTCTTTAACTGCGCTCCAGTACTGCTTATAACCGGGCGCAAAGAAGATGCATGGCTGGCCGCTTGGTCTATGGCCGAAGCATCAGTTATTCATCCGATTGACCCATTTACTTTAGCTAATAGTGCTGCCGAATTATTACGCGGAACCAAACTCGTTACCGCTTAAGCGTTCGTATCAATGTCGAAGGCACAGTGGGAACAGTATTTAGCCAGACTAAATAGTGGTTTAGATTTAGAGGTTTCGGACGTTCAGTGGTGCATGAAAGAAATCTTGGAAAATAGAGTTGATTCTGAATTAATTAAATCATTCCTCATTGCTCTGAAAAACAAAGGCGAAACTGCCGAGGAAGTCGGGGCATTGGTAGCCCAGATGTATGAACATGTCTCACCGATTTCAATTTCAGAACGCGCAGTCGACACCGTTGGTACTGGTGGCGATGGTGCACACACAATAAATATCTCAACCACTGCAGCAATTATTGCCGCCGCAGCTGGGGCAAAAGTTGTCAAACATGGTAACCGTGCTGCCTCATCTAAATCTGGCGCTGCAGATCTTTTGGAAGCGCTCGGGATAAATATTTCATTAGATGGAAAAGGCGTTGAAGCGTGCTTCAATGAACTTGGAATCGGTTTCTGTTTTGCCCCCGTATTTCATCCGGCGATGCGATTTGCGGCTCCGGCTCGAAAGGAATTAGGCATTCCAACCGTCTTTAATATTTTGGGTCCACTAGCAAATCCAGCCCGTCCGCAAGCAGCAGCAATTGGTGTAGCAAATGATCGAATGCATTTAGTGATGGCACAAGTTCTTGGTGATCGCGGAGTTGATGGTTTTGTCTTTCGCGGCGATGATGGTTTGGATGAAATCACTTTAGCTACTACAACCTCTGTGCTATCAATTGGTAATGGCCAAATATCAAGTGATTTACTCGACCCATTAGATTTTTCAATCGC
>CAIQRN010000118.1 GCA_903874255.1 uncultured Actinomycetes bacterium
GGATACGTAAGCGCTCCCGCATACATTGCGGCCCGCATAAGCAATGTTCCAATCGTAATTCACGAAGCAAATATAAAACCCGGGTGGGCCAATAAGTTGGGCTCCTTGTTCACAAAAAATCTTGGCGTTTCACGCGCGGTCAATTCACGTGCTTTTAGCCAAGCATTACTTACTGGGCTTCCATTACGCCAAGACGTTGCAAAAGCTTTAAATGAGTCTGAAGGAAATTGGGAGATTGCACGACGCGATGCCAAGGCGCGCCTGGGCTTTGATAATTCAAAACCATTAGTTTTCGTAATGGGAGGATCGCAAGGGTCGGTGGCAATTAACTCAGTTATCTCCGAGGTGCTACCTCAACTTGCGGGTCAAGAGATTTCAATCCTGCACTCAATCGGTCGACAAAACTCCATGCCTGAAAGCAAAGATTTCTACCGACCTATTGCTTATGTTGAAAATATGGCCGATGCATATCTGGCCAGTGATCTTGTGATTGCGAGAAGCGGTGCCGTGACGTGCAGTGAATTCACTGCGTTAGGTAGGTACGCGTTATTTATTCCACTTCCAATTGGCAATGGCGAACAGTTTTTAAATGCACAACCGCTAGTTTCAGATGGCCGTGCAGAAATTGTGACGCAAGAGAAATTTACTCCCGAGTTCTTAATTAAACAGTTATCAAATCTATTGACGGCCGCAAATAGCGCACCCATGGCGGGATCAAATGTTGATGAAAATGCGGCCCAGAAAATAGTTGCTCTTGGCCTACATGCGATGGGTAAAATTAAATGAAGCCAACGCTTGATTCATTGATCGGAAAAAGAGTCCACTTTATTGGGATCGGTGGCGCAGGAATGAGCGGCCTGGCTCGAATAGCTCTTTCACATGGCATCACGGTCACTGGCTCAGATGTTAAAGAGTCGACGGTGGTTACCGCATTGAGAGCTCTTGGCGCACAGATAGAAACAACGCATGCCGCATCTAATGTCGAAGGCGCAGATGTAATTGTTTATTCTTCAGCTATATCTGAAAGCAATCCTGAATTTAGACGAGCGAATGAGTTGAGTATTCCCAATTTAACGCGAGCTGCAGCACTCTCGGTTTTGATGTCACAGTCAAAAAGCATCGCAGTTGCTGGAACGCATGGGAAAACTACAACTTCATCCATGATGGCTGTAGCTCTTCAGGCGTGCAGCGCAGATCCCTCATTTGCTATCGGTGGAACCATTACAACTTCAGGCTCCAACGCACACCGAGGTACTGGTGAGATTTTTGTTGCCGAGGCAGATGAATCCGATGGTTCTTTCATCGAATATCACCCCTTTGCGGCAATAATCACAAATATTGAACATGATCACGTCGACTACTTTGCCACCCCGAAAGATGTAGAAGACGCATTTAGAGATTTTGCATCAACGATTAGCAGCGATGGATTTCTTACATATTGCCGTGACGATAATGGTGCCGAAAAATTAGCGTTGCAAGTCACTAGCTGTCAGCTGGTTTCTTATGGCACTACCGAGGGCTGCGATTTAATCCTTGACTCAATTGAACTTGAACCAATGGGATCGCGCGCACGAGCAATTTGGCGTGGAAAAGTGGTTGGAGTAGTTGAATTACAAGTGCCAGGCCAACACAATTTGTTGAACGCTGCGGCAGTGTTAGCGACCGGCTTAAATTTAGGCTTTGCAGCATCAGAGCTACTTACAGGTTTAGCAATGTATCGAGGAACTGGAAGACGTTTTGAATTAAAAGGCACAGTACATGGAATTCGAGTAATTGATGACTACGGTCATCACCCAACAGAGATAGATGTAACATTAAAGGCCGCTCGTCGATTTGCAGGCGATGGTCGCCTAGTAGTTATTTTTCAACCCCACAGATTTTCTAGAACGCAGGCTTTTTACAAAGAGTTTGCACAATCCCTTGAGCAGGCGGATCGCGTAATTATTTTAGAGATTTATGCCGCAAGCGAGAAAGGTATTCCAGGTGTCACGTCACGGTTAATAACTGATTTGATGCCAAATGGTGAATACATTCCAAATTTTGTTGAAGTGACCGATGAGGTCATCAATTCCGCTAAGCCACTCGATGTTATTTTGACACTAGGTGCCGGAGATGTGAGTTCTCTAGCGACAATTATTGTTGATGGACTCTCACGGCGATTTAGTTAAATGAAGAAAAAACCTCTTTTAGTCATTCTGGTCATTTTACTTTTTGCCGGATCATCCTATGTTCTGGGTTGGTCATCAATATTGACTGTGCGAGAAATAAAAATCACGGGCACTAACGCATATCTAGTGCAATATGTGAGCAAAGGAGAAAGGCTAGCCCGAGTCGAAACAAGAAGTATCGAGGCGCTTTATAAAGAGATAGATTTCATTAAGGATGTTCAAGTCTCAAGGAACTGGTTTACAGGAACGGTTAGTATCGCAATCACCGAGAGAACACCGATCGCCATTTACAACAACATGTACATCGATGCTGAGGGAAAATCCTTCCCGAAAGTCGCCGCTCAAGATAAACACCTTCCTACTATCTCTGCCCCAGAAGCACAGAAAGCGGTGACAGCGGTTGCTCTCTACAACGAACTTCCCACCGAGGTCACAGATCATCTGACCAAACTCACGGTAACTTCAGATGAGAACTATCTTCTTGAGATTAATGCAGGCAATCGCACCATGCATGTTCGATGGGGTACTTCCATTGAAAACACCTTAAAAGCTAAGGTTTATTTGGCGTTAATGCAGCGACCAGAAAATTCAAAGATTACTGTCGTTGATTTAACCGCACCTCATGCGCCAATTGTTAAGTGAAGAGATATTCAACTTCTACAAATATCTCATGTCGGTGTTTGATTAACTCCGCGTATCGCTTTACGTTCACCTTATCGAAAAACATTGAAAAATAAGGCTCAACTAGAGGTTTATAGTTCACAAGGGGGAAAATCGTGGCTTCACCGCAAAATTATTTGGCAGTCATCAAAGTCGTCGGCATTGGTGGCGGTGGAGTAAATGCAATTAATCGAATGATTGATGTTGGATTAAAAGGCGTGGAGTTCATTGCGATTAATACCGATGCGCAACATTTATTAATGAGTGATGCAGATGTAAAACTTGATATCGGTCGAAAAACTACACGTGGTCTAGGTGCAGGAATGGATCCCGAAAAAGGTCGCGAAGCCGCACTTGATCATGCCGAAGATATCGAAGAAATTTTGCGTGGTGCTGACATGGTTTTTGTTACTGCTGGAGAAGGTGGCGGAACCGGAACAGGTGCAGCGCCTGTTGTTGCAAAGATTGCTAAAGAGATTGGCGCGCTAACAATCGGCGTAGTAACGCGACCATTTTCTTTTGAAGCAAAACTTCGTTCAGCACAAGCTGATGTTGGAATCGAAGCATTGCGAAGTGAAGTTGATACTTTAATTGTAATTCCAAATGATCGTTTGCTTGCAATTTCAGATCGTTCAATCACTTTAGCTGATGCATTTAAAAGCGCGGATCAAGTTCTGCTTTCAGGAGTTCAGGGAATCACTGAAATCATTACGCAGCCAGGTCTGATCAACTTAGACTTTGCCGATGTGAAAGCTGTAATGGCTGGAGCAGGTTCAGCGTTAATGGGTATCGGTTCGGCCCGTGGAGAAAACCGTGCATTGCGTGCAGCGGAATTGGCGATTTCATCTCCACTTCTAGAGGCTTCCATCGATGGAGCAATGGGTGTTCTGCTCTCTATTTCAGGTGGATCGGATTTGGGTCTTTTCGAAGTTAACGAGGCTTGTGAACTTGTTCAATCTGCCGTGCACCCAAATGCAAAATTCATTTTTGGAACCACCATTGATGACGCGCTCGGTGATGAAGTTCGCATAACCGTTGTTGCGGCGGGTTTTGAAGGTGGAGAGCCACGAAAAGTAGCGACTCCAATCATTAACGCCGCGTCATTGAGCGGAATTGCGGATCCAATTCCGGCTAACGATCCAATCTCTGTTGCAATGGATTTAGCCGATGAACCAGTCGTGCGACGCAGAGTTACTTTTGAAGTTCCTCTCTCTGAGGATGAAGTCGACGTCCCTGATTTTATGAAATAGAGCCGATTGCCTTCACTCTTTACTGATCGGCGCAATGGTTCAAGCATTGCGCCGTATGAATCATTCAATTTGGCCTTACACGTAGGTGACGCGCAGTCATCGGTTGTCCAGAATCGCGAAACTTTAACCCAACTCGTGGGAAACCCCATACAGTTTATGAATCAAGTGCACGGGGATGAAGTATTAGAAGTTTCAGAAATAGTTGAGAACCCAACGTGCGATGCATTAATTACTACACAGCACGGAATCGCACTAGCGGTATTAGTTGCCGATTGCATTCCATTGTTACTGAGTTCCTCCAATGTGATTGCGGCAGTTCACGTCGGTCGACGCGGCCTGGCTAATTCGATAGCAATTAAGACGGTTGAGAAGATGCGTGCATTAGGTGCAACCGATATCAAAGCGAACTTAGGACCGTCCATTTGTGGCCGATGTTACGAAGTTTCCCCAGAGATTGCTGATGATTTTAAAAACTTTAACCCAACTCCAATAAGCACTTCGCGCGCAGGAACTTTGGCTTTGGATTTACCGCGAGCACTTATTGCCGATTTAGTTGAGATTGGCGTACAAGTTCAATCCAGCGACATCTGCACTTTGGAAGATAGCAACTATTTCTCATATCGACGAAATAATCTCACTGGTAGAACCGCTGGAGTTATTTGGCTATGAGCCGTTTAGATGAGATCACTCTTAATTTAAGGCAAGTCAAAGAACGGATCTCTATCGCGGCAAATCGCGCAGATAGAAGTATCGATGAAATTACACTCGTAGCCGTTACTAAGACATTTCCGTTGAGTGATGTTGAAATTTTGCGATCACTTGGCATTGACAACTTTGGCGAAAACCGTGATTCTGATGCAGTAACAAAAGCTTCGGCAGTCTCAGGTACCTGGCATTTTCAAGGGCAAATTCAAAGCAATAAGTTAAAGTCAATTACTTCTTGGGCAAATGTTGTGCACTCACTTGATGACATAAAGCACTTTGAAATTATTGAACGTATTTGCCAACGACGGCTCGAAATTTTTTGCCAAGTTTCTTTAGATGGCGTGCTTGGTCGCGGGGGAGTGTTAGTCGAAGAGCTGTACCCCTTGGCTCAAAAAGTTGAGGCATCGCCTGTTCATCATTTAGCTGGTTTAATGGCAGTTGCACCCCTTGGTATGGATCCTTCAGAGGCTTTCCAAAAACTCTCTGTAATTCATAAAGGTTTTGTCGCTGATTTTCCTGGGGCGGGCAAATTATCTGCTGGAATGAGCAATGATTTTGAAAGTGCTATTGCCCACGGTGCGACACATATTCGAATAGGCAGTTCAATCCTAGGTTCACGACCGGCCAACGGGTAACTTTGATACATGGCTAATGCACTCAAGCGCGTCGCAAATTATTTAGGTTTGATGGACGACCCAGAATTTGATACACCTACTAACGTTCCGGCAGTTCCTTCGCCAGGTGAGGTACGGGTTAAAACTCGACCAACTCAGTATGTATCCTCAGTGATTACTTCAACAGCGGCAGAATCAGCCCCGCAGTTAGATTTACCAGTGCTCGATCGAATCGTAACTTTGCATCCTCGTTTTTATAACGAAGCCCGAGCTATTGGTGAGCAGTATCGCAAAGGCAATCCAGTCATTATGAATTTGAGCGAGATGGATGATTCAGAAACTAAGCGACTAGTTGATTTCGCTAGCGGTTTAGTTTTTGGTTTGCATGGAACAATTGAAAGAGTTACA
>CAIQRN010000119.1 GCA_903874255.1 uncultured Actinomycetes bacterium
AACATCGGCATTGTCTTCGAGCCCAACTACTTCTTCGGCATCTATATCCACGATCGCATGTAATCCATGAATAGGGTGGGCATAGAAATTGGCATCAGGAGTTGGTTGATGCCACATCGGAGTCCAAATTAATCTGCGGCCATCATCTAAATGTTTAGGAATCTGCGCACCG
This sequence comes from uncultured Actinomycetes bacterium, assembly GCA_903874255.1. Classification (GTDB taxonomy): domain Bacteria; phylum Actinomycetota; class Actinomycetes; order Nanopelagicales; family Nanopelagicaceae; genus Planktophila. The sequence continues at coordinate 173 of CAIQRN010000119.1, forward strand.
ATCGGCCAAGTTTCCATATGAACTGTTGAAATATCGTTGATTCCGCGTCGGGCAAGTGCTTCACTCACCGATTTATCTCGGCGGACAACATCTAGTGCGATTGCAGATTCCACAACACTGACAGGAGATTTAGCTCCTGGAATTTCTTTGTACTCTTTTGAAATTCCCTCAGTAGTAATTAATCCTTCGGTGACAACGGCTTTTTTGCGATCCCATATTGTCACTCGTGCCGTGCGATCTAACGTCTCCCCCGAAGCTAACTGGGCTTTGTTGGGTTCATGTAATTGCAACATCGCAAAAAGATGATGCTCTTGCAGATTCCACGCTTTTCGGCAATGTTGAACAATTAACTCTTGCTCTGCGTGACTCAGTGGATCTAAAGGATGCGCGTATGACGACATTTAGAAAGTATATGATGTAATTTAGAATATTCAATATAACTAAGGTTTAGTTTCTTACTACAATACTGCCATGGTTCGTATAGCTTCCTGTCAACTTTATTTAGATGTAACCAACCCCTCATCGTGCCTAAGAGCAGCGAATTCGGCTTTAGAGGATGCAATTAAAGGTGGTGCCAAAATTATTGTTTTGCCAGAATTATCTAACTCTGGCTATGCATTTGAAAGCGTTGAAGAGATGGCCAGTGCGGCAATTACTTTAGATTCACCGGAGATTGCGCATTGGAAAGAGTTGGCTAAAGCCAATGAAGTTGTAATCGTTGCCGGTTTGAATTTGTTCGAAGAAGATAAGTATTGGAATTCCTCGGTAGTCATTGACAGCAATGGGGTCTGTAACTGGTATGCCAAAACACATCTCTTTGGAAACGAGGCAAGGTATTTCACCGCCGGCTCTAAACCTCCGCTAGTGCTAAAAACAAAATATGGCCGTATCGCAACGATGGTCTGCTACGACCTCGAATTTCCCGAATGGGTTCGCTTAGTGATGTTGCAAGGTGCTCAGATTTTGGCATTGCCCACAAATTGGCCACTTATTGGACAAACAATCACCTCACCGCCTATGGAAGTTGTTAGAGTCCAGGCGGCGGCTTCACAAAATAAATTGGTCATTGCAGCTGCTGATAGATGTGGACCCGAACGCGGACAGGGTTGGGTTGCTTCCAGTGTGATTACAAGCGATGAGGGCGTAATTGCGGCAATTGCCAGCAGCGTTCAAGATTCAACGTTTCAAATTATTTACGCTGACTTAGACCTGCCTACTGATACCGCCATTACCCCAAATAACGATGTTAGAAAAGATCGCAGACCGGCTCTTTATTCAGCCATCTTGAATCAGTAGTCTGCTCCAGTGCACAAACTAATTACGGCGATTAATACCGCTGCCAATTCCCCGGCAGCTGTTAATGCATCACATCGAGGAGTTTTTCGTATTGCCTCAATTCAACAAGCCTGGCTTGGTGACATATCAACACAAATCGGTGCATATAAATCAGCAGTTGATCAAATCAAGAATTTGGAAGTTGATCTCATAATTTTGCCAGAGTTATCACTGTATCCATATGCATGTACTCAGCCGGATTCTCAATCCACTTTTATTGCTGAAAAAATCGATGGCCAGAGCTATAAATTTGCTTGCGATTTAGCCGTTATGAGCAATGCCAATGTTGTGATTTCGTTGTTTGAAGATGCCCTTGATGGCCAATTTAACTGTGCTATCACAGTAAATCCTGCTGGTGAAATAATTCTAAAAATGCGAAAAACTCATATCCCGGTTACAGCGGGATATTACGAAGATAAGTACTTCGATCCCGGCAATAGCAAGCCAGACGTTGGGAAAGTTAAGGAAGCAGTAATTGCCACACCTACATGTTGGGATCAGTGGTTCCCAGAATTAGCTCGGGTCTACGGGCTTTTGAACACTGATTTAATCTGTTATCCCACCGCAATTGGTTCCGAGCCAGATCATCCCGCATTTGATACTGCCCCGCTCTGGAAGACGATGATGGTTGCCCATGGGATAGCAAATGGCATGTTTGTTGCTGCGGTAAACAGAATCGGCACAGAGGATGGAATCAGTTTTTACGGTTCATCTTTCATCAGTGATCCTTACGGCCGCATTCTTTTAGAGGCACCTCGGAATGAGGCCGCTATTTTGGTCGCTGACTTACACCTTGATTATAAAAAGGACTGGTTAGATTTATTTCCATTTTTTAATACTAGACGTCCCGATATGTATAGTTCACTAACTCAAAAGAAGGGCACGTAACATGGCGACAACAATTTTTATCAATGGCTCAATTTGGCCAGGAACGCCTGAAGCTTCAATTGAAAACGCCATAGCTATCGAGGGCTCAAAAATTATTGCGCTTGGTGACGAAGCGTTAAAATTAAACTGCGATGAGACCGTAGACTTAAAAGGTTCCTTCATCTCTCCCCCATTTGCCGATGGACATGCCCATCCACTTTTTGGTGGTCGCCAATCATTTGGCCCTCAAGTTACAGGCCTTGAAACTATTGAAGATATTTTGGCTGAAGTAAAACGTTTTGCCGAAGCAAATAAGGATTTAGAGTGGATCATTGGTGGTACGTACGATCCCGCCATTGATCCAGATGGAAATTTCGATGCCGCACTTCTAGATTCAGTTGTAGCCGATCGCCCAGTTGTTCTTAATGCCATGGATTACCACACGATTTGGGTGAATTCAGAAGCAATCCGACGTAGTGGAGTTGATAAGTTTGAAGGCGAATTAGAAATTGGAACAGTTGTGCGCCGTGAAGATGGAAGTGCCATGGGCACTTTGCGCGAATGGGATGCCGTCAATTTAATTATGGAGAAAGCACCTTTGCCTTCAATGCAGCGAGAGATTAGAGCCCTTGAATATTCAAGCAAGCGTTATGCCTCCCACGGAATTACTTGGTGGCTAGATGCTTGGGTTGATCGTGGAATGGCCGAAGCGTATTTAGCGGCAGAAGAGGCTGGAGTTTTATTGCAAGGCGTAAATCTTGCCTTTAGAGCTGACCCACGCACATGGCAAGAAGATTTACCGTATTTCCTTGAACAACGAAACAAGATTGAAGGCATCAAGAGCAATAAAAACTTGAGTGCCAAGACAGTAAAGTTTTTTGCCGATGGCGTTATTGAAGGTGGCACTGCAGCTCTACTTGAGCCCTACACGAATGATCCTTGTTCACACGGAATGCCGGTGTGGCAGTGGGAAGAAATGACTAAGGCTGTCGTTGCCATGGATAAAGCTGGATTCCAGATACACATCCATGCAATTGGCGATGCCGGAATCCGTGCATCACTCGATGCGTTAGAAACTGCCATTAAAACTAATCCACTATGGGATCGTCGACCAACAATTGTTCACGTGCAATTGCTTGATCCACTTGATTTGCCACGCTTTAGCCAGCTTGGAATCATTGCTAACTTTGGACCATTGTGGACAAGACAAGATCCAATGCAAGCCGTTTCAAGTGCGCCAAGAATTGGTCCAGAGCGTACAGATCGCCAATATTTGATTCGTTCGTTAATTGATAATAAAACTCGAGTTGCATTTGGTAGCGACTGGCCGGTCACAAGTGAAATTCCATTAGAGGGAATTGCAGTGCCCGTGCACCGTCAAACTCCAGATAAAAAACCTGCAGGTGGTTGGATGCCTCACGAGGCAATAACGATTCAAGAAGCTTTCACTTCCTACACGCATGAAGTTGCATATCAAGCTTTCGAAGATAAAAACTGGGGAACGTTAGCACCAGGATTTAATGCAGATTTTATTATTTTGGACAATAATCCTTTTGAAATAGATCCGCATGACGTTCCAAATATCAAAGTCTTAAAGACTTATAGAAATGGAGAAGCCATTTACTCAGCGTGAGTAAATGGCTTCTACCAACTTCTTAGCGCATTAGTGGCTAGTTAGATTTCCTTCATCTTGAGCCATTTTTGCTTCTTTCTTCAAATCAATTCCGCGTGCAAGGATCAAGTAAACAATCGCACTTACTGGAAGACCAACAAATAGTGAGTAGTCAACGTTGGAGAGTGATTTTGCAATTGGTCCAACATATGGAGTTGTAACGAAGAATGGAATCATTGAAACAAAGCCGACGATGTATGCAGTATTACCGCGCCATCCCCACCGTCCATAGATTCCATCTTTCTTAAAGATTTCACCAATGACATAAACGCCTTTGCGGACCAAGAAGTAGTCAACTAAGTTAACTGCAGTCCATGGTGTGAAGAGATATGCCAAAAAGACCAATGCGTTTCCATAGAAAGTATTGAAGCGTGCTTCACCAACAAACTGAGCAATTCCCCAAACAGATATACCCATAATAAGCAGGGCTGCTAGGCGCAGTTTCTTTGTTGGATTTACTTTCTTAAACGAATCTAACATTGAAATCAGAGTAAGTGAACCGCCATAAGCGTTTACTGACATTACGACAAGTAGTCCGAGCAAGAGAATAATCAAAAGTATTGTTCCAAAGCCGTTGAAAATTGAATCGCCAACTGCTTTGAATGCGCCAACTGGTGTCATTGTTCCATCTGGGCCAGATGCAAGTGCACCTAAACCAAATACCCATACACCAGAAAGTCCGCTTGCTAAATATGTGTTCCAGAAAGTTGAACGTACGCCAACTTTTCCAGGTAGGTAACGTGAATAGTCAGAAACATATGGGGCCCATCCAAGTTGGAAGCCAGCAATGATTACGAAGGCTGTCATAAATGGTGCAAGCTTGAAAGTCCCAAGATCAAATGCGCCTTCAGGGAATTTACCGCGAACTACTACACCAATAGTCATTGCTCCAAGTGCAATCATGGAAGGCCAGAAGAGCACTTTGTTAACAAAGTGAATTTGGCTGTAACCATAAATCGCGATTACTGTGGCAATGGCTGCGGCAATAAAGAAACCGGCTTCTGCTGGAATCTTAAAAATTTCGTGCATTGCAGAGCCAGACAAAATTGCATCCGATGTGTTGTATGCAACGTAGTTAGCTAATGCGAAAACCCACACTGTCAGTGCTGCGCCGATGTAACCAAACTGGGCACGTGATTGCACAAGTTGAGGAAGTCCAAGTTGTGGTCCCTGTGCAGAGTGAAAGGCCATAAAGAATGTTCCAAAAAGAGATCCAAGTACTACTGCGATTATGGTCCAGATAAGATTTGAACCAAGTGAAAGAGCAACTACACCAGTTGCCATAGCTGTTAAGTTCACATTTCCAACGAACCAAACGTTGCCTAAGTCGCGGGCTTTACCGAATCGTTCTGAGTGGGGAACCCAGTCAACACTTCGAGTTTCTACATCTGAAGGTGCGAGTACTTTCTCCGTTGAACTCATTCATACTCCTTTTCGCTTCGGAGGTTCCGAAGTATGCGCAAAAGGATAAGGTGATTTAGTCCGAAAATCACGGTACTGGCGAGTTTATTTTTTGACTATTTTGGGCTTAAAGCGCAGATTAATTCATATAAGACATGCGAAGCGGCAATTCCAGTTATCTGGGCGAAATCATAGGCAGGTGCAACCTCTACGACATCCGCGCCGATGATGTTTAGCCCCGCGGTTGCACGGATAACGGCCAAAAGTTCGCGACTAGTTAAACCACCGGCCTCAGGAGTTCCAGTACCCGGTGCATGCGCGGGATCTAAAACATCGATATCAATACTTATATAGACGGGGCGATTTGAAACACGGGCAATCATTTTCTTAATAGCTTCTTGGACGCCTAACTCCTGAAACTCAATGGATGAAAATATTTGAAATCCTACTGCTTTGTCATCCACTAAATCTTTAGCACTATAGAGCGGACCACGAATTCCAATATGCATGCAACCTTCGCCATCAAGTAAACCTTCTTCAGATGCTCGTCTAAAAGTTGTCCCGTGTGTGTAATCGGCACCGAAATATGAATCCCACGTATCTAAGTGCGCATCGAAATGAATCACGCTAATTGGACCATGCTGTTTATGCAGCGAACGAAGAATTGGCAAAGTAATCGTATGGTCACCACCAATAGTTACGACTCTTTTTGCTTTTTCAGATAAAGCGCGATGATCTTTTTCGATACTTGCAATGGCTTCCTCAATATTAAAAGGATTTACTGCGAAGTCACCTGCGTCAACAACTTGCTGAGAGGCAAATGGTGATACTCCCGTTGCTGGATTGTAAGGTCGCAGAAGTCGTGAGGCTTCACGGACGTGGCTTGGACCAAATCGCGCACCTGGGCGATAACTCACGCCACTATCAAATGGAATTCCCACAATTGCAACATCGGCCTGGGTTACTTCTGCTAACTGAGGAAGTAAAGCAAAAGTAGAGATTCCTCCGTAGCGCGGCATTTTCGTTGCATCAACTTGACCGATATTTTCACCAGCTACAACTCTGGGAGTTTTCCCTTGACTCATGGGCATTATCCTATGCTCGGTAAGAACTGTTTGGCTTGCCCATTTCTGGCGAAAGCCAAAAGTGTTAAGCCAAATTCATCGGCTAAATCAATTGCAAGCGAGGTTGGTGCACTCACGCCAACGAGTGCAGAGATACCCGCACACACTGCTTTTTGTACAAGTTCA
>CAIQRN010000120.1 GCA_903874255.1 uncultured Actinomycetes bacterium
ACGACAGCACCAAGATCTGAATCCAATCTCGATGCACGTTGCTTGTGACCTGGAATCGTGAATGGCGTTCTGGAGCTTTCAAAATAGGAAAGGTAAGCATCGAGCAACGGTGCCGAATCTCTCAGTGAACTCATAGTTCCAAGGGTAACTACTGGGGCGCCTGAAGAGAAATGAGGGCTTAGACTTTTCCCATGAACACACTTACTAATCTGACTCAAGAACGTCGCTTGGTTACTGCAATTCCGGGACCAAAATCTATTGAGGCGCTCAAGCGTCGCACGGAAGCGACGTCAGGCGGATTGGGAATGGCGATTCCCGTAATCATCGAGCGAGCAAGTGATGCAATCCTGCTCGATATCGATGGCAATCAGATTATTGATTTAGGTTCTGGAATTGGTGTAACAAATGTTGGAAACTCCGCTCAACGTGTTGTTGATCGAGTGATCGAACAAGTTCAGGCTTTCACCCATACGTGTTTCACAGTGGCGCCATACATGAACTACATCGAAGTGTGCGAAAAATTAAATGCAATGACTCCAGGCAATCACAAGAAGAAGTCGTTGCTAGTTAACTCCGGTGCAGAAGCTGTTGAGAATGCAGTAAAGATTGCTCGCCACTACACCAAGCGTCCAGCAGTTGTTGTTTTCGAGCACAGCTATCACGGTCGCACTAATTTAACTATGGCTTTAACTGCAAAGAACATGCCATACAAAGAAGGCTTTGGACCATTTGCGCCAGAGATTTATCGCGTTCCGATGCCATATTCATTTCACTGGGTAGGCGATCAAGCAACAATCACTGAAGATGCAATTGCAATGGTGACTCACAAGATTGACAAAGAAATTGGCGCACACAATGTTGCTGCAATTTTAATTGAACCAATTCAAGGCGAAGGTGGATTTATCGTTCCACCTAAGGGATTTCTTCCTGCGCTCGCGAAATATTCAAAAGATAACGGCATCGTTTTTATTGCCGATGAAGTCCAAACTGGTTTTGCTAGAACTGGCCACATGTTTGCCGTTGAAGAAGAAAACGTAGTTCCAGATATGGTTGTTACGGCAAAAGGTATTGCAGGCGGACTCCCACTTGCTGGAATCACGGGCAATGCAGAGATCATGGATTCTGTTCATGCTTCTGGCCTTGGTGGTACCTATGGTGGAAATCCAATTGCTTGTGCAGCAGCACTTGGCGCCATGGAAACCATGGAGGAAGAAAATCTTGTTGCTCGTGCAAAGCATATTGGTGAAATCCTTGGTACAACTTTGCGCGAACTAGCTAAAAAGTATCCCGTAATTGGCGAAGTTCGCGGTCGTGGCGCCATGCAGGCAATTGAATTAGTAGAAGCTGGAACTAAGAATCCAAATACCGCCGCAATGAACGCCGTGGTTAAGTATTGCCAGAGTAAGGGAGTTCTTGTTCTTACTGCGGGCACATATTCAAATGTTGTGCGCTTCTTGCCACCATTAGTAATTACAGATGAACTGCTAAAAGATGCACTGGGAGTTCTAGAAGAGGCCTTCGCTTCTCTTTAAAAAACTAACATTTTGTAATGAGCTAAATCCTCATCGCTGACTTCAGGCCATTGCCGTGCAAGGGCGCGTACTCCATGTGTCTTGAAGGCATTAATTTTGATTCGCATCTCTGGATTTATACCACGCAACCACATTGCGGTATCAATTAACTCTTTATCAGAATCATTCTGACCGGGCACCAATAACAGTCTCACTTCATACAGCTTGCCAATCAAATCCAAATATCTAATTGAATCAAGAACGGCAGAGTTGGAGATGCCTGTGAGCTCAATATGTTTTGGATCATTGAGTGCCTTTAAATCAAGCATGATGCCATCAGTCATTGGGGCTAAAGTTTTCCAAACTTCGACAGGGGCATTTCCATTACTATCAATAAAAGTTGTTAAACCTACAAATTCTTCACGCTCTTTTATCGCCCGGAAAAGTTCTGCCACAAATTGAAATTGAACTGTGGCTTCGCCGCCGGAAACGGTAACTCCGGATATATATGGCATAGCTTGACGGATTTGATCTAAAACTTCATGTACTGACATTTGAGTCGCGCGTGGAGTTTGCAGCGGAATGGTTTGAGGGTTATGACACGCCAAACAGTTGAAGTTGCACCCTTGTAAGAAAAGTACAAATCGATTTCCCGGGCCATCAACCCAAGAAAATTTAATCGAGCTAGCTACTAGCGCTTGGTGAGCTTTCAGCACTCATTACTCGTTTCACTAAACGTTGATCAACATGAGAATCCTTTACAGAACCGGCACCTAAGAAAGTACTGCCATGTCTTGCATGTGGCATTTTCGCCAAATCAGATTTGCGCACTAAATAGCCAGTGATGCGTATGAAGTCGTTACTATCAAGATTGAAAGTGAAATCACGCATGCCACTCTTAAATGCACCTCTAATAACATCAACAACTGCTTGGGGATTTTTTACCGCAGTTTCATCAAAGGATAAAACATCGCTTATTCCAGAGGCGAAAAGGTGATGATGGCGAGAAACCGTGCGCAGATGTTCTATTAATGAGGGCTCAGTTCCGATAGGAATCCGAGTTCCTGCAGTAACGCCCAGATCTAAATCAATGCCTGATTGCGAATGTAGAAATGCATGACCATTGTTGCCTTCGCAGTATGGCATTTTTCGCTGTGCAACCCAGTCGGCAATAAATGATGTAATCCGAAATCCCAAATCATCGGCTTCGATGCTGTGACCGTAAGTGCCAGCATGACCCTCGCGCTCCATCAAAATATTTACGCACTCAGCCAGACCGAAGACTCCAAACATCGCCGAAAATTTTGTTATGTCTAGTAAACCCTCTGCAACCAACCAATTACTCTCATAGAAATGAGATTCTTCAACTAAATACAGGATTCTCGACACCATAAGCTCAGCTGTTAAGTCTAAATAATATGGGAGTGTGGTTTCGAAGAATTTCTTCACGCCATCATCACAGGCTTCAGCGGTTTTTTTCAGGTTTATCCGCACCAAGGTATGCGATCCGCCTCCAATCTTTAATGAGTTATAGCAACTCACGGCTGCATAATCAGCACCAAGATCAGATTGCATCATCACATCATTTATAAAATGGGGTTTGCCGCAGGCAAAGACTGTTTGTACGGCATCCAAAATATATTCGTCGCTAGTTAATAGTGGGTCGACTTTTAAGGAAATATTCGGAACAACCTGTAAAAGTTCACGCTCTAATTTGAAAATCATTTGTGAGACACGATTATATGTTGGGCTCAAATTTGTATGAGCAAATGCATCCGGGAACATGCGGTCAAGAGAGATCCAGAAACGCTTTAATTTTGCATACAACTCCTCATCAGAAATTTCATCAATATAGGGGAGTATTAAGGAGTCAAGATCGCCGAAATAAACAGGATAGCCAGTTATTGAGGGGGTGGCAGAGTACATAATTAGTAGGAAAGTTAGGGCATCATCGAAATTCTTTGCTGGAGGAAGCTCTAGAAATATCGACCCATTATCTAAAACTTTTTTGTAATCTGGAAGCAAATATCGTGGGCGATAGGGAGCATTACCTTCGTACATATCGCAGATGATGCGTTGATTTAAAGCATCGGTGCACTGTTTACGAACGGGTGGAGCTTCTAATAAATTCTCGGCAAGAACAGCAAGATTCGAAACACGTTGTCTGTAAGTAAATTTTGGGTCATTTACAACATCGCGGATATTTTCTAGAGAAGTCATACTTGCATAGTAGTTTCTCTGTGTTGCGAATCGAGTAGAAATTACTGCGCAAATCAACTCTGAGAGTGCTGGCTCTTGAGGGTTAGTTCTCCAACTTATAGCCAAGCCCACGGATTGTCTGTATCAATACTGGATTCGCAGGATCTGCTTCAATCTTCGAACGCAAACGTTTGATATGTACATCAAGAGTTTTAGTATCGCCAAAATAGTCCCCGCCCCATACGCGATCAATTAGTTGAGATCGCGTAAGAACGCGACCAGCATTTCGCATTAAAAACTCTAAGAGTTCAAATTCTTTCAAAGGCAGGCCAACTGGATTTCCATTGATTGATGCTTGGTGACGAGCAGTATCAAGTTTGATTGGACCAACAGACACCACATCAAGATCACCGTGTAGTTCAGAATCAGAAACACCTCTGCGCAAGACGGCCTTAATTCGCGCAATTAACTCGCGCGAAGAATAAGGTTTTGTCACATAATCATCGGCGCCAAGTTCTAAGCCAACAACCTTATCTATTTCAGCATCTTTTGCGGTGAGCATAATTATCGGCACTTGTGATGTAGTGCGAATTGTCCGACAGACATCTACTCCCGAAATCTCGGGAATCATTAAATCTAAAAGTATTAAATCAGCCCCTTCTTTCTTGAAAATTTCAAGGGCTACCCGGCCATCTTCGGCCACGCTGACTTCGAATCCCTCTTTGCCGAGAAGAAATGCCAGTGCCTCTGAAAAAGAAGTTTCATCTTCCACAATTAATATTTTTGTCATTTCGAGCTCTCTGTTGATGGTTCATAGATTGGAAGTCGTAGTGAGAAAGTGCTGCCAATGTTTTCAATACTCCATACTTTTACTTCACCGCCGTGCTTAGCTGCCACATGTTTTACTATTGATAATCCGAGGCCCGTGCCGCCAGTTTGGCGTGAACGTGCAGGATCAACTCTATAAAAACGTTCGAAAATACGATCTTGTTCGGACTCTGAAATTCCTATTCCCTGATCAGTAACTGAGATATCAATAATCCCAACATCAACGGAAGCAGTAATTGAAACTTTAGTATTTTCAGGTGAATAGTTAATGGCATTCTCAATAAGGTTATGGACAGCCATGATTAATTGGTCTCGATCACCCAGAACTCGTGCATCTGTCGATTCACTATAAGTTACGGCAATATTGCGATTATCTGCACTGATTTGGCACTGATCTATAGCTTCGCGGATTATGTATTCGACGCTAACTTCTTGCGCTAGTTGCAAAGGATCTGAATCTTGAACGCGCGACAAATTAATGATCTCTTGCACCAAATCAGTAAGGCGCTTTGCTTCTGATTGCATACGCGTTGCAAACTTAACCACAGATTCCGGATCATCTTTTGAACCAAGTACGGCTTCACTTAAAAGTGAAAGTGCACCAATTGGTGTTTTTAATTCATGGGAGATATTCGCAACAAAATCTCGGCGAACATCATGAACGCGCTGAGCTTCACTTTCATCGCTTATTAGAACTAAAACCAAATCATCTTTAGTCAATGGCATAACCTTAAAAGTTAGTTCATGCTTGCCTTCGCCGATCGGCCCACGAGGAATTTCAATTTTTCCAACTTGCTGGTTATGAGTCCGTCGAACTACGCGGATAGTTGCAAGCAATTCGGAGCTTTGTATTTTCGCGTCTTTTAGAATTCCAAGAGACTCGGCACCGGGTGTGATGAAAATTGGAACTTCACCGGGCGCCAAAATTAAGCAATCCTCTTCGAGCATGCTTAAGGTTTCAATCAACATCTGCGGCAGGATTCTAGAATCTGGCTCATCTAAGTCCCTGCGCAAGAACCTCATAGGCTGCACTCTATAGGTCTAAATTGCCAGTTTACCTTCTGTTCACCTAACTGAGGGTCTCTATTCATCACGCCCACGTAGGTTTCGGGGCATGGCCCTAATTAGATCAGTATTCCAAGATGAACTAGATAGCGTTTCGCAGTCTCTGGTCGACCTTACTGCGATGGTTTCTACTTCAATGTTAAATGCTACAACAGCAATTCTTACTTGTGATTTAAAACTTGCAGAAGAAGTTATCGCAAGTGATGAGAAGATCGATGACTTTCAACATGAGGTTGATTCACGAATCATTGACATTATTGCTAGGCAGCAACCAGTTGCATCAGACTTACGTGCATTGGTCACCGCACTTCGTATGGGATCTGATTTAGAGCGCATGGGAGATTTAGCGCATCACGTCGGGAAAATCGCAAGACTTCGACATCCACAATCTGCTGTACCACCAGAGCTCACAGATGTTATTAAGGCGATGGGAAGCGCAGCCGTTCGAATCACCGATAAAACTGGTGTCGTTATTTCAACTCGAGATACCGAGATGGCTTTGCAGGTCGAGCAGGATGATGACGAAATGGATGATTTACATCGTAAGTTAATTGGAGTTCTTATCAAACCCACATGGAAGCATGGAATAGAAACCGCGATTGACTTAACTCTTCTTGGCCGTTATTACGAGCGCTATGCAGATCATGCAGTCTCAATCTCTCGTCGCGTTTATTTCCTCGTTACAGGTAAGTACTCAGAGTAATAATGTCTACTCAAGAGCTCGTTATTCCTGCCCCGCGTGAGATTCATACGCAACCACGCACGTCAGACAAAGTTTTTCGTGGCGTAGTAACTGCAGGTGGATTATCTTCCCTAGTTATTCTTGGTTTGATTGCCTTATTTTTAGGCTACCGCGGTTTTGAAATTTTGCGTCAAGAGGGATTTCATTTCATAACAAGTTCAGATTGGTCTATTTCAACCGATGATGCGGGAAATGTTCTAGAAAGTCACTTTGGCTTAGCTGCAATGCTTGCAGGAACAATTCTTTGTTCTGCGATTGCCGTTGTTATCGCACTACCAATTTCAGTTTTTTCAGCGTTATTTCTAAACTTTTATGCACCTGCTTGGCTCAAGCGGATACTAGTAACAATCATCGACATGATGGCTGCATTTCCATCAATCCTCTTTGGTATTTGGGGATTCCTGGTACTAATGCCAAGCGTTGAGTATTGGGCAAAGTTGCTACATAGATACTTGGGATTTATTCCAATCTTTGACATGCAAGTTCCAGTTTTTTCTCGCTCACCTTTTGTCGCCGGAGTTGTTCTTGCAATCATGATTATCCCAATCATTACCTCCGTGTCGCGTGAAATTTTTTCACAGGCGCCGTTGGATCGTATTCAAGCTGCATATGCACTTGGTGCAACGCGTTGGGCAATGATTAAGGCCGTAGTAATTCCACATGGCCGAAGTGGAGTTATTGGTGGTGCCATGCTCGGTCTTGGTCGCGCAATGGGTGAAACAGTTGCGGTTTTCACAGTGCTAAATATTGTTTTTCAAGTTAATTGGCAGATGCTTCTTGGCGCTGGTGGAAACGTAGCGTCACTCATTATTTTGAAATTCGGGGATGCCAGCCCATATGAAATTAAGGCTCTTATGGCTGCAGGTTTAATTCTTTTCTTATTGACCTTAGTCGTAAATGCGATTGCGAATTTAATAGTCAAAACTACTGGAAAGTCAGGACGCTGATATGACTGTAACTGCGGTTCCTACTAAACCATGGAAAGCTTCGAAACGAGATCGTGCACTTGATTTTTCTATATTCATCGTCGCATTATTGAGTTCTTATCTCATAGTTTTCCTCACCCCTATGAAAGGCAAACTGGCATACTTTTTCTGCTTCTTTGCCGCATATGCGGTTTTAACTTCGGTTTTTAAAGGAGTACAAAGGGGAAGTGCGGCAGCTAAAGATGCACTAGTAAATTCTCTAGTTGCAATTGGTGCAATCGTGACAATTATTCCAGTCTCGAGTATTTTCTTTACCATTCTTAAAAACGGCCTACCCGGAATTCGATTAGGGCTTTTCACACACGATATGGCTCTAGCAACACCGACCGATCCGTTGAGCAATGGTGGCCTTCTCCACGCAATAACAGGAACTCTCACACTCATGATTCTTTCTCTGATTATGAGTGTTCCAATTGGCATCCTGACTGCGCTTTATTTGACTGAGATTAAGGGTCGATTCAGTGGACCAATTCGCTTCTTAGTGCAGGCAATGAGCGGTGTTCCATCCATTGTTGCGGGCTTATTTATTCTCTCCGCAATTTTGTATCCAATTACTAAAGGTTATTCAGGTTTTATGGGCGCTTTGGCTCTTTCAATTTTGATGATTCCAACAATCGCACGTACATCTGAAGAAGTTCTTAAGTTAATCCCAAATGATTTACGAGAAGCTGGAACCGCTCTTGGCGGAACTCAGTGGCGCACAGTTGCCATGATCGTTTTACCTGCAGCTCGAAGCGGCCTAGTCACTGCAACCATTCTTGGAGTGGCTCGAATCGCTGGAGAAACCGCACCAATTTTGCTGTTAACAGGTGGAGGCGACAAAGTTAATCCAAATGCATTTAATGGCCCAATGGGTTCACTTCCGTATTACATCTGGAAATCTTTTAATGCTGGTTCACCCGAAGCAATCACTCGTGCTTGGGCCGGCTTACTTGTATTAGTTGGACTTGTCTTAATTCTCTTCACTTCAGCACGCTTTTTAGCTTCCCGAAAGGTTTCAAAATGACAATGTCACACGAGAGCGAGAACCAAGAAATGCAAACATCCGTCAAGCCATCATCCCTTGCTAGCGTTGCAAGTGGACATGCACCTAAGACTCCTGGCACTTCAGTTCTTGGAACTGGCCTTGAGACCCGTGGAGTTCATGCATGGTTTGGCAAGCATCATGCACTTTCAAATATAAGTTTAGATTTTGCTGCAGGAACCGTCACTGCTCTCATTGGTCCTTCTGGATGCGGTAAGTCAACATTTATACGCACAATTAATCGCATGCACGAGTTCATTCCTGGCGCAGCTATGGCTGGTGAAGTTCTCCTTGATGGCAAGGATGTTTATGCGCCTGGTACGGATGTCACCAAGATACGTCTCCAAATCGGCATGGTCTTTCAAAAACCAAATCCATTTCCATCAATGTCCATTGGTGAAAACGTGCTCTCCGGTCTCAAATTGGCACAATTAAAGGTTGACAATAAAGATGACTTACTCGAAGAATGCCTAGAGCGTGCAGGTTTATGGAATGAAGTAAAAGATCGCTTGGGTGCACATGGTGGCTCGCTATCTGGTGGTCAACAACAGCGCTTATGCATTGCTCGGGCTCTAGCTGTTCGCCCACAAGTTCTATTGATGGATGAGCCATGTTCAGCCCTTGACCCAGGATCAACCTTACGTATTGAAGAAACAATTCGCCATCTCTCAGAGACAATGACAATCATCATCGTGACGCACAATATGCAGCAGGCAGCCCGTGTATCTGACTACACCGCCTTCTTCTTATCTGATGGTGGTCCTGGCCAAATGATTGAGGTTGCTCCTACAAGTGAGATTTTCTCTCGCCCACAAGATACGAGAACAGAGAATTACGTGACTGGCCGATTCGGCTAATTGACACCTTTTGTTCACCTAATTGTTGGCCTGTGTTAAACCAGTTCACCTCATTAGTTAACGCGCACTCCATAGATTTTCCCCGTAGTTCAAATCAAAACCTATGAGGAGAAATAAATGAAAATTTCAAAGCTCGCGAAAGTTGCAGCACTTGCACTCGCGTTCGGCCTAGTAGCAGGCACACCAGCTTATGCAGTTGATCTTCAAGGTTCAGGAGCCTCTTTCCCAGCCCTGCTTATCGAAGGTTGCAAAGCAGGATTCGCAGCAAATACATCACATACATATGTTTACGCTTCATCATCTTCAGGTACAGGTCAAGCAAACTCAGATAAATCAATTGGTGATTTCTGGATGTCAGATGGCGCTTACACAGCAACAACAAAGCGTGCTTCATTAATTCACGTACCACTAGTTGCAGCACCAATTGCACTCTTGCATAATCTTCCAGGAAGCAAAACTCTAAATCTTTCTGCAGAAACAGTTGCAGGTATTTTTGGTGGAAAAATTACACGTTGGAATGATCCAGCTATCCAAGCTGATAACAACCGCTCGACGCTAAAGACTGTTTATAAGTTAGATGCAAATGGAAATCCAAGAAAAGATTCAAAGGGTTACCCAATTGTCCTACGTACACAGACAGTCATTTCACGCTACACATTGCCTAATCAACCAATTCACGTAATTTATCGTTCCGATTCATCAGGAACAACAGAAAACTTTACTAACTACCTCAATAAGTCTGCGCCATCAGTTTGGACAAAGGCTAAAGGCAAAGTATTCAAGGATGGTTTCCCAGGAAATATTAATGACATTGGTAATTTAGGTCGCATTATTGGAGCGGCATCTTCGTCAGGTGTTTCACAACTTTCTGGAAAGACTCCATACTCAATCACTTATGCAGAAGTTAACTATGCTGCTGCTAACAAGTTGAAGATTGCTAATTTGATTAATCCAGCGGGTTCATCAGTGGTTCCAGATTCAACAGGCGTTGGTGCGTTTTTGGCCTCAGCTAAGCAGGATGCAAATGGTTATTTAACATATGACTATGCAACTAAGGAAAAGGGCGCATACCCACTAGGTATCGTTTCATACCTACTTGCTGACACAGATTATCCAGATAAGACAAAGGCTGCAGCAGTAAAGGCATTTGCAAACTACATCTTGAGCTCAAAGTGTGCAAAAGATGTTGGTGGGCCACTGGGCTTTAGCGTCATTGATGGCGACTTACTAAAGAAGTCATTAGCTCAGGTTGCAAAGATCGGTTAATTGCACATACCTATCGAGGGTAGAAACGGCGGCCGCAGCGATGCGGCCGCCGTTTCATTTCTTTTTTGGCTATATTTGCACCATGCAAATTAATCTAGATAAAAAGTCAGGCCTACTTTTGGCCATAATTGCGGGCCTCTTAGTTGTCATTATTGTTTTACTCGTTGACAAAGTTGGCGATGAAGGAAACATGGTCGAAACACACTCCACGCAGTTACAGGTAGGTAAGTAATGCCAACAATAAAGGAGATCGCAACGGCTTACGAAAGTGCGACTAGAGAATTCTTAGCAATCGCCGAAAATGTTCCGAATGACAAGTTAGATTTGCATGAGGGTGAAGACTGGAGTTCACGCCAAGTTATTCATCACTGCGCAGATAGTGAAGCCCAGTCATATGCCAGATTACGTCGA
The DNA here is from genome assembly GCA_903874255.1 of uncultured Actinomycetes bacterium. Lineage (GTDB taxonomy): Bacteria > Actinomycetota > Actinomycetes > Nanopelagicales > Nanopelagicaceae > Planktophila. The sequence continues at coordinate 10,890 of CAIQRN010000120.1, forward strand.
TTAATTGCCGAACCTGGTTCCAGCATTCAAGGTTACGATGAAGCTGCTTGGGCCAAGAATTCAACGCTTGGTTACACAGACATGCCAGTAGATGTTTCCATTCAAGTATTTAAAGCAGTGCGCGCAGGTTCATTAGCGATCATTGAGCGTTTAGTTCCAGAACAGTTAAAAAACTCAGGCATCCATACTGAAGCGGGTGAGTTTTCCGTTGAACGTTGGCTTGAGGTTTATACGCGACATGCAATTGAGCATGCAGATCAGATCACTAAAAACTTAGCTCTCTAGGTTTTTTGCTGTAAGAAATCTGCTCCAGTTAATTCTGGTCAAAAGCACAATTAATGCAATCATTGCGATTTGAAATGCGATTGCCCAAAATGATGTCAATTCTTTGGTAATCATTTCGGAAATTCCTCTTGATTTGAGTTCTGCGGCGCTTGCGACATAAAAAGAATAAGTGACTAAACGACCGGAAAAAAATGCCAATGTCAGTGGAATTAATCGCGCACCAATTAAGCCAGCGGCCTCAAAAAGCTGTGCAGATGGAAGGGGAGAAATCATAAATAAAAGAACTAAAATAATTTTTCGAGTCGATTTTTCTTCGAGGACTTTTCGAGCGCTCTGCAGATTTGTTAAAACCTTGCCCGATATTCGATTGCGAAGTAGCCCCGTATAAGTCGCCAAAACATATCGGCCCAAACCCGCACTTAATGCGCCCATAAATATGAGTACAACGGGGTTCACATTCGAATTTAGTGAGAATAGAACTAAGACACTCCACGTGGGTGGGGCAAATGCTGGAGCGCAATTAAATATAAATACCACCAATGTTAGATACAAGATGGTCGACATAGTTACTAGGCTAATACGCATGAACTCTTTAGGGCCAGCATTTAATCGCATGTGGGGCGCTAGCTTGATTACAAATCTGGCTGACGGTGTGCTTGTTGCAGCAGCCCCACTACTTGCCGTGACGCTGACCAAGAACCCCGTTTTGATTTCGGCTCTCAGCGCGCTTGTAATGTTGCCTTGGTTGCTCTTTGCAATTCCCATCGGAACGCTTGTTGATCGCCTTGATCGGCGATATCTGTTGGCTAGTGCTAATGCAGTTCGTTTTCTAGTTGCAGCATTGCTTGCATTAGCTATTTCGACTCACAGAATCACAATTCTTTGGCTCTTTCTTGCAACTTTTACAATTGGTATTTGTGAGGTTGCCGCTGATACAACGGCCCAGTCATTAATTCCACAGATTTTGGATAAATCTCAATTCGAAAAAGGTAACTCCAGGCTACAGACCTCTGAAACCGTGGTTCAAGGTTTCATCGGTACTCCAATAAGTGGTTTCTTGTACGCCACCGCGATCTATCTTCCATTTTTTGTTAATAGCCTCGGCTTTTTGATCGCTGCAGGATTGGCAATATCGATTCCCGTTAAATTCTTGCAGCAGATAAGGATCGATGTAAATCAGGAGCACAATACTAATTTTGTCGCAGAGATGAAATTTGGTATTCGCTATCTATTTATGGAAAAAACTCTACTCAGGCTGGTGATAACAACGGCAAGCATTGGCTTGTGCTATTCACTGGCAACTTCGACAACAGTTCTTTTTATGCTCGAAGAGTTAAAACTCAATACCTCATTTTTTGGAATTGCCTTGACTATTCAAGGAGTAGGTGCGATTACCGGCGGGCTACTTGCACCAAAATTTTCTACAGTTTTCGGTCGAAGCAAAACCATGACGGTCTGCATTTTTTTAAGTTCATTAGTAGTTTTGTTAGAAGGTTTTTCCCCTAATATTTATTGGTTCGTGGGATTCAGTACCTTCGGTGCTTTTACTATATCTATTTGGAATATTTTGTTGATGTCCACTTATCAAAATCTAATTCCATCTAACATATTTGGTCGAATTCATGGAACTCGCCGCACAATTGTTTGGGGCCTGATGCCGTTTGGGTCACTTCTTGGTGGAGCCATCGCAAAGGGCGGTCTTCGATTACCACTTTATATTGGAGGCGCAATAGCCACATTAATTACATTATTTTCAATAGGATTCATGCTGCAGATTGGCGAAACAAAGGACGTTGCACCGTGAATGATGATTTAGATTTAACAATGTATGAAGATGGAGCTGGGCTGGTTAGTGCTGCCACAATTGAACTCATGGAGGCAATCTCTCTTCATTTACTTGATAAGGGGATGTGCCATGTTGCTCTCACTGGAGGAACTTTAGGCGGGCAATTTGCCGAAGCCTTTGTAGATAAATTAAATCTAAATTCGGCGGATTTATCTGGCCTACACATTTGGTTTAGTGATGAGCGCTTTGATACTGCCGATAGTCCTTTTAGGAATTCAAAACCAGTTCGTGATGGATTGAAAAACTCATCAGTGACAGTTCATGAAGTTGAATCAACTGATCATGGTTTAAATGTCGTAGAAGCAGCAGCATCGTATGAAGCTGAACTTCGAGGAATCACGATGGATATTTGTGTTTTGGGACTTGGCCCAGATGGCCATGTTGCTTCACTGTTTCCTAATCACTGGGACCAATCACTGACTGCCCATGCGATTCCAATTGTTGATTCTCCAAAGCCACCACCACAGCGGGTCTCATTTTCAATGAATTACATCAACGCATCTGATCAAGTTTGGATTATTGCGACAGGGGCGGCCAAAGCACCAGCGGTTACTCAGATTCTTGAAGCCGACCCATCTATACCTGCCGGCCATGTGATGGCCACGCAATTAACCCGTTTAATCGTCGATACCGAGGCGTTTTTCACCGAGTAGACTTACCTATATGGAGAGCACAATGAACTTTGCAATGGTCGGTTTGGGTCGCATGGGCGCAAACATTGTTCGACGCCTTGGACAAGCTGGCATCACGGCAGTTGTGCATGATGTGAATCCCGATGCCATCGCAGCCCTTGCTAGCGAAGGATTTATTCCGGCAGTAGATCTTGCATCGATGGCTGCTGCGCTTGTATCTCCACGCACGGTTTGGATTATGGTGCCCGCCCACGTTACGGATTCAACTATTGAAGCGGTTGCAGCTCATTTATCCGCAGGCGACACAATTATTGATGGCGGTAATTCTTATTACAAAAACGATGTTGTAAACGCCGCGAAGTTAGCGGAAAAAGGAATAAATTTTGTTGACGTTGGAACTAGCGGTGGAGTCTATGGTTTAGAGCGCGGTTACAGTCTGATGATTGGTGGAGATACCAAAGTGGTTGAGTCACTAACGCCGCTATTTAAGGCCCTTGCTCCAGGGGTAGAAGCAGCAGGACGTACTCCAGGTCGAAGTGGTGAACCAGCAGCAAGTGAGTATGGTTTTCTACATTGCGGTCCTGCAGGTGCGGGTCACTTTGTAAAGATGGTTCACAACGGAATTGAATACGGGATGATGGCCGCATTTGCTGAAGGCTTAGCAATTTTTGATGCAGCTGATGAAATGACTCC
>CAIQRN010000121.1 GCA_903874255.1 uncultured Actinomycetes bacterium
AGCGATTTCTATGACAGCAGCTGCAATTGGAACAACGGTCACTGTTGAATCACTTGATGGTCCAGTTGAAGTAAATATCAAAGCAGGTACGCAGAGTGGGACACCAATTGCTATTAAAGGCAAGGGCATGACACGTTTGCGACATAGCAGCAGGGGAGACCTCGTGGTTCATGTTGAGGTGCAAACACCGACGAAACTTAATCGCGAAGAAGAGGAAATTCTTAAGAAATTTGCCGAGCTCCGTGGTGAAAAATCCGGCGATGCACATGTAAAAGGCCACGATGGTGGAATCTTTTCTAAAATCAAAGGTGCATTTAGTAAATAATGTTGACTCTATTTTTCGTGGACAATCTGCCAACCCAAGTTGGTCAAACCTATGAGTTCGATAACGAAGATGCCAACCATGCTATTCGTGTTTTAAGAATGAATGCTGGCGATATCTTTATGCTCAGTGATGGAAACGGCGCTTGGAGTGAAGTTAAAGTCCATGCAGTCAAGAAAAAGTCATTAGAAGTTGAAGTTATCTCATCAGGATTTCAAGAGCCGCTAGCAACAACAATCACCGTTGTTCAAGCTTTGCCAAAAGGTGATCGAGCCAAGGAAGCCATCGAACTCTTAACCGAAGCCGGCGTTGATCGAATCATTCCTTGGCAGGCTTCTCGTAGCATTGGAAAAGCCTCCGATAAGTTTGCAGTCACTGCGCGTGAGGCGAGTAAACAATCACGGAGATTTCGAATTCCAGAAGTCACCAGTACTGCAACCACCGAGCAAATTTGTGATGCCATTAAAGTCAGTGATTTAGCAATTGTTTTTCATGAAAGTGCAGAGATTAAATTAAGCGATGTGGTGACTTCGCACAATGTTTCAAATCTACTTGTCATCATTGGGCCTGAAGGTGGAATTACTCCTGCCGAGGTAGAGGTCTTTACTGCCGCTGGGGCAAAGACAGCACTCATGGGCCGACCAATTTTGCGTTCGGCGCATGCAGGTATTGCAGCGGTCGCGGCAGTTTCAGCATTACTCAAGGTATGGTAATTGCGTGGCACTAGATTCCAACTGTTTATTTTGCAAAATAATTAGTGGTGATATTCCCGCCCAGATCATTTTGCGAAATGAAAATGTGGTCGCTTTTAACGACATCGATCCGCAGGCACCAACTCATGTTCTTCTAGTACCGACAATACATGTCGAAAATGCGGCAGCGCTTGCCCATATTTCACCAACGATTACAGCCGCCCTTTTTACGGCCGCAAGTGAAATCGCGACAACACATGCTTTAACTGGTTACCGAACTGTTTTCAATACCGGCGCCGAAGCAGGACAGTCAGTTTTTCACGCTCACATGCATCTTCTTGGTGGGCGTGGACTGGCTTGGCCTCCCGGTTAAAGATAGATTTGGCACCAATGGAGCGCACACTCATCACAGTACCAACCGCTATTCCCATGGTTGCCCTGATTGGTCCACACGATGACAACTTGCGTGTTGTTGAAGCAGCCTTTCCTTCAGTCAACATCACAGTGCGTGGAAACGAAATAACTTTACGTGGACCACATGTTGATTGCATTGCGCTAGAAAACCTTTTTGCAGAATTATTAGTTGTCATCCGCTCTGGAAATACTTTAACTGTTGATGCAACCAAACGCTCGATTGCAATGTTAGAAAGTAAGCCGGTTGATCATCCGGCCGAAGTGCTTTCTCTGAATATCGTGAGCAATCGTGGCCGAACGATTAGGCCTAAGACTGCTAATCAAAAACGATACGTGGATGCCATTGAAGAAAATACAATTACTTTTGGAATTGGCCCAGCTGGTACTGGTAAAACTTACTTAGCAATGGCAAAAGCAGTTTCTGCCTTGCAAGCCAAGCAAGTAAATCGAATTATTTTGACGCGACCTGCCGTTGAAGCCGGCGAGCATTTAGGTTTCTTGCCAGGAACGCTTAACGAAAAGATTGATCCATATCTTCGTCCGCTTTTTGATGCGCTTCACGACATGATCGATATCGAAACGATTCCTCGTATGATGCAAAGTGGAATAATCGAAGTAGCACCACTGGCTTATATGCGCGGCAGAACGCTTAATGATGCTTTTATTATTTTGGATGAGGCCCAGAACACGACGCCAGAGCAGATGAAGATGTTCTTGACTCGTTTAGGTTTCGGTTCAAAAATGGTCATAACTGGCGATATAACTCAAATTGATTTACCCAATGGCCAACATTCAGGGCTACGGATTGTGCGCGATATTCTTAAAGATATAGACGACATTGCATTTCTTGAACTCACCGCCGAAGATGTGGTTCGCCACCGTCTAATCGGTGACATCGTTAAGGCTTATGACAAATTTGATGAAGCCAAACAAGCCCTTCGTCCAATTCGTAAATAATGACAATAGAAATCTCGAATACTTCTGGCCAACTTGTTCCAGGCGAACAAGTTCAATCTCTATTAAGTTATGCAATGTCAGAGCTAAAACTCAATCCTGAGTGCGATTTAAATGTTGGCTTTATCGATGATGCTTATATGACTGAGCTTCATATCAAGTGGATGGATGAGCCAGGCAGTACCGATGTCTTATCTTTTCCAATGGATATGCCAGAAAATGAGGGTGATGTAGTAACTCTTGGTGACATCATGATTAGCCCTGTTTTTGCTGCCAATCAAGCCAGCTCGGCGGGACATTCAGCCGAGCACGAGATTTTTATTTTGGCTACACACGGTCTCTTACACATTATCGGTTACGACCATGCAGAACCCGAAGAAGAGAAGATTATGTTTGCCCTTCAAGAGTCACTCGTAGAAAACTGGAAGAAATCACAATGAGTCCGTTGGCAGTAATTAGCATTATATTTCTACTGGGCTTTGCGGGATTTTTAGCCGCCTCCGAATCTGCACTCACCTCTATTTCTCGAATCGTTGTAGAGGAGTTAGAAGGAAAACGTGGAGGATCCTTACTTCGCAAATACAGCGCACAGCCAGCTAGATATCTCAATGTAATTCTCTTGGTACGAAAGTTCTGCGAGTTCACTGCCACAGTTTTGTTAGCGGTAATCTTGGGACATTCTCACGCGCCAGCACAAGCTATGGCTTTGACGGTGACCATCATGGTGGTGCTGTCTTACGTAGTAGTTGGTGTTGGTCCACGAACACTTGGAAAACAACAACCACATAAATATGCACGCTATGGAATCATCGTTGCATATGCGTTGGCTTTCCTCTTGGGCCCAGTAACAAAGTTATTGATTGCGTTGGGCAACGCTCTTACTCCAGGAAAAGGATTTCGTTCTGGTCCATTCACTTCCGAAGCCGAACTTCGCGATTTAGTTGATCAAGCACACGAACGTGGCTTAGTTGAGTCCGATGAACATGAAATGATTCACTCGGTTTTTGAATTAGGTGACACATTAGTGCGAGAACTCATGGTTCCGCGCACGGATATGGTTTGGATTGAAAAAGATAAGACGTTGCGCCAGGGTTTATCTCTTGCACTTCGCTCAGGTTTTTCACGAATTCCAGTAGTCGGCACAGGCCCGGACAACATCATCGGAATTGTCTATGTCAAAGATTTAGCTCGTCGAGCTCTTGATTATCATGATGCTGAACAAAGTGAAAATATTGAACAACACATGCGGCCAGCCACATTTGTTCCCGAAATTAAAATGGCCGATGAGCTTCTTAAAGAGATGCAACGCAATCAAATTCACTTAGCTATCGTGGTTGATGAATACGGTGGTACCGCTGGAATCATCACAATCGAAGATATTATTGAGGAAATTGTTGGTGAAATCGAAGATGAGTTTGATGATGGCGAAGATGATTTCACATGGCTATCACCTGACAAAGCAAGAGCCAACGCCTCACTGCACATCGAAGATCTGGCCGACAAGCTGGAAATAGCGATAAATGAATCAGATTTTGAGGACGTCGACACGATCGGTGGCCTAATGGCACAAAAACTTGGCCGTGTTCCAATTGCTGGTTCTACGGTTTCATTGCATGGCTGGTCGATTACATCCGAACGTCCGCTTGGGCGGCGTCGCAGAATAAGTAGTGTCCTCATTGAGCGTCTTGAGAAAGAGATTGAAGACCACGAGTAACGGTTAGAATTATCTAATGCGCATCGTTAGATTTTCACCTGGCCCAGATTCAGGGTTGGGATCAGACCCACTTTTTGGAGTCTTAGAGGATGATGCAACGATCACGATTATTACTGGTGATCCAATCTATTCTGGAATCCAACGCACCGCTGCCTCTGTACCGGTTTCCCAAGTTCGACTCTTAGCCCCAGTTATTCCGCGTTCAAAAGTTGTTTGTGTAGGTAAGAATTATGCAGATCATGCAGCAGAAATGGGAGGCGTGGTTCCTGAAGAGCCAATAATTTTCTTAAAACCAAATACGTCAGTAATTGGCCCAAACGACACAATTGTGTGGCCTGAAATGTCAGAACGTGTAGATCACGAAGCTGAATTAGCAATAGTCATCGGCCGGTTGTGTAAAGATGTTCCGAAAGAGCGCGTTAATGATGTGATTTTCGGATACACGATTGCTAACGATGTAACCGCTCGAGATTTGCAGAAAAAAGATGGTCAGTGGACTCGTGCAAAAGGTTTTGACACATTTTGCCCAATTGGCCCTTGGATCGATACAGATTTTATTCCCGGAACTCAGAAAATAACCGCGACAGTAGATGGCCAAGTGAAACAGTCAGCACAGTTAAGCGACATGATGTTCAAGGTTCCAGAAATTATTAATTTTGTATCTCAAGTTATGACGTTGCTACCCGGCGACATTATTTTGACGGGAACTCCAGCAGGAATCGGTCCAATGGTTCCTGGAACTTTTTCAACTATGGCCATCGAAGGTCTTGGCGAATTAACTAACAAAGTGAGCAAAAAGTGAGTACTACTGTAAATAAAAAAGTTAAAGTTCGTTTTGCACCTTCACCTACCGGTGACTTGCATGTAGGTAACATTAGAACGGCGCTCTTTGATTGGGCATATGCTCGCCACACTGGCGGCACTTTTCTATTTCGTATCGAAGACACGGATACAACTCGAGTCACCGACGAATATATTCAAGCTGCCATCGATACATTGAAGTGGCTCGGACTCAATTGGGATGAGGGCCCAGAGGTTGGTGGAGAAAATGGTCCGTATTTACAATCTGCACGTTTAGATATTTATGCAGAGTGGGCACAAAAGTTTTTGGATCAAAAAGATGCGTACCATTGCTACTGCTCGGCCGAAGAGTTAGAGGCAGTTCGTGAAGCACAGCGTGCGGCAAATGTTGCACCTGGATACAACGGCCACTGTCGTGATTTAACTTCTGAACAAGTGGCTGCATTTAAAGCCCAAGATCGCCAACCAGTTGTACGCATGCGCATGCCAGATGGTGGCACAACGTTCACGGATTTAATCCGTGGAGAAGTTTCATTTGATCATAAATTTGTTCCAGATTTTGTTCTAGTGCGCGGCGATGGTTCACCGCTTTACACCTTAGCCGTTGCCGTAGATGACGTGTTGATGAAAGTCACCCATGTGCTACGGGGCGAAGATTTACTTTCATCTACTCCACGACAGATTCGCGTGTATCAAGCGATGGGCTTAACAGAGAAAGATTTTCCAGTCTTTGCTCACTTGCCCTTCGTAATGGGACAAGATAATGCCAAACTTTCGAAACGAAATGGTGAAGTTTCAATTGCTTGGTACCGCGAAAAGGGCTTCTTGCCTGAAGCAATCTGTAATTATTTAGCACTACTTGGCTGGTCACCAGGTGATGATCGTGAAAATGTGACAATGAAGGAATTAACTGAACTGTTTACAGTTGAAAAAGTTCACTCATCACCGGCACGTTTTGATATGAAAAAGCTTGAAGCTATTAACGGTGACAAGATTCGCGCATTAACTCTTGATGAGTTCCTAGAATGGTCTTTACCATTTTTAACTAAGGCCGGAGTTATCGCTGGCAGCGACAGTGAAATTGCATTAGTCAAAAAGGCTTTGCCCTTGATTCAAGAGCGCATCATCATGTTGAGCGAAGTACCGGCGATGCTTAAATTTCTCTTTGTTAAGGATTTTACGGTAGAGGCAGAGAGTGTTTCAAAGATCACTGATGAAGCCTCCAAAAAGGTTCTACAGCGATCACTTTCAGAACTTGAAAATGTAACTACATGGAGTCATGATGCAATTGAAGCAGTCCTACGTTCTTCTCTCATTGAAGAAATGGGATTAAAGCCGCGCATTGCATTTGGTGCAGTTCGAATTGCAACTACTGGCAGTACGATTTCTCCACCATTATTTGAATCGATGGAGCTTCTAGGTAAAGAGGCTTCATTGGCCCGTATTCGCGCGGGTATTGCCCTCTAAATCCTTTGGTATTCTTTGCCTCTGCTGTTTTTGGGGTATGGGGTAATTGGCAGCCCTGCTGATTCTGGTTCAGTAAGTCTAGGTTCGAGTCCTGGTACCCCAGCGAAAAATGTTCGATCGTTTTTGAAAACTCTAGGGCCCCGTCGTCTAGCGGCCTAGGACTCTGGCTTCTCAAGCCAGCTACGCGGGTTCGAATCCCGTCGGGGCTACGTATGGTTAATTTTGTGCACGTCATTCCAGCCTTTGTGCTGACCGCTCTTTTGTTGGCGATTGTTCCAGGACAAACAGTGGCAATGATTTTGCGTCAATCAATTATCGGTGGATCCAAAACCGCCTATACAACTTTGCTCGGCACAAGTACTGCACTGTTGTTCTGGGGAGCGGCATCAGCAGTTGGGTTATCTCAAATCTTCGCTCACTCTCATGCTGCATATACTGCACTTAAATATGTCGGAGTTGCTTTTCTTACTTTCCTAGCCCTGCAGACTTTGTGGTCATTGCGTCATGAATTTGGAAAATTTGATTATGAAGGATCCGCCAAAGTTGGCCTTGGGCCAGCATTTCGTTTAGGACTTCTTACAAATTTAACAAATGTAAAAGCGGCAGTTTTTGCCGTTGCTTTCATCCCACAATTTGTACCAAGTGATTTCAATCTTGGCTGGGGAATTTTTCTACTCTCATGTGTGCAAGCAATCACATCTGCAACATGGTATTCATTCTTAATCTCAATAATCGGGAGGGCTACCACTATATTGGCACGGCCTAAAGTTCGACGAGGTCTTACTGCATTTTCAGCAGTAGGAATTCTTTTCTTGGCAGCAACACTTTTGTTAACCTCGCCCCGATGATGCAATAGAATGTGGCAATGCGAGTAATTAATACCGAGCAATTAAAATCAGTTCTCGCGGGTCTTCCCAGTAATCCACGTGTTATTGCCTCTGGTAACTTTTCCTCACCTCTGACTCTTCTAAAAGTTGCTGACGAAGTAATTCCTGAATTCAAACTTCATATGCTCAACGCGCATGGAACCGGAATTCCAGATCGTGAAGGCATTACCTATGAAACTGCTTTCGTTGGCCCAGCTATGCGCAATCACCCGCGACTCGAATACATCCCTTCACGCCTTTCTTTACTTCCGGTTTTAATTCGCAATTTCTACCGGCCAGATGTTGTTTTACTGCACACATCTCAACAACGCTTTGACACAGTCAGCCTTGGAACTGAAGTCAATATTTTGCCGCGAGCAATTGAGACCGCACGTGCGCATGGTGGTTTAGTCATTGCTCAAGCTAATAAGCAGATGCCCTACACATATGGCGATGCACAGATTTATGAGAGCGAAATCGATTACCTAGTTGAAGTTGATGAACCTTTACAAGAAAAACCACAAAACCCTGTCACGGATATTCAAAGTCAGATAGGCGAGCGTATTGCTAGCTTGATTGCAGATAACTCCACATTGCAGTTAGGAATTGGGGGAGTGCCTGATGCTGTATTGATGGCGCTTAAAGAGCGTAAAGGCCTGCGTATTTGGACTGAAATGTTTTCGGATGGCGTTCTAGAGCTTTCTAAAGCTGGATCACTTGATGAAGAAATCTTAATTACCGCATCATTTATCTTTGGAAGCCAGGAGTTGTATCAGTGGCTAGATCTCAATAAAAAGGTACGTATGTTGCGCACTGAGCGAACTAACGATCCGTCTCAGATTGCCCGCCAAGCACAGATGACTTCAATTAACAGCGCGCTGGAAGTCGATTTATTTGATCAAGCTAATGCCAGTCATGTACGCGGAAAGATTTATAGTGGCTTTGGCGGCTCTACAGATTTTATTGTTGGTGCACTGCACAGCCGAGGCGGTCAGTCTTTCGTAGCACTTCCTTCATGGCATCCAAAAGCTAATGTTTCAACAATTGTTCCTCGATTAAATTCAAATATCACACATTTTCAGCACTCATACGTTGTAACCGAGCAGGGAGTTGCTGCGTGTTTTGGCCACTCGCAAAACGACCAAGCAATAAATATTATTCACAACGCGGCTCACCCGAATGTGCGTGAAGAATTAATCTCTAAAGCCAGTGAATACGGACTTATTTAGCCTGCAAGTTCAAGCGGCCACTGATTAATTGGTGTTGTTTCTAAAGGAAGATTCTTTTTATCCTTTGTAGTGATCTTAATAAAGGTGAGCGTTGGTTTTCCATTTATCGTTTTAACTTTGCTTAGGCGAATTTCAACATCTGCTTCATGGAATTTGCCCTCATAACATGAAGGTTCACAATCATTGACATGGTAGATGCCTTTACCTAATGCGCCGTCCTTGCTCCAAGATTCCCATTCAATGGAATCAACTGTTACTCCTGCATCTGCACAATATTGAGTAATTGAATCGGGTTTGTACTCTTGCATTCCGCAATTAGTCACATAGACCTGTGTAGTAACTGCGCGATTAACAAATGTATAAGTACCAAAGCTGAGCCCAACGACGGTGGCAAGAATTACTACCCAACCTTTTGAGCGTCTAAGTTCTTTGAAATTCTTCATTAGGGTGATAGTTAACCACTACTCGCTAAACTTTACCAATGAACTCGCGAATATTCTTAATTGGCGCAATGGGTTCAGGCAAGACGACTATCGGCAACATTCTCAGCGAAGCCCTAGCCATTGACTACGTTGATAATGATTATGGACTCTCAAAGATGATTTCTAAGTCAGTGAATGAATTAGCCGAACTCGATATTGATGAACTGCACGAGCGTGAAAATCGGTATGCAGCTCAATTGTTTATGCAGTCCGGTCCCTTCATTGCCGGGGTTGCAGCATCTATTGGCGATAATTTTGAGCTTAGCGAGAAATTGAAAGGTGAGTGCACGATTTATTTACATACTAGCCTTGCCGATCAAATACTTCACAGTGGGCGACGAGGGGTAGGGCGACAAGGATTTCTTGAAAATCGAGAAGCAGAAATTCAAAGTAGATACGAACGACGCGATCCTAGGTTTCGAGAAATATCTTGTTTTGTAGTTAATGCAACAAGAGATCGAAAAAAAGATGCTAAATCAATTCTTGAATATCTAAACTCTAAGTAGTAGCCCATCGAAGTAAAGGCTTGGCATCCGAGTGCATATTTTCCGCAATCCAAAGCGCTCCATCTAAATTATCGCCGCGAGGCTTTACGAACTTAGCATTAGGAATTTTTTCGGCGATAGATTGCTGAATCTGATTGACATAGGAAATATTTCTCGCAGGCCCACCGTGAATTGCGATTTCAGGTGAATCATTGGCGCCACCACCAACTCCGGACCAGGTTGCAACTGCAGTTTGTGCCAAGAGCATGGCGCCTTCATTTCGAATTGCTATTGCGATTGCACTCTTTTGATCAGCCGCATCCAATAAATCTTTCGCGGCACTAATGGCCAAAGTCGCCGCATCTGCACCATTTTTAACATCAAGTGCGTCGTAGGCATCGATGTGGTTTTTGAAAATATTTAAAAGTATCTGATCGGCGCCGCGTCCTTGACGAATTCCTAAAGCTTTTGTAATTCCTAACTTGCCGAGCCAGTAGCCGCCACCTTCATCACCAAAGGTGCTACCCAAGCCATCCCTGTGCGCAAAAGTTGAGCCAAGACC
>CAIQRN010000122.1 GCA_903874255.1 uncultured Actinomycetes bacterium
CATTTCGGTATGGAAGCATTGCAGCTTTAGTTGTAGCACTGGGTGAATTTGGAATGCTTTTCTCACTTCCGCTCTTCTTGCAAGGCGGACTTGGTTACACAGCACTTCACACGGGAGTATTAATCTTGGCATTGGCAATGGGTACATTCCTCATTTCGGGAGGTACGCCTCAACTATCAGCTCGAATGGGTGGGCGGGCAGTAGTTCGCCTTGGTTTAGCACTTGAGGCGATTGCAATTCTTGGGATGAGTATTTCTTTTTCTTTGACGGTGCCATCTCTAGAGATAGCTGCTTGGCTTTTCCTTTACGGCGCAGGAGTTGGCCTTGCAACCGCGCAGTTAACTAGCGTCATCATGGCCGATGTACCGGTAGCGCAAAGCGGTCAAGCATCTGGCTTACAAAGTACTTTCCGACAACTAGGTTCTTCACTCGGTGTTGCTTTGCTTGGTGCATTATTTTTTACAACCCTTGGCTCAACGCGTATTCAAGGCGCAGATATTTCTGGATTATTGGATGCAGTAAAAACGACAACTCTTGTTGCTGCGATAGTCATCGGCTTTGGTCTCATGGCCACCATTGCATTACCGAAAGCGGTAGTTCAGAAAAATTTATAGACCACAGCAGAAGTTATTGCCGCACTCACAACTACAACTGGAAATGGCGCTTTAAGTAGCAAAGCCAATATAGCCACGCCCACACCAGCTAAGCGGTGATCAATCATTAACTTCGACTTTTCACTAAAAGTTTGTACGGCTACCAAAGCACTCAGAAGTGCAATGGGAATCAAAGCGTTGATTGATTGGACTTTTGGGTGAGTAAAGAACTTTTCAGGAACATTGTGACCCAGATACTTAAGTGCAAAGGCAATCACACTCGTTCCAATAGTTGCAATCCATAGTGAGTTCATGCGCGCAACCCAACAACAATTGCAATGAAGGCCGTTGCAATAATTGGTAGTCCGGCTGGCAAAATTGGTGTCATTGCTAACGCAAAAATCACACAGCCAACGGCCAAAGCACGATCACGATTGCTTCGAAGTCTTGGCCAAACTAAACCTAAGAATGCTGCAGGTACTGCCGAGTCCAGACCCCATGCACGAATATCTCCCATAGCTTGCGCGCCAAGTGCACCAGCGACCGTAAATAGATTCCAAAATATAAAGACGCCAAATCCAGTAAGCCAAAATCCTTGGCGCATCGCATTTTCTCCACGAACTTCGGCTCCTAGTGCAACGGCAGTCGACTCATCAATAGTTACTTGTGCAGCAACGACTCGCTTGAAGCCTTGCACATGTAGTCGTGGCGCCATGATGACTCCGTATAAACCATTACGAATTCCAAGTAGCGATGCAGTAGCAATTCCACTTAGTGCACTTCCACCTGCGCCGAGCACACCGACTACGGCAAATTGAGATGCACCCGAAAAAGTTAGAAGAGATAGCAGGCAGCTTTGAAGAACTGAAAATCCATTTGCAACTGCGGCCGCCCCAAAGGCGATGCCATAGGCCCCAACGGTGATCGAGACGCTCAAAGAGTCACGAAGTGTGGTGGATTCAATTCTGGACACGCGGTCATTGTGCCTTAGATATCCAAAGGGCGAAAGCCGAGCCTCGATAGGGTTACAACATGTCTGATGCAATCATTTTCCGTGACGATGTCACAGTTGAATTAGTAAAAGCCAGTGCAAGCGATGCCGATGTAATTTGGGCGGCCCGTGTTTCTACCGCCGGTGAACTTTCGATGGATGAGATTGGTGAAGATCCTGCACGCTCGGCTGGATTAATTAACTATCTAGCGCGAGAACGACATGGCTCACCGTTCGAACACACGTCTATGACTTTTTTTGTATCTGCACCGATATTTGTTTTCCGTGAATTCATGCGCCACCGAATCGCTTCATACAATGAAGAGAGTGGTCGCTACCGTGAATTAAAACCAGTTTTCTATATTCCTTCAAAAAATCGTAAGTTGGTTCAGGTAGGTAAGACTGGTGCTTACACATTTGAAGATGGCACTGCCGAACAATTTGATGTAACTATCAAAGCAATGAAAGAGGCCTATACCGTTGCTTATGATTCATATCAAAAAATGTTAGAAGTCGGCGTGGCCCGAGAAGTTGCCCGTGCAGTTTTGCCAGTGGCGACTTATTCTTCAATGTATGTCACTATGAATGCCCGTGCGTTAATGAACTTTTTATCACTTCGTACTTCCCGTGAAGGTTCACATTTTCCTAGCTATCCTCAACGCGAAATTGAGATGGTGGCAGAGAAAATGGAAGCCGAATTTGCGAAATTAATGCCACTTACATACGGCGCCTTTGAGAAGTCTGGACGAATCGCCCCTTAGAACGGGTAGAGTTACCCGCATGAGTACGCCAGCGCCTTTTGGCCGCATGTTGACCGCAATGGTCACTCCATTTAAGAAAGATGGATCCATTGATTGGGACGGCGTCGAAAAAATAGCGGATCACTTAGTTAAAAATGGCCATGATGGAATCGTTGTCAATGGAACAACTGGCGAAGCACCAACAACTAAATCCTCTGAAAAAGAAGAGATTATAAAAGTTGTAAAGCGTGTAGTCGGTGCCGATATCAAAGTTGTTTCAGGTGCCGGCGATAATGAAACTGATTATTCAATAAATCAAGCAAAGCGATCAGAGGCTGCTGGTGCTGATGGAATTTTGGTTGTGACTCCTTATTACAATAAACCACCGCAAGCAGGCATCAAGGCGCACTTTCTAGCAATGGCCAATGCAACAGGTTTGCCAATGATGTTGTATGACATTCCTGGACGCACTGGAATTGAAATTGAATCCGACACAATCGTCGAACTATTTGAACATCCGCAAATTGTTGCGCTCAAAGATGCTAAAGGAAATGTTGCAGCTACTTCCTGGGTAATTAAGCGTTGCGGTATCCCGGTCTATTCAGGAGATGACATTCTTAACTTGCCTTTACTTTCAGTAGGCGCAGTTGGATTCGTCTCAGTTTGTGGTCATACCGTTGGAAGTGAGTTGAAAGCGATGCTTGATGCTTGGTTTGCAGGCAATGCATCACGTGCGCTAGAAATCCATCAGCAGTTATTGCCAGTATTCACGGGAACTTTCCGAACACAAGGTGCAATCATGACTAAAGCGGCGCTAACTTTGTTGGGACTTCCAGGAGGACACACACGTCTTCCACTAGTCGATGCAACAGAAGCGCAGATTGCGCAGTTGCGTGACGATCTACGCGCTGGTGGCGTAGCGATTAAATAATGAATCATCCTCACCCAGATTTAGGAACTCCTTCTGCCCTTGCACATGGGGGATTACGCATTGTGGCGCTTGGTGGTCTGGGTGAAATCGGCCGAAACATGACTGTTTTTGAGACCAAAGGGAAATTATTAATAGTTGACTGTGGAGTTTTGTTTCCAGAAGATACACAGCCAGGAATTGATTTAATTTTGCCTGATTTTTCTTACATTCGTGATCGCCTTGATGATGTTGTTGGAATTTTTTTGACTCATGGACATGAAGATCACATTGGCGCAGTTCCTTATTTACTTCGCGAACGAGGCGATATCGCTCTGTACGGCTCTGCCCTCACGTTGGCTTTGGTCAGCGCCAAGTTGAAAGAACATAGAATTTCGCCACTTACCCGAGTGGTGCGTGAGGGTGGACATGAAGATGTTGGGCCTTTTGAATTAGAGTTTGTAGCAGTAAATCACTCGATTCCAGATGCCTTAGCTGTGGTGATTAATACCGATGCTGGGCGAGTACTTGCTACAGGTGATTTCAAAATGGATCAACTTCCACTCGATGGACGGATAACAGATTTACGTACTTTCGCGCGTTTAGGTGAAGAAGGCGTAGATCTATTTATGGTTGATTCAACCAACGCCGATATCCCAGGGTTTACGCCATCAGAGCGCGAAATTATGCCGGCATTGAATCGAGTAATTGGTTCCACTAAGCGGCGCGTGATCGTGGCTTCATTTTCATCACACGTGCATCGAGTCCAGCAAGTTATAGACATCGCTGCAATTCATAATCGTAAAGTTATTTTCATAGGCCGCTCAATGGTTCGTAACATGAAGATTGCACAAGAAATGGGTTACTTAACAGTTCCGCCCGGAATTGTCATGGATGCCAAAGACTTGGATTCATTTGATGACAATGTTGTCTTAATTTGTACTGGCTCACAAGGTGAACCAATGGCCGCGCTTTCACGTATGGCAAATGGTGACCACCAAATCCGTGTAGGAGAAGGTGACACGGTTATTTTGGCATCATCATTGATTCCAGGAAATGAAAACTCAGTCTTTAGAGTAATAAATGAGCTAACGAGATTTGGCGCCAAAGTTATTCATAAAGCAAATGCCATGGTTCACGTTTCTGGCCATGCCGCCGCAGGTGAGTTGTTGTATTGCTACAACATTGTTAAACCACGTTATGTCATGCCGATTCATGGCGAATGGCGTCATATGAAAGCTAATGCAGAACTAGCAATTCAATCTGGTTTGCCACGAAGCAATGCAATCATTATTGAAAATGGGGTAGTTGTCGATCTAATCGATCACGAAGCCGCCGTTGTAGGCGCCGTTCCTTGCGGTTTTGTTTATGTGGATGGTCAAAGTATTGGAGACATTACAGAGGCATCGCTGAAAGACCGCCGCATTTTGGGCGAAGAAGGTTTCATCTCTGTCATTGTCGTAATTGATTCACAGAGTGGAAAAATAATCGCTGGACCAGATATCCATGCACGAGGATTTAACGAAGACATGGCGCTTTTTGATGATGTGAAATTGAAGATTGAAAAAGCATTAGCTAAAGCAGTGGCTGATGGAATTAATGGAACCCACCAACTTTCGCAAATCGTAAGAAAGACTGTTGGCGGTTGGGTGGGGGGAGAGCATCGCCGTAAGCCGATGATTGTCCCTGTTGTTATCGAAGTTTAATGACGGCGCGCCTAGGCGGAGCCAAATTGCTCGTGCCTTACGATGGGGAGTGTGGCTAAGAAAAAATCTAAATCAAATGGTCGAGTTGTAGTTGATGCACTCGGGCGAGGTTTGGCTGCAACGTGGCGCTTCATAGCAAAAGCAATCGGTAGTTCTGTACGTTTTGTTGCCCGTGAAGTCCGTGAATTAGATCCAGCACACCAGCGAGATGGATCTGCATTTCTTATTTTAATTCTGGCGTTAATCGCAGCTGCAGCAACGTGGTTTAAAGCCGACAATCTGCTTGGCCGTGCAGTGGTTGCATTTCTTTATGGTGGCATTGGACACAAAATTGGAATGCTCGCTCCATTGGTTCTTATTTATTTTGCTTTCAAATTATTTAAAGCCCCTGAAGATAAAGCGGCATTTGGTCGAATCATTATTGGAACTTTCACTTTATTGATCTCCTCGACCGGGCTTGCGCACTTATGGAGTGGAAAACCTGGAACGGGTACAGATGCCATTCAAAGCGGCGGTGGATTAATTGGTTATGGAGTTTCAAGAGCAATTGTTTGGGCAATGACTTCAGTTCTTGCCTATCCAGTACTCATACTTATATTTATTTTTGGAGTTCTTGTGGTTACCGCAACGTCGGTTTCACAGGTTTTCGCGGGCGTAAAAACTCTCACTTCATGGCTGTGGGCAAAGCGTCCTGAACGTGCCATAACCGTTGAAGATTTTGAAATTACAGATACTCCACCATTTGAAACACCGATTGTTGCAGCGTGGAATGAACCAGATGAAGAACCTGAAGAAGAGTTAGATGAAGAAAGCTTTGATGAAGAGTTCACGGTTCCGGTTCCAATTTCACCAATTGTTAAAGCAGAGGTCGGCACTAAGCGGCCTGAACAGCTAATGCTCTCTCCGGATACAACCTATGAATTACCACCTGCAGATATGTTGCGTGCCGGACCAGCCGCAAAAGCCAAGAGCAAAGCAAATGACATAGTCGTTGCGGCGCTGACTGAAGTTTTCTTGCAGTTTGAAATTGATGCCCAAGTTACGGGTTTTATGCGCGGGCCTACAGTCACACGATATGAAGTTGAACTCGGCAATGCAGTTAAAGTTGAACGAATAACGGCGCTAGCAAAGAATATTTCTTATGCAGTTGCCAGCAGTGATGTTCGAATTCTCTCACCAATTCCAGGAAAATCTGCAGTAGGAATTGAAATCCCAAATGCAGACCGTGAAATCGTTGCGCTTGGGGATGTTCTGCGTTCTTCGGTTGCAGGTCAAGATCATCATCCGATGTTGGTTGCACTTGGCAAAGATGTTGAAGGCAATTTTGTTTGTGCAAATCTTGCCAAGATGCCCCACTTGTTAGTTGCCGGTGCAACGGGTGCCGGTAAATCTTCAATGATAAATGCAATGATTACGTCGATTTTAGTTCGGGCCACACCTGATGAAGTGCGTTTAGTGTTAATTGATCCTAAGCGCGTCGAACTTACTGCATATGAAGGTATCCCACATTTAATTACTCCAATTATCACTAATCCAAAAAAGGCTGCCGATGCGCTGACGTGGGTTGTACGTGAAATGGATTTGCGCTATGAAGATCTTTCAACTTTTGGCTTCCGCCATATTGATGATTTCAACAAAGCGGTTCGTGCGGGCAAAGTGATTGTTCCTCCAGGAAGTGATCGAACCGTTGAACCGTATCCATACCTGCTTGTAATCATTGACGAACTTGCAGATTTAATGATTGTTGCAGCTAAAGAGGTAGAAGAATCTGTTGTGCGCATTACCCAGCTAGCTCGTTCTGCAGGAATCCATCTGGTTCTTGCAACACAACGCCCTTCAGTAGATGTTGTAACAGGTTTAATAAAAGCAAATGTTCCATCCAGACTTTCATTTGCAACTAGCTCACTTGCAGATAGTCGAGTGATTCTAGATAGCCCTGGAGCTGAAAAACTTGTTGGTCAAGGTGATGGTTTGTTTATTCCGATGGGTGCAAGCCGAGCAGTTCGAATTCAAGGAGCATATGTTTCTGAACGCGAAATTGAAGCGGTAACAACGCATGTGAAGAAACAGCTGAAACCTAGATATCGCGATGATGTGACCGCAGTTCAATCTCACCCCAAGATGGTCGACAAGGAAATCGGTGATGATTTAGATATCTTGCTTCAGGCCGTTGAACTAGTAGTTGGCACGCAGTTTGGTTCAACTTCCATGCTGCAGCGAAAACTGCGTGTGGGCTTTGCAAAAGCTGGGCGCCTCATGGACCTCATGGAGTCACGCGGAATTGTCGGCCCCTCTGAAGGATCCAAAGCCCGCACCGTATTGGTCAAGCCTGATGAGATTGATTCAGTGCTAGCAACTCTTCGGGACTATTAATAATCCTTAAGCGTGCCTTACACTTGAGGCCTTGTTGAATTGCATCTTCCTTTTTAGGGGTTTTAATTATGACTCTTGGCAGCTTAATTGCGCAGGCGCGCAAAGATGCTGGGTTTTCCATTGAAGATTTAGCCGCAAAAACAAATATCAGAATCACTGTTCTTCGCGAAATCGAGAAAGATAATTTCAAAAATTGTGGTGGCGACACTTATGCCAGAGGTCATATTAGGAATATTGCAAAAAAATTAGGAATAGCGTCGGCCGAGTTTATTTCTATATATGAGCAAGAGCAGGTTGGCGAAACTAAATCTATGCAAGAACTGCTTGTCGAAAATAATGTCATGCGCCAACCACAAGAGAACAAAAAGGTCTCATGGAAAGCTTTGGTCACGATTTCAATCTCTTCACTTGCAATCGTCGGAGTAGCGCAGGTAATTATCTCCAATAGTTCAAGTACGCAAGATGTGAGAACGCCACAGGCATATACCGCTACAACGGCAAGTGAAGCGGCCTCTCCCAGCGCAACGGCAACTAATTCACCAGCGCCCACAAATACCTTCTCAACAGGAACTGGTGTTGAAGTAAAAGTGAGTGCGACTCGTGGAAAATCTTGGCTATTCGTTTCAGATTCTGCAGGCCGCACTCTATTTAGTGGGCAGCTATCTTTGGGTGAGACAAAAGTATTCACGACCGATACACAACTGGACCTAAAAGTTGGCAATGCTGGTGGCGTCGATCTAGTTGTTAATGGAAAGAAAGTTGCAGACATAGGCGCATCTGGTGAAGTCGTTAGCGTGTCGTACGGAGTCAATTCATAACCCGCTAAGATTTGTTCAATGAAACGCACCGTAGCAGTCGTCACTCTAGGGTGTTCGCGAAATGAAGTTGATTCAGAGGAACTCGCGGGACGTTTAGCTGCAGATGGTTGGACCCTTGTAGATGATGTTGAATCTGCAGAAGTGGCATTGGTCAACACATGTGGCTTTATCGAATCGGCTAAGAAAGATTCAATTGATGCATTACTTGAAGCAAATTCCCTAAAGGGTCATGGCACCACACGAGCTGTTGTCGCAGTTGGTTGTATGGCTGAACGCTATGGAAATGAGTTAGCAGAAGCACTTCCAGATACCGATGCGATTTTAAGTTTTGATGACTACCAAGATATTTCTGCGCGCTTACAATCCATTATCGCCGGAAATGCGCATGCACCGCACATACCGCGCGATCGCAGAGCCTTGCTTCCTATTGCACCCGCCGATCGAAGTGATGCCCGTGAAGTTGTTGAATTCTCACGCAAACGATTGGGCAGCGCCCCCTGGGCGCCATTGAAGATTGCATCTGGCTGTGACCGCCGTTGTTCATTTTGCGCGATTCCATACTTTCGTGGCGCTTTCCTTTCTCGCCGCCCACATGAAATTATGGATGAGGCACGCTGGTTAGTTGCTAATGGTGTTTCTGAATTATTTTTGGTCAGCGAAAATACAACCTCGTATGGCAAAGATCTCGGTGATCTTCAATTAATGGAGAAACTTCTACCAGAAATCGCGGCAATTGATGGAGTAGAGCGTGTGCGCCTGTCGTATCTACAGCCGGCGGAAATGCGCCCATCGCTACTGCAAGCGATGATTTCAACTCCAAAGACTGCAGCGTATTTTGATCTTTCATTCCAGCACTCTGCACCTGCTGTGTTGCGACGTATGCGACGTTTTGGAGATAATGAAAAGTTCTTACATTTAATAAATCAGATTCGCGTTCTTTCACCCGAAGCCGGAATTCGCTCCAACTTTATTGTTGGCTTCCCTGGTGAGACTGAAGAGGATTTTAACGAACTAGCGGCTTTTATAACGCAAGCAAAGCTGGATGCAGTAGGCATCTTTGCTTATTCAGATGAAGATAATACTGAAGCGCTTAATCTAGATAATAAAATTGAACCAGAAGTAATTGCCAGACGTCTTGAAACTTTATCCTCACTTGCAGATGAAATGGTTTCAACTCGTGCGCAAGCCAGAATAGGTGAAAAAGTCCGCGTTCTCATTGATGATGCCGAACTTCAAGAAGGACGCGCAGCCCATCAAGGCCCAGAAGTCGATGGAAGCACCAGTTTTATCGGAACGAATTTTGAAGTTGGGCAGTATGTTGATGCAGTGATTATTGAGTCAATGGGCGCTGATTTGGTGGCCAAACCTTTATGAAATTGCCTAAGTTTATAACTCCAAATTTCATTACTGTTGCCAGGGTTTTGCTGGTACCAGTTGGCGCCTATACGCTTTTTAAAAATGGAGGCGACGATCAGAGTTGGCGGATTATTTCTTGGTGGGTATTTTTCCTTCTCGGCTTGAGCGATATTCTCGATGGAAAATTAGCTCGTAGTAGAAATTCAATAACTGAGTTTGGAAAATTCCTAGATCCAGTTGCCGACAAAGTGTTAATTGGCACCGCCATGATTTCACTTTCAATCTTGGGTCATATGCCTTGGTGGATCACAATTATTATTATGGTCCGCGAAGTTGGAATCACTGTTTTTCGTCTTACCGTAATTAATAGGGGTGTAATCCCAGCCAATAAAGGTGGAAAAATTAAGACCACGATGCAGAATTTCGCAGTTGGGTTTTACGTTCTCCCGCTTAATTCATCGTGGTTCTGGTTCAGAGATGGCTTCATGTATATCGCCATAGTCCTTACTATCTTTACTGGGGCATATTATGTAAAATCTGCCTTCTCGAAAGAATTAAGTTAGGACATAGTCGATGTCGCTTCCAGCAGAAATCATCGGACTCGCATCTGAGGTCGTTGATGCTCTACGAGCGCGCGGGGAAACCGTTAGTACTGCCGAATCATTAACTGCCGGGGCTGTAAGTTCTGCGATAGTCACAATCGCTGGTGCATCAGATGTTTTTGTTGGCGGAGTAACTGCTTACCGTGATGAAATTAAAATCTCACATTTAGGAGTGGATCCAGAACTGCTGGAACTTCACACCGCTGTAAGTGAAGAAGTAGCAGTTGCAATGGCGCAAGGTGCAATCAATTCTTTTGGAACAACATGGGGTATTGGAACCACGGGAGTCGCTGGGCCCAATCCACTCGATGGTCATCCCGTCGGTGCAGTGTGGGTCTCTATTCAAGGTCCTGTATGCCAAAGCATCGAACTTTCTTTATCGGGCGAGCGAGAATCCGTCCGAAACGCGGCTACAGCAAGCGCTATAGCCACTTTTGCGCGTATCCTTAGACACCGAGCGTAAAAAGGAGGCGATCAATGGTTCTAGTCCGTGAAGCAGTTGGACAAACTCTTCGCTCTGCCCGCACGCACCAAAATCGCACACTTCGTGATGTTGCTCGTGAAGCACGGGTTTCACTCGGCTATTTATCTGAAGTTGAACGCGGACAAAAAGAAGCATCTTCTGAACTTCTTAATGCAATCTGTGTAGCACTCGGCCTTTCACTTTCTGGTGTGTTTAGTGAAGTTGCTTCAGAGCTTAAGAACCGCGAGACCGTGACCCTTACTGTTGTCGATGCCGCTTAATAAATACGCACCACAAGCTGCAACACATCGACGCACCGAAAGTGCAATTCTAGAAAGTACAAAAGAGTTAATCGCCAATCTTGGAATATCAAAGATGTCGATGATTGAAATCGCTGATAATTCACAAGTCTCTAGAGCGACGTTATACAACCACTACCGTGACAAAGATTCAGTCCTGGCTGCGCTATGTGATTTTGAAATCAGATCTTTAATTGCACTTGGCAAAAGCGCTGGATCCACAGCCCAAGTTCTCGAAGTTCTGGCACTTCGTATTTCTGCCGACCCCGCACTTTCAAAGTTAAGACACGTTGATTCAGAGTTATTAGTGCATGCACTTGCAGAAGTTGATCACCCTTTGTTTAGGCAATTTCACGATGCGTTAGCCATAATTCTTAACTCACAAATTTTGGCAGATGTAGCGATGAGCTGGCTTATTGGCCAAGTGCTGCAGCCGCTAAACGCCAAAGATTGCCAATTACAAGCAGAGTATTTAGTCGCCCGTGCGAATCTCTGACTTGCGAGAAAGATTGGCACTTTCTTTTGGTGCTCACTCACACTTTCCGACAGATATAGCTATTTCAGAGCTCGGCAGTAAAACAGTAAATGAAGCGTTAGTCGCAGGTTTAGAAGCTGATGAGATTTGGAAAGCAGTGTGTCGCGCACACCCTAAAGAGACTGAAAAATATAGGTATTGATTATGAAACTTGTTACTACTCTTACAGAGACGAATAAAGAACATGAAGTGCTCGTTCTCGTACATGGCTTGGGATCTGCAGCAACAGCATTTAAGCCAATAGTAAATAAACTTTCGCAGGGTTTTCGGGTGATCACGATTGATTTACCTGGTCATGGAAAAACCCCTTATGAAAGCAGTCAGAAATTGGATCCGCGTTCATTGGGGCAAGCTATTTTCGACAGCATTGAAAGTGAATATGGAGTGCGGCAATTCCACATCGCCGGCAACTCGTTAGGTGGATGGATAGCGCTAGAGATGGCCGCTGACCAACCCGAAAGAATTAAAACGCTCGTTGGCCTTGCACCTGCTGGGTTATGGATAAAGCCCGCTTCTTCTCGTTTGCCTAGTGAAGCCCGCTCGCACTACATGGCAAAAACCTTGAAGCCTTTTATTAAAAAAGGATTACATCTGAAAGCTATGCGCGCGATCGGTTTTTCAACTGTGAGTCCAAAGTGGCAAGAGTTAAGTTATGAAATCTGTTATGACGCAGCCTATGCAATGGCGCATTCAGCAGGTTATTTCCAAGCCTGGGATGGCATGTTAGGAAAGCGCTTTGATTCAGAAGTTCCACCAACAGTTCCAGTCACAATTCTCTTTGGCGATACCGATAACACACTTCCGTATCCGGTTTCGCAGGAACGTTCACTTGCTCCATCGCATTGCACGTGGCTCGTTATTGATTCTTGCGGACATGCGCCAATGTGGGATCACCCAGATTTAGTTGCATCAATAATTCGAGATGTAATATCCAAAGGTTAAGTTTCTAGCTAGTGGGCTATAACTTCTAATACCCAGGGCTCTTTTCCAGTACTATCAAAGAGTTCGCATTCATATTCAGCAGAGATTATTTCCAATAAATCGCCAGGTGTCTTAACTTCACTAGATTGCAGAAGAATAAGTCGTACTACTTCTCCACGGGTTTTTTTAGACATATGGGTGATCACTTTCTTCACGCCATTTACTCGCGTCATAACTTTTATTTCAACGGTTATGTCAAATGGGGGAGTCCAAACCCCTTGGTAGGTAGAAGAGCGGCAATCAATAATTAATCCCGCAGCTATGGCTTCTAACTCCTTGGTTATTGGTGCGCGCATGGTGGAGTTATTTATTTTTTCTTTGTATGGCTCAATGTGATCCAGTGGGCGGATCGCTCCGTACTTTGCTGAAATTATGGTGATTGATTTCTGGGCTCTTTTGCGAGCGGCAGCGGGCAGGGTTGCCCAACCGAGTGCGGCATACAGCACTCCCGTATAGGTCGTGATTGCTGGTCCTGGGGTAGCGGCCTTTTTCTCACTTGGCGGCAGCAGAATCAGCATGTGGGCAAGTATGGGGGCCAAGCGCTCGCGACACGGCCATTAATGTCAGTAGCTCCTGCTACCTTTCGAACAGATGTTCGGTTATTCTTACACCTGTACAACCAGAGCGGTTCCAACCTCCGCCTGTAGATGCCCACAGCCCCGCTTGGGCATTCTGCAGTCCGTCGTTGGGTCTCCGTACCTTCTGGGCCAGACCCAAACGAACTGCCACACGGCAGGACGTTCTATCGAAAGGAAAGTAAGTGGCTTCTGAAAAAAGTAATAAAGCTAATGATGCTGCACAAGAAAAAGCTACAACCGAGCGTCAAAAAGCTCTCGACACGGCCCTAGCCCAGATCGAACGTCAATTTGGAAAAGGCTCAGTAATGAAGATGTCTGATCGCCAAAACCAGATCATCGAAGTAATTCCAACTGGTTCCATCGCATTAGATATTGCACTTGGCATCGGTGGATTACCTCGCGGGCGTATCGTAGAAATCTATGGACCAGAATCTTCAGGTAAGACAACTCTTACTCTGCATGCAATTGCAAATGCACAAAAGGCTGGCGGAATCTGCGCATTTATCGATGCAGAACATGCATTCGATGCCGAGTATGCAAAGAAACTTGGCGTAGATATCGATGCGCTGTTAGTTTCACAACCAGATACAGGCGAACAAGCACTTGAAATCATGGACATGCTTATTCGATCCGGTGCACTTGATCTAGTAGTTGTTGACTCAGTTGCAGCTCTTGTTCCTCGCGCTGAAATCGAAGGCGAAATGGGCGACTCACACATGGGTCTGCAAGCTCGGTTGATGTCACAAGCACTCCGTAAAATTACTGGCGCACTACATCAATCCAAGACAACTGCAATTTTCATTAACCAGTTGCGTGAAAAAATCGGTGTATTTTTTGGTTCACCTGAAACAACAACAGGCGGTAAAGCGTTGAAGTTTTATGCATCTGTTCGCCTTGATATTCGCCGAATTGAAACTCTTAAAGATGGTCAAGACGCTGTTGGAAACCGTACACGCGTCAAAGTTGTTAAGAACAAGATGGCGCCTCCATTTAAGCAGGCCGAGTTCGACATTATTTACGGCACAGGTATCTCACGTGAAGGCTCTCTCATCGATCTTGGTGTCGAGGTTGGAATCGTTAAGAAATCTGGCGCTTGGTATACATATGAAGCTGATCAACTTGGTCAGGGCAAGGAAAATGCACGTACTTTCCTTCTTGATAACCCAGATTTGGCAAATGAGATTGAAGCCAAGATTCGCGCGCACTTTGTGCCAATCGAAGTCGATGCAGATCTGATCGCTGCTATCGATGAAGCTACTGCCGAGGTTGATTTCTAATTAGCCTGGAATACGTCAAAGTTGATCTAGAGGCTGACCCTTACTCAGTTGCGTACACAATTGCATTAAATGCATTGGTTGCGCGGGCCAAGAGTAAGGGTGAGCTTCTGGCTCACTTAAAAAAGCGCGGCGTTGAAGATGAAGTTGCTAATGCCACAATCTACAAATTAACTGAGAATGGTTTAATCAACGATAGCGAATTTGCAAAGGCTTGGACTCAATCACGCCATAATGCCAAGAAATTATCTAAGCGAATAATTGCCGGAGAACTTCGCACTAGGGGAGTCGATCAAAATTCTATCGATGAAGCTCTGGATGAAATCGATGATGAATCTGAGTATCGCACTGCATTCTCACTTGCTATGAAAAAGTATTCCACTATGTCGCGATTAGAACCTGACGTTCAAATTCGGAGAATTCAATCGTTATTGCAACGAAAAGGTTTTGGTTTTGGAACTATCGGGCGTGTTATTCGCGAGCTAGATATTCACTCAAGCGAGCTGCAGTAGCAACTACTGCAGCGGCATGAATACGGCCTGGTTGTCGGCCTAAACGCTCTATTGGGCCACTAATACTCACGGCGGCAATAACTTTTCCATTGGGGCCTCGTACTGGTGCTGAAACAGATGTGACTCCAGCTTCGCGCTCACCAACAGATTGTGCCCAGCCACGGCGGCGATCGGCGGCCAACTGCGCTGCAGTAAAGCGCGCATTGGTTAAACCGCGGTGAATCTTTTCGCTATCTTCCCAAGCAAGGAGAATTTGTGCAGCAGATCCTGCTTGCATTGTTAATGCAGCGCCAACGGGAACAGAGTCACGCAATCCAGATAATCGTTCGGCAACGGCGACACAGATTCGTTGATCACCCTGGCGCTTATATAACTGCGCACTTTCACCCGTTGCATCTCGAAGTGCGGCCAGTGCCGGAGCGGCCGCGGCGAGTAAACGATCTTCACCGGCTGCTGCGCCGAGTTCACCTGCGCGCGGTCCTAAGATAAAACGTCCCGATAAATCACGGGCTACATAACGATGAAATTCAAGGGCGACAGCTAAGCGGTGAGCAGTAGGGCGGGCGATTGCAGTTGCGGCAACAAGTTCGGCCAAAGAGTGCGGTCCAGCTTCCAAGGTATTGAGAATCGCTGCGGCTTTATCTAAAACGCCAACTCCGCTATTCTTGCTGTTCATAGAGTGATATTAGCATCCCACTATGTGATATCACAAATGAACGAGGGAGTGGCAATGGGGAAAACGTTAGCTGAGAAAATTTGGGCCGAACATATTGTTCGTGCTGCCGAAGGCGAACCAGATCTTTTGTATATAGATCTTCATCTCATTCATGAAGTAACTAGCCCACAGGCCTTTGATGGTCTTCGTTTAGCAGGTCGCAAAGTCCGCCGACCTGAATTAACAATTGCAACTGAAGATCACAACGTACCGACGCAAAATATTGATCAACCGATTGCTGATCCAGTTTCCAAATTACAGGTGGATACCCTGCGTGCAAATGCTGCCGAATTTGGGGTTCGCATTCACTCCCTTGGCGATAAAGATCAAGGTGTTGTGCATGTGGTTGGACCACAACTTGGTTTAACGCAACCAGGTATGACAATAGTTTGTGGTGATTCGCATACTTCAACACATGGAGCTTTTGGCGCACTCGCATTTGGCATTGGTACATCTGAAGTTGAACATGTCTTGGCTACGCAAACACTTCCATTGGCACGACCAAAAACTATGGCAATAAATGTTGAGGGATCGCTTAAGCCGGGCGTGACATCGAAAGATATTATTTTGGCAATCATTGCAAAAATCGGTACGGGTGGCGGCCAGGGATATGTAATTGAATATCGTGGTTCAGCTATTCGCGAACTATCAATGGAATCACGAATGACCGTGTGCAATATGTCAATCGAAGCTGGTGCCCGTGCAGGATTAATTGCGCCAGATCAAACTACATTTGATTATATAAAAGGTAAGCCACATGCACCTGAAGATTTCGAGTCTGCAGTTGCTTATTGGAAGACTTTGTTCACAGATGCAGATGCAAAATTTGATGTCGAAGTTAATCTCGATGCAGATGAATTGGAGCCTTTTGTAACATGGGGTACTAATCCAGGCCAAGGTGCATCACTGAGTGCAAATGTTCCCAACCCTGCAGAAATTGCAGATCCAGAGGCGCGCAGTGCGGCAGAACGTGCGCTTGTATATATGGGCCTTGAAGCTGGAACCCCATTGAAAAAG
>CAIQRN010000123.1 GCA_903874255.1 uncultured Actinomycetes bacterium
CGCGATTGCATGGTCACTTGGTGGAGAAAAGCAGATTCAGAGTATTCGCCGTGCGCGTTCTGCTCGTGAAGTCCGCGATATCGACCACGCAAAAGAGATTAAAACCAAGCTTGAATCAGCATCAGTTGTTGCTAAAGCTAAGGTCGGCGCTAAAGGCGCACTCTTTGGTTCAGTAACAGATAAAGATGTTGCTGCAGCTATTAAAGCCGCAGTTGGTCTAGATATCGATCGTCATTCAATTAAGACTGCCGGCCATATCAAGAAGACAGGAAACCACGATGTAAAGGTCTCACTTGGCCACAACATCGTCGCAAAGATTACTGTTTCAGTAGTCCCTGAATAAATCCTAAAATAAAAAGGCCCGTCGCGAATGCGGCGGGCTTTTTTATTTCCCAGTTACAGTTATCAGCGCTTTCTTAAAATAATCACTTGTGAATTCACTTTTTGCCAATTCGTATTTCGACATTCCCCAGTCCCAGAAATCAAAATCAATCTCACTCACTGAATCTTGAATCGATGCCCATAAAGTCCAGCCGTACTTGGCTACCAACGCCCACAACCAAGCACGTGCGATTTTTTCTGGTCGATATGTACCGTAATAAGCAGTGACCAACTCTTCCAAAGAATCCAGCGGCAAGAAAGCTTCAGCCCAAACATTTCCAATTTCAAAACAGGCATCGTTATTTCCGGAATACTCATAATCAATCAACCAAATTTTTTCACCATCATCGATAAAATTTCCAGGCAATAAATCATTGTTGCAAGGCACCAAACCCTCAAACAGAACTTCAAAAGCCTGTTTAATATTTGCAACTAATGGGGCGAAATCTAGATACCCGCTAGGAATTCGAAAGCCTTGCTGCTGAACTATGGCTAAATAATTTTTCTGTGTCTGAAACATATTAAATTCGTGATCAAAAGAATCTAGAGAATGGAGCTTCCTTAAACTTGTGGCGATACGGGGTAAATTTCTGCCAACATCGTGTGCATCATAAGTCTTACCTTTGATATAGGAAATTAGTAACAAACCTTCACCAGGTAAGTAATCTAAAACCTCGGCACCAACCCCACCCTTTCCAGCAATTGTTGAGTTCGTAAATTCAGAACCTCTATCAATTGACAACAGTGATGAGGAGTTGCTTGAGATGCGCGCCACATATTTCGTGTCAGGTGTCTCAACAAGAAAGTTTCTATTTGTTAAGCCACCAGAAAGTTCGACAATGGATGTGCGCGAATGAAGACGCGGCACTTTATTAAAAAGCGTAGAAAATTCCTCTTCTAAACCACTACCCGTTGGCACGCATTCAGGATACATTTCATATGTGGCCGTGTCAGTAGTCCCAACCCGTGCAAAAATCGTCATTATCGGTGGCGGCGTAGGGGGAACTTCGGTTGCTTATCATTTGGCCGAGCTCGGTGAAAAAGATGTCGTTCTTCTTGACCGTAATGAACTCACTAGCGGCTCAACTTTTCATAGCGCTGGTTTGGTCGGCCAATTACGAGCAGATCCCACGTTAACTTTAATGAACATGCACTCGGTTGATTTGTATAGAAAATTACAAGAAACGGATACGCCACCAAGTTGGCGCGAATGCGGAAGTATTAAATTGGCCTCAACACCCGAGCGCATGCAGGAAATTAGACGGCAAATTGGTTGGGCAAAAACTTTTGGCCTCGACCTACATGAAATTTCACCGCAAGAAGCACAAAACCTATTCCCGCTCATTGATTTAGACGGGGTAGTTGGCGCCTGCTATATGGCTTCTGACGGCCAAGTCGATCCATCTCAATTAGCCATGGCACTTGCCGCGGGTGCTCGGCGACAAGGTGTTCAAATTTTTACACACACTCGTGTGCTGGAGATAAAAACAACCAATAATCGAGTGAGCAGTGTTGTTACAGATAAAGGCGAAATTGAATGTGAGATAGTCATTAACTGCGGTGGAATGTACGCCCCACAAATCGCACGCATGGTTAATGTTCGAGTGCCTATCGTTCCAATGAGCCATCAATATTTAATTACCGATAATTTTCTTCCAGCCGATGCGCCTCTTTTGCCATCGCTTCGAGATCCCGACAATCTTATTTATTTCCGTCAAGAAGTGTCTGGTTTATTAATGGGCGGATACGAGCGCACATCGAAAGCATGGTCTGCCGACTACAACACCATCGATGATATTCCTGCAAATTTCAATAACTCGCTCCTGGCCGAAGATTGGGATCGGTTTGTAGATATCGCGGAAGCATCACAAAAACGAGTACCCAAAATGTCAGAGGTCGGAATTAAAAGCTTTATTAATGGCCCTGAAGGCTTTACCCCCGATAATGAATTTTGTTTAGGTGAAACATCGGTTGGCGGATTCTTTGTCGCTGCAGGTTTCTGTGCACATGGAATCGCTGGTGCAGGTGGAATCGGAAAAGTAGTTGCCGAATGGGTTGTTGCGGGTGAACCAACAATGGATCTTTGGCATATGGATATTAAACGCTTTGGCGCTTCATATGAATCACCTGATTTTACTTTGCAACGAATCACGGAAAATTATGAGGAGTATTACGACATCCACTATCCAGGTGAAGAACGTAAATCTGCCCGTCCAAAAATTACATCTCCAGTATATGAATGGCACAAAGCTAACGGCGCGATTTTTGGTGAAAAAGCCTCGTGGGAGCGAGTTAATTTTTATTCCACAAATATTGGAAATGATGCACTGCGGCCCAAAGATTGGCTTGGAAATCACTGGTCTAATGCCGTACAAATTGAACACTATGCAACTAGAAATAATGCTGGCTTATTTGATGAATCAAGCTTTGCCAAAGCCCGCATAAGAGGTGCTAGAGCAGGGGAATTCCTCAATTATGTGTGTGCAAATAATGTTGTTAAAGGCATTGGCAAAACTACATACACCCAAGCTTTAAATTCGAGAGCGGGAATCGAATCTGATTACACCGTTACACAAACTGATGACAATGAATTTTTTATCGTTACTGGTACCGCATTCGCACAACACGACTTTGGTTGGTTAGAAAAAATTAAACGAGAACATTCATTCGATGATGTCGAGATCACAAACATCACTCGAGATCTTGCCTGTTTTGCAATCATGGGACCAAAATCAAGAAGCATTTTGCAGTCTCTCACCGAGACCGATCTTTCTCATGCAGCCTTTCCATTT
This sequence comes from uncultured Actinomycetes bacterium, assembly GCA_903874255.1. Classification (GTDB taxonomy): domain Bacteria; phylum Actinomycetota; class Actinomycetes; order Nanopelagicales; family Nanopelagicaceae; genus Planktophila. The sequence continues at coordinate 3,174 of CAIQRN010000123.1, forward strand.
ATGAATTCGAAGAAGCTAACTATCTCGGGCATTTCAGTTCGAGCAACTCGACTTACTTATGTTGGCGAACTTGGCTGGGAACTTTATGCACCACCAGAAGATGCACTTGCATTATGGCTTGCAATTCTGGAAGCTGGAAAATCTCATGGAATTAAAGCATGCGGATATCGCGCAATAGAATCACTTCGACTTGAAAAAGGTTATCGTGCATGGGCTGGTGAAATTAATACTGAAACCAATCCATATGAAGCAGGTCTTGGCTTTGCGGTCTCTTTAAAGAAAGAGAGTTTTCATGGCAAAGTAGCTGCAGTTGCGGCACAAGCCAATTTAAAACGTAGGTTGGTAGCAATTACTTTTGATGACATCACACGGGTCCCATTTGGTTCTGAACCAATTCGAGTTAATGAAAAAATCATTGGACGTATTAAAACCGGCGGTCAGGGATACACAATTAATAAAGCAATTGCTTATGCCTATGTACCGATTGAAAACTCTGAGGCGGGTACACAGGTAGAAGTTGAGTTTTTTGGAAGTTGGCACAGCGGAGTGATCTGCGCAGAACCTCTATTTGATCCAAGTAATGAACGCATCCGTTCATAAATCTCACAATTCAAGATAGTCAAAAATTCTTTTGTACACAGCCTTATGTAAAAAACTCCGCCGTTGACCTGCGGTTTTTCAGTAAAGGGGCTATCACTGCCGAGTTACACACAATTCATCCACCGCTTTGTACACAGGAAAACACGCTTATCCACCCAGTTACCCACAGCTTTATCCCCATGTC
>CAIQRN010000124.1 GCA_903874255.1 uncultured Actinomycetes bacterium
GCCAGCATGCGCCACTGCTTTGCCATTAACGATTAATTCAGCGCAACGGCCAGGGTGCCACGGAGCTAAATCTGAACGCGCAACTGTTGACTGTAGATTGCAAAGTGACAATATATCTTGGGCAAAGGCAATCGCATCCTGCCAGTTATATGGACGTGACTTGCCTTGCCAATCTTCATTTTCTACTTTGCCAACAAGTAAACCTGCAACGTGATATCCCTGAATTGGCACGCTTGCAAATATCTCATCAATAGTTTTCTGATTAGGTCGCGCGGCTAGATCGGGTGAGATGAATGGAACTAATTTTTGCGAACTTCGAAAAATCGATCCCATTTCAAATATTGCAAAGTCTTTAGCCCCGCGGCTTACATTTCGTTGCGCTACTTCGATTAAGCCAGGAACTAAATGAACCCGCATGAGCGGAAACTCCTCTGACATGGGGTTAGCGACTTTATAGGTGGTCGCACGCTCTCCAACAAATCCCATAGCGTCAATTGTTGCTTGGTTTGTAAATGGAAAAGTTTGAACTTCTGCTAATCCTCGATTTGCCAACATAGTTGCAACAGCGCGATTTCTTTTTTGGCTTGGAGTTAACGTTGCATGGAGTGGCCGTGGAGGCAGGATTGACGGTATTTTGTCGTAGCCAATCATTCGCGCCACTTCTTCGGTGAAATCGGCTGGTGTCAGTAAATCTGCACGCCATGATGGCGGATCAATAGTGAATGTCTTTTCATCCACATCGCAGCCAATAGTTCTAAGAACGCGCGCAACTTCTTGTGGAGCAACTTCAAACCCCAAAATCTTGCCGATGTATAAAGGATCAATTGTGACTAGCGGTGCATAGATGGGTTCACCATCAACTACGGTTGCAACGTGTTGAGCCGTACTGTGGCTTGTAAGTAACTGAACAAATCGGGCAGATGCAAACTCTGCCAAGCAAGGATCAACACTACGTTCTAATCGACGTGATGCCTCTGAGGAAAGTTTATGGCGGCGTGAATTCTTCGCGATGCACATTGGATCAAAGCGGACCGCTTCTAAGGCAATTTCAGTTGTGCTCACAGTTATTTCTGAAAACATTCCGCCCATTGTTCCAGCTAGGGCAAGTGCGCGTTCATCATCAAATACCATTAAATCATCAGGATCCAACATTCTCTCTTGTCCATCAAGAGTCACAAACTCTTGAGACTTTCCAGCACGTTTAATAGTTAAGCCACCTTTTATTTTGGATCTATCAAAGGCGTGTAAAGGTTGGCCAAGTTCGAGCATTACATAGTTGGTTATATCAACCACTAAAGAGATTGAGCGCATGCCCATCTTTTCAATACGTCTGCGCATCCAAATTGGTGTCGTTGCCTTCTGATCAAAGTTTGACAGAGTGCGTAGATAGAAAACGGAGGCGGTCTTTGGATCAGCAATTTTTGCTGTGACGCCTTTTCCGGTCTCGACGAATTTCAAATCACGAAGGGCATCAACGGGATCGGTGTACTTGAGTCCGAGGGACCCAGCAACCTCGCGTGCGATTCCTCGGATGCTTAACGCATAACCGCGATCTGGATTAACTGCTACATCGAAGATAACATCATTTATTTGCAGTGCCTCTATGGAGTCTGCACCAATAGCGACTTCACTCTCGGCAAAAACCATAATGCCAGCATGGTCATCACTAATCCCAAGTTCGCGTGCTGAACAAATCATTCCATTTGAAACCTTGCCATAGGTTTCACGGGCTCCAATTTTGAAATCTCCTGGCAACACCGCACCAGGGAGAGCCGCAACGACAACATCGCCGACAACAAAATTAGTGGCACCACAAATTACATAACGTGTTTCATTTTCGCCACAGTCAAGACCAACATAACGTATTGGTTTCTTAAATTCAGTTATTTCTTCAATCGTTAATACTTTTGCAAACTTAAGTGGGCCAGTTAAATCAGCACCTTGGTAGATAATTTCTTCTACCTCAAAACCGACGCGAATTAACCCTGCGGAAATCTGCTCGGCAGTTACAGATGTAGGGATATCTACAAACTCTTTAATCCAGGAAAGTGGAGCTCGCATCAGATGCCTACTCCAAACTGGCGCGTAAAGCGCAAATCGCCTTCAACGATGTCATGCATATCTGTAATTCCATGGCGCACCATAAGCGTTCGCTCTAGACCCATTCCAAAAGCAAATCCACTGTAAAGATCAGTATCAATTCCACATGTTGCAAGAACCTTTGGATTAACCATTCCACAACCGCCCCATTCAATCCAACGATTGTTAAAGAAAATATCAACTTCGGCGCTTGGCTCTGTGAAAGGAAAAAAGGATGGTCGCAATCGTGTGGTTACATCAGGCCCAAACATATGACGGGCAAAATTATCTAAAGTTCCCTTGAGGTGAGCCATAGTGATGCCTTTATCAATAACTAAACCTTCCACCTGATGGAAGACTGGGCTGTGTGTTGCATCTAATTCATCAGCTCTAAATGTTCGACCAGGACAAACTACATAAATTGGAGGTTGCTGAGTCAGCATTGTTCTAATCTGTACTGGAGAAGTATGAGTACGCAATACCATTCCAGATTCAATTGGCTCAATAAAAAATGTATCCTGCATAGTTCGCGCAGGATGATCTGCAGGAATATTTAATGCATCAAAGTTAAGCCATCCAGATTCAAGTTCAGGACCTTCTGCGACGGCAAATCCCTGTTCAATGAAGAAATCGGAGACTTCATTTTTTATAATTGTAATTGGATGAAGGCCACCACGGTGCGCTCGGTTTACCGGCAGAGTTACGTCAACAATTTCCTCTAATAAGACTTTGCGATCACGTTCTATCTCTAGAGCCTGTGTTGCCTGTGCTAAGGCTTGGGCTATCTCAGCCTTGGCTTCACCAATTATCTTTCCAAACGAAGCTTTCTCTTCGGGAGATAGCGCCCCCAAACCTCTGGAAGCCAATGCGATTGGTGATTTATCCCCGGCATGTGCCAAGCGTGCAACTTTAAGTGAGTCCAAATCTTTAGCAGTGGCAAAAGCAGAGCGGGCTGCATTTACCCAGCCTGAGACCTCTTCTTGGCGCATGGAGCGAACTCTATCGTGTGCGAGTTTAGGAAGTCGGGATATTTGCTAGGTGATACATGACAATCGTGGCTGCTGCTGAGAGATTAAGACTCTCCGCATTTCCTGGCATGGTGATTCTGACTTGAGTTATTTCATCTACCGCTTGGGCGGTTTCTAATCCCCTAGCTTCATTTCCAAAAATAGCCACGCAATCCTTGTGAATTGCAAGATCATGAAGTGCAATAGAACCATGTGCGCCAAGGGCAAAAGCCTGCACAGGTAGGGCGAGAACATCAATTAACGCTACGCCTTCATAAACATTGATATGCCAAAGCGAACCTGCGGTGCTGCGAACAACCTTAGGAGAATAAATATCAACACTTCCAGGTGAAGTAATTACGCCTTCAATTCCGAAGGCATCGGCCGATCTAATTATTGTGCCGGCATTTCCTGGATCTTGAATCTCGGATAGATAGACAAATTTGCGGTGGCCAGTTAATTTGATTGAACTAAAATCATTTCGAGGAATTTTGCATAAGGCAAGAATTCCTTGAGGAGTGATGGTTTCTGACATATTTTTCATCACTTCATCTGAGACTTCGATGATGTTGACATCGTTTAAATTAAAATTACTTTCGAGCTTGTTGCGACCACTTTGAGTGAGGTACAGAGTTTCGATTCTTGGACCTTGTGTTGAGGTTAACGCCTCGCGCACACATTGCATGCCTTCGGCGACAAATAACCCCTCTGCTTTTCTTTCCTTTGTACCCCTTGAACCAATAAGAGCCTTAACTCGCGCAATATGTGGCGAGTTAAGGCTCTCAATCATTGGAATCTATCAAGCAGAGATGAGGCTCTTGCGAGCTACATCAACAAGTGTCTTGAATGTTGCTGGATCATTTGTTGCAAGCTCTGAAAGAACACGGCGGTCTACTTCAACGCCGGCAGCTTTGAGACCTTGGATGAAACGGTTGTAAGTAAGGCCATGTTCGCGACACCCAGCATTGATGCGCTGAATCCAAAGACGACGGAAATCGCCTTTCTTATCTTTGCGATCGTTGAAGGCGTAAACCATTGAGTGTGTAACTTGTTCCTTCGCCTTTGTGAAAAGACGGGAACGTTGGCCGCGATATCCGCTGGCACGTTCTAGAGTTGTACGACGCTTCTTAGCGGCGTGAACACCACGTTTTACTCTCATTTAATTCACGATCCTTACTTCAAGCCAAGCATGCGCTTGGCTGTCATAGTTACGGTTGGCTTTGCTGACTTCTCAGTTGAGAGACGGCGGGTGACTCGTGAAGATTTGTGCTCGAGTAAGTGGCGCTTTCCAGCACGCTCGTGCATAACCTTTCCAGTACCTGTGATGCGGAAAGTCTTCTTCGCACCA
>CAIQRN010000125.1 GCA_903874255.1 uncultured Actinomycetes bacterium
CCAGGTGATTTAAAGCGTCTTTTCCCGATCGTTGAAATGTCAGGAAGCGATTCGGCCTCTTTCGATGAAGTTCTTGAACTTCTTTATTTAGGCGGGCGATCTCTTCCGCATGCAGTATTAATGATGATTCCAGAAGCGTGGGAAAACCACGAAACCATGCCGCAGAACCGCCGTGATTTTTATGCTTTCCATGCATCTTTAATGGAACCCTGGGATGGACCGGCTTGTGTAACTTTTACAGATGGCAACCAAGTGGGTGCTGTTCTTGATCGTAACGGTTTACGTCCATCGCGTTTCTGGGTAACCAACGACGGTCTTGTTGTGTTGGCATCTGAAGTTGGCGTGCTAGATATTCCTGCCGAAAACATTGCACGCAAGGGGCGCTTACAGCCAGGCAAGATGTTCTTGGTTGATATTGAAGCGGGTCGAATCATTGAAGATGGCGAAATAAAAGATCAACTCGCTGATGCATCACCTTACGGTGATTGGTTACATGCGGGCATAGTTAAGCTAAATGAATTGCCTGCGCGCGAACACATTGTTTATCCGCACTCATCTGTAGTTCGCCGTCAACGTGCCTTTGGATATACCGAAGAAGATTTACGAATCCTAATTACACCAATGGCAAAAAACGCTATGGAGCCGCTGGGATCAATGGGAACAGATACGCCAATAGCTGCGTTATCAGATAAGCCTCGTTTAGTTTTTGATTATTTTTCGCAGCTCTTTGCTCAAGTAACTAACCCACCTTTGGATGCAATTCGTGAAGAGTTGGTTACAAGTCTTGGTACTTCTATGGGCCCCGAACACAATCTCTTAGATCCAGGTCCGAATAGTTGCCGACAAATTTCACTTGCATTTCCCGTTATCGATAATGATGAACTTGCAAAAATTATTCACGTAAATGCCGATGGCGATCACCCAGGTTTAAGTGCGCATGTTATTCGCGGACTCTTCTTCGTTGCCGGCGGGGGAGATTCGCTACGTGATCGCATCGATGAAATTCGCGCAGAAGTGTCACAAGCAATTATCGACGGCGCCCGAATAATTGTTTTGTCCGACCGTGATGCCGATGCCGAGGAAGCACCAATTCCTTCACTGCTTCTTACATCAGCAGTTCATCATCACTTAATCCGTGAAAAAACCCGCACTAAAGTTGGCCTAGTTGTTGAAGCTGGCGATGTACGCGAAGTTCACCATGTTGCATTATTAATTGGATATGGCGCAGCGGCAGTGAACCCATACCTTGCAATGGAGACTGCCGAAGATTTAGTGCTTCAAGGCGTTATCACAGGAATAACTCCTGAAAAAGCTGTTCGCAACTTAATTAAATCCCTTGGTAAGGGAGTTCTGAAAGTGATGTCGAAAATGGGCATCAGTACTATTGCTTCATACACCGGAGCGCAAGTATTTGAAGCTATTGGCTTGAGTCAAGAATTAGTTGATGAGTATTTTGTTGGAACAACTTCGCGATTGGGCGGCGTAACCCTTGATGTAATTGCACAAGAAACAATCGCGCGTCACCATATTGCTTATCCACCTGGCGGAGAAGTTCCAGGAACTAAGCGACTTCCTATTGGTGGAGAATATCAATGGCGCCGCGAAGGTGAGCCGCATCTATTTGATCCAGAAACCGTTTTTACTTTGCAACATTCAACTCGCAATAAGAGATATGACGTTTTCAAGCGTTATACAAATCGTGTCAATGATCAAAGCACTCGTTTAATGACTTTGCGTGGCCTATTTGCATTTAAAGAGGGAACGCGTCCAGCAATTTCAATTGATGAAGTCGAATCCGCTTCCGAGATTATTAAGCGTTTTTCAACTGGTGCAATGTCTTATGGCTCAGTTTCACAGGAAGTTCATGAAACACTAGCAATTGCCATGAACCGATTAGGAGGCAAATCAAATACTGGTGAAGGCGGCGAAGATCCAGATCGTTTCTTGCCTATGGCAAACGGTGACTCTAAGCGTTCATCAATCAAGCAGGTTGCTTCTGGCCGATTTGGCGTAACGAGCGAGTACCTAGTTAATTCTGATGATATTCAAATCAAAATTGCGCAAGGTGCAAAGCCTGGTGAAGGTGGTCAATTACCTGGCAACAAGGTGTATCCCTGGATCGCAAAGGTACGTTATTCAACTCCTGGAGTTGGTTTAATTTCACCACCACCACATCATGATATTTATTCCATCGAAGATTTAGCGCAACTTATTCACGATTTGAAAAATGCTAATAAGAATGCGCGCGTTCATGTGAAGTTGGTTGCCGAAGTTGGTGTTGGAACTGTTGCAGCAGGTGTTAGTAAAGCTCATGCCGATGTTGTACTGATCTCAGGACATGACGGAGGTACAGGGGCTTCGCCTTTGACTTCACTCAAACATGCAGGTGCACCGTGGGAACTTGGATTAGCTGAAACTCAACAGACCCTGCTGCTCAATAATCTGCGCGATCGCATTGTTGTTCAAACAGATGGTCAGTTAAAGACGGGTCGTGACGTTGTCATTGCCGCGTTACTTGGCGCAGAAGAGTTTGGTTTTGCAACTGCGCCGCTCGTTGTTTCTGGCTGTGTGATGATGCGCGTTTGTCATCTAGATACTTGCCCAGTTGGCGTTGCAACGCAAAATCCTGAACTACGCAAACGATTTAGCGGAAAGCCTGAATTCGTTGAAACTTTCTTTGAATATATCGCCGAAGAAGTGCGAGAAATTCTTGCCAGCCTCGGCTTTAAAACACTGCTTGAGGCGGTTGGACATGTTGAATTCTTGGATACTAAGCGCGCCGTTGATCATTGGAAAGCAAGTGGACTAGATCTTGCCCCATTGCTTGTACGACCTGATGTGACAAGCGAACTTCACAATACTCAGAAGCAAGATCATGGTTTGACTGCAGCCCTTGATAACACATTGATCTCGCTTTCGGAAAAAGCTTTGTCGAAGAAAGAGATTGTGCGCATAGACCTTCCAGTTCGAAATGTAAATAGAACTGTCGGAACAATGCTCGGCGCCGAAATCACCCGTAACTTTGGGGGAGCCGGTCTTGCTGATGACACTATTGATGTCACCTTGCGCGGATCTGCTGGTCAATCACTTGGTGCATTCATTCCACGTGGATTAACGATTCGACTATTTGGTGATTCCAATGACTATGTTGGTAAAGGAATTTCAGGTGGGCGAGTGATTCTTCGTCCCGATGAGAAGTCAACCTTTACTTCTAATGAAAATGTTATCGCCGGAAATGTTATTGGTTATGGTGCAACATCAGGTCAAATAATGATCCGAGGAGTTGTTGGTGAACGTTTCTGTGTTCGTAACTCTGGCGCCACGGCAATTGTTGAAGGAATTGGCGATCATGGTTGCGAATACATGACTGGTGGAACCGTTGTTGTACTTGGTCGCACGGGCAGAAATTTTGCCGCTGGAATGTCTGGTGGCCGTGCATTTGTTCTCGATTTAGATCCAGCAAATGTGAACACGGACATGGTTGACATATTGACTCTGCCAGCTGATCAATCTGAAACTTTGCAATCATTGATTGCGAGTTTTGCACAAGACACACAATCACAAGTGGCAGCAGATTTACTTGCCGACTGGAACAACTGCGCAAAACGAATTTCGCTAGTCATGCCACGTGATTATGCGCGAGTACTTGACGCAATGGCCAGGGCCACGCGCGAAGGTTTGCCAGTAGATGCATTAGTAATGGAGGTAGCAGCAAATGGCTGATCCAAAGGGTTTTATAACTACTCCACGCGAAACTCCTACTCGCAGACCAGTTGATGTGCGTATTCAAGATTGGCGCGAAGTGTATGAGCCACAAAGTTTCGAGCATCTACAGAAACAAGCTGGCCGCTGCATGGATTGCGGAATTCCTTTTTGTCATTCTGGTTGCCCATTAGGAAATTTGATTCCAGAATGGAACGACTTAATTTGGCGCGGAGACAAAACAGAGGCAATTAACCGCCTCCATGCGACTAATAATTTCCCAGAGTTCACTGGCCGTTTATGTCCAGCGCCATGTGAGACTGCTTGTGTTGTAGGAATCAACCGTGACGCAGTCACAATCAAACAAGTTGAACTTCGAACTATCGAAGAGGCATTTGATTCTGGCAACGTAAAAGCTTTAGCGCCTGATCGCATCACTGGTAAAACAGTTGCGATTATTGGTTCAGGTCCTGCAGGTCTTGCAGCAGCACAACAATTAACTCGTGCAGGACATACAGTCGCTGTATATGAGCGAGCAGAAAAAATCGGCGGCTTACTTCGCTATGGAATTCCTGAGTTCAAAATGGAGAAACACATTTTGGATCGCCGTTTAGCTCAGATGGAAAAAGAAGGGACACGTTTTCGAGCAGGCGTAGATGTTGGAAATGAAATTACAGGTGCCGATTTGCGTAAGAAATACGACGCGATTGTTTTGGCGCTCGGTGCAACAAAGTGGCGCGATCTTCCTATTCCTGGCCGCGAGTTAAAAGGTATTTATCAAGCCATGGAGTTCTTGCCATGGGGCAACAAACAGGCTTTAGGCGAGGTCGAAACTCCACCAATTAACGTAACCGGAAAGCATGTAGTAATTCTGGGAGGCGGAGATACTGGTGCCGATTGTTTGGGAACATCTATTCGACAAGGTGCTGCAAGTGTCACGCAACTTGAGATTATGCCGCGCCCAACCGATGAACGACCTGCGTCTCAGCCATGGCCAACGTATCCAATGATTTATCGAGTTTCTAGTGCCCATGAAGAGAAAGACAATCGTATTTTCTCTGTGAGTACCGAAGAATTTCTTGGCGATGGTGATGGAAATCTTCGAGCCCTGCGAATTGTTGAAACTAAATTTGAAAATGGAAAATTTGAGGCTATCCCGGGAACTCAAAAAGAGATTCCTGCAGATTTTGTTTTTCTTGCAATGGGTTTCACGGGGCCTGAACAGTCTCCAATAATTTCGCAGTTGGAAGTAAAACTTGACGAACGTGGCAATATCGATCGCACTGCAAATTTCGAAAGCAGCGAAGAAGGTATTTTCGTTGCCGGCGATGCAGGCCGCGGTCAATCCTTGATTGTGTGGGCAATTGCCGAGGGAAGAAGCGCCGCGGCAGCAGTTGATAGATATCTCACGGGGGAGACTCAGCTTCCTTCACCGATAGAGCCAACTACTCGTCAGTTAATGGTTTAAGGTAGAGCAATGCGTAGAGCGAAAATTGTGTGCACGATGGGTCCTGCAGTTGAGTCACCTGAAAAGGTTAAGGAACTCATTGATGCGGGCATGAACATGGCCCGACTAAATCTTTCTCATGGATCTTATGAAGAGCACCAGGGACGACTCGATTGTGTTCGTGCTGCAGCAAAAGCTGCAGGCCGTCCAGTTGCGATTTTGGTCGATCTGCAAGGTCCAAAAATCCGTCTTGCACGCTTTAAAGACGGTCCACATGATTTAGCGCGCGGAGATATTTTCACAATCACAATTGATGAAGTTGAAGGAACAAAAGATCGCGTCGGCACCACCTACAAAGGTCTACCTGGAGATTGCAAAGCTGGAGATCGCATTTTGATCGATGATGGCAAAGTGACTGTCGAAGTTGTTGAAGTAAAAGGTAATGACGTTATAACTAAGGTTATTGAACCTGGCGCAGTTAGCAATAATAAAGGAATCAATCTTCCCGGTGTTGCAGTTTCAGTACCAGCGCTTTCGGAAAAAGATATTGATGACCTTCGTTGGGGATTGCGCGCCGGCGCAGATTTCATCGCGCTCTCATTTGTTCGAAGCGCCGAAGATATTAAAGATGTTCATAAAATTATGGATGAAGAAGGAATCCGCGTTCCTGTCATCGCAAAAATTGAAAAGCCACAAGCGGTAGAAAACTTGGTAGGAATCGTTGATGCTTTCGATGGCATCATGGTTGCTCGTGGTGATCTAGGAGTCGAACTTCCAATTGAAGATGTCCCACTTGTTCAGAAAATGTGCGTCGAATTAGCTCGTGACATGGCTAAGCCAGTTATCGTTGCAACCCAGATGCTTGATTCGATGATTACAAATTCGCGTCCTACTCGCGCAGAAGCAACAGATTGCGCAAATGCCGTACTTGATGGAGCCGATGCATTGATGCTCTCTGGCGAAACTAGTGTTGGTGATTTTGCAATTGAAGCCGTACAAACTATGGCGCGCATTATTCAAAAGACAGAAGAGGGCGGCCTTGATCGAATTCGTCCGATTAAAACCGCACCACGCACTAAAGGTGGAGCAATCACAAAAGCTGCTACCGAAGTTGGCGCAATTATTGGTGCAAAATATTTAGTTGCCTTCACACAAAGCGGTGATTCGGCCCGCCGAATGTCACGACTTCGTTCACCAATTCCAATTCTTGCTATGACGCCAGAACCTGGTACGTACAACCGCTTAGCGCTTTCTTGGGGCGTGGAATCAATGTTGACACCCGTCGTAGGTGCCACAGATGAAATGGTGAAGTTGGTTGATAGCGTTCTTATTGATTCAGGTCGGGCACACCAGGGTGATGAAGTCATGATTGTGGCTGGATCGCCCCCAGGAATTCCTGGTTCAACCAATGCAATGCGCGTTCACCGCGTGGGTGATGCAGTTGGTGGAGTAGCTGCGGCTTACCGCTAAGATTTACACCGCTGGTAATTTAAAGAGCCTCGGTACTCCAACGGTAGAGAGGGCAGTCTCAAACACTGCATAGTGTCGGTTCGAATCCGACTCGGGGCACAGAAGTTAAAGATCTGCGAAGGGTGAAAATGGCATGAGCGTTCGCATTCTTGTTGCCGAAGATGAAGCGCTCATACGAATGGATCTCGTTGAGATGTTGCAAGGTGCTGGCTATGAAGTTGTTGCCCAAGCTAGCAATGGGCAAGAAGCAATCGATTTAGCTATCGAACATAAACCAGATCTTGCAATCTTAGATGTGAAGATGCCAGTCCTTGATGGAATCACGGCGGCTCAAACAATTATTGAACTTGCACCGGTTCTAATGTTGACCGCGTTTTCACAAAAAGAGCTCATTGATCGCGCACGTGATGCCGGAGTTATGGCTTACGTTGTAAAGCCCTTCACCATCACAGATTTAGTCCCAGCAATTGAGATTGCAATCAGTAGGCATCTGCAAATGAAATCTCTTTCAGCTGAAGTAGCAGATTTACATGAACGCTTGGAAACTCGCAAAATTATTGATCGTGCAAAGGGTATTTTGATGCAGGCCCTGAACCTTTCTGAACCCGAGGCTTTCTCCTGGATTCAAAGAGCGGCAATGGACCGCCGATTGACCATGAAACAGGTGGCCGAAGCGGTCATTAGCCCGGATGCCGTCCCAAACAATTAGAAGTAGCGAGGCTTGCAGTAACCGTTACACAAATATAACAAAACCGATACAAAATCAGGCTCATTCGGGCTTGTTAAGAGGTTACCCCTGCCATTACCCTCATCACCTCCCTGTCCCGGGACACAAGAACAGGAAAGGCACTAAATGAACAAGAAGATTAAGAGTTCACTTGCCATTGTTACTGCAGTTGCCGTTGCTTTTGGCATTGCTTCAGTACCAACAGCTAGTGCAGCTACAAAGACTTACACAATTGCATACCAAGGTCCACTTTCAGGTGGAGAAGCATCAACTGGTATCGATGAGCAGAATGCAGTTAAGTATGCAATCAAGCTTTTCGAAGCAGCTAACAAAAATATCAAAGTCAAGATTGTTTCAGTAGATGATGAAGGCGATGCCGGTAAGGCAGGAACTGTTGCTCCAGGAGTTGCAGCTAACAAGAATATTCTTGGTCTAGTTGGTCCAGCGTATTCAGGCGCAACTATCGCATCACTTCCATATTACAAGGCTGCTGGAATGGCACTTATCTCTCCATCAGCAACTCGCGTTTCACTAACTGATCCAACTTCAGCAGATTTCGGCGGACCTGTTTTCCACCGTGTTGTTGGTAAAGATGATCTACAAGGTCCAGCGTTGGCAAAGTACGCAACAAAGGGCGTTTCAAATGCAAAGGTATTCGTTTTCGATGACCAATCAGCGTACGCAGTTCCACTACGTGGCTACGTTGAAGCTGGTTTGAAGAAGGTTACTGGAGCAACTCTTGTTGGTGGAGATTCAGTTCCTAAGGATGCAACTGATTACGCTCCAACAATTGCAAAGATCAACCAGTCAGGTGCAACAGTAGTTATCTACACTGGTTACTACTCAGCAGCTGCAATATTTATTAAGCAGCTTCGTGACACAGGTTCAAAGGCAATTTTTGCTGGTGGAGACGGAGTCTTCAATCAGGAATTCCCAGTTCTTGCAGGTGCTGCAGCTGAAGGCTCAAGAGTAACTGGCGTTGGCGGACTTGCTGGCGTGAGTGCAAAGCTAGAAGCAGATTTCAAGAAGAAGATGGGCGTTTCATCAGGTGTGTACTCAGTAGAGGCATTTGATGCTGCAAACCTATTGCTATCTGGCATCAAGGCTGGAAAGACAACACGTGCTGCAATGCTTAAGTATGTAAATGCATACAAGGGTAAGAGCATTACTGGAAACACAATTAAGTTCGACAAGAATGGCGACATTTCTTACGGACTATTTGCTGGTTTCACTTCAAAGGGTGGCGTTCTAGTCAACACAGGCATAGTTAAGTAATTAACTAAGCCATTCGTTTGACGCGATGGTGGGTGTTTTGGAAATCTCTTGCAAAAGAGCCCAAGACACCCACCACTTGCGTAAGTTGTGCGCCTATAATCGCGCAGAGGAATTAGCGAAGGAGAACAATGTTTGCAGTACTAATTGATCAGTTCTGGTCGCTCACAATCGCAGGGGTCGCACTAGGATTTATCTATGTTTTGATCTCTCTTGGTTACACCATGGTTTATGGAGTTTTACGCATGATTAACTTTGCGAACTCAGAAATCTTTATGTGGGGAACTTTTGGAACAATCATTACTTCGCGCGATATTTTTCATTACACGCAGACCTCTGAACCCGCTAGAGGTTTCAAATTAGCTTTAGTTCTTCTTTCAAGTTTATTGATGTCAATGTTGGTGGCCGGCTTAACCGCAGTCTTTGTTGAGTTCGTTGCTTACCGTCGCTTACGCGCTAAAGGTACGAACCGTTTAGCAACGCTCATCTCTGCAATTGGTATTTCAATTGTTTTATCCGAAGTTATGCGATTGCTTACAGCTTCTCGACCTGTCGGTGCCCCACGTGTGCTCGAAAAGATCATTTTGACTGAAATATGGGGCGCAAATATACGTCTCGATACCATAATCACAATTATTGCTGCTGCAATAATCTTCTTTATTCTGGAAAGATTCGTAAAACTATCGCGTATGGGTAAAGCCATCCGAGCAGTGTCAATGAATGAAGATGCGGCCAAACTCATGGGTGTGAACCTCAATCGCGTGATTGCGACAACATTTTTGGTCGGTGGATTAGCTACGGGAGCGGCAAGCTTTTTCTATGTAACAGTTTTTGAATACACCAAGTTTAATATCGGTTTCACGATGGGAATGGCGGCATTTACCGCAGCCGTACTTGGTGGAATTGGAAATATTAGAGGTGCGTTTTATGGTGGATTAACTTTGGGTCTTCTCGAAGTGTATGCCTCTGCTGTTCTGGGTACTCAATGGAAAGCAGTTACAGTTTTTATTGTTCTAGTACTAGTCCTTCTCTTTAAGCCAAATGGTTTATTTGGCGAAGCCGTTCAGACAACGAGGGCGTAACCCATGAAAATGAGAAATTATTGGAATCTTCGTGACTGGGGTGCGGGAATATGGGAGCGCGCTAATCGTCCAAAGCGAGTAGCCATTGCAATCACTACGATTTTTCTTGTCGCACTTCTTCCATTTGCTGGAGCTTCATTTTTAGCCACACCAATTGCGGCATACGACGCTGTTTTGGTTTACCCAGTTGGTGTCTTTATTTTGATGGCGCTGGGTCTCAACATTGTGGTCGGTAAGTCAGGAATGCTCGACTTAGGGTACGTGGCATTCTTTGCAATCGGTGCTTACACAATGGCGCTCATGGGAACACATACCGGACTAAATACTTGGGAGATCATGCCTTTTGGTATTGCTTTTGCCATGTTGGCTGGCGTGCTCCTCGGTCTGCCAACATTGCGTTTGCGCGGCGACTATCTTGCAATCGTAACTCTAGGTTTCGGTGAAATTGTTCGACTGGTAGTTCTTAACTCGACATGGAGTAAGGGCCCAAATGGAATTGCAAATATTCCAATGCCTCCAGATATTGGTCCGCTCAAGTTCAAATTGGATGATCAAAAAGTATTTTTCTGGGTCGTTGTCATAATGATCTTGTTAACCATCTGGATGATTCGTCGACTTAGCGTGCGCAGACCAGGCCGTGCTTGGGAAGCTATTCGCCAAGATGAAGATGCAGCAGAGCTCATGGGAATACCAACGCTTAAGTACAAGATTTGGTCATTTACATTAGGTGCAGCTGTTGGTGGGGCTGCAGGTGTTCTATTTGCTTCAAAGAACCTATTCATTGCACCGGAAATGTTCACACTCAACGTCTCAATCTTGATTCTAGCTTGCGTGGTTTTTGGTGGAATTGGAAACATTTGGGGCGTTGTCTTAGGTGCTGCCATTCTTGGTTATCTTCCAGAGAGAATCCGATTCATCTCCGATGCACGCTTGTTGGTCTTTGGATTAGTTCTAGTGACTGTTATGAACTTTCGCCCTGATGGATTGTTGCCTCGTAAAAAGCGCGAAAAGGCAATTGTTAAGAAAGAGGTGAACGCCTAATGTCTGAAACTCTACTTTCTCTTGAAAACGTCGTAATGAAGTTTGGTGGCGTAACAGCTTTGGGCGATGTAACCCTAAATGTTAAAAAGGGTGAAATCCTTGCACTCATTGGCCCTAACGGAGCAGGCAAGACAACAGTATTTAACGTTATTACCGGAGTGTATAAACCAACGAGTGGAACTATTACGTTTGCTGGAACTGCAATAAATAAGCAAAAGCGTTTTGAAATCACAAAGATGGGCATTGCACGAACTTTCCAGAACATCCGTTTGTGGGGAGATATGACAACTCTTGAAAATGTCATAGCCGCAACCGATGTTCACAAAAAGAGTGGCTTGGTTGGAGCGCTTCTTGGTTTTCCACGTGCGCGAAAGGAAGAGCGTGAAAACCGCGAACGTGCACATGAAATCTTGAAGTTCATCGGAATCGATGAATACTCAGACCGTCTGGCAAAAAACCTTCCTTATGGAGTTCAGCGACGCCTTGAAATTGCACGTGCCATGGGAACAAACCCACAGTTACTTCTTCTAGATGAGCCAGCTGCAGGTTTTAATCCGGCAGAAAAAGTGGAACTTGCTGCATTAATCAAGCGAATTCGCGATGCGGGTTACACCGTGCTTCTCATTGAACACGACATGTCATTAATCATGGGAATCTCGGATCGTGTCGCAGTCCTCGACTTCGGCGTCAAAATCGCCGATGACCTACCAAGTAAAGTTCAAAACGATCCAAAGGTTATTGAAGCCTATTTAGGAGTGCCATCAGATGCGTCTTGAAATTAAAGATCTTCACGTTCATTACGGAAAGATTGAAGCGATTAAGGGAATCTCTGTTGTCGTAAACGAGGGAGAAATCGTTACGTTGATCGGTGCTAATGGTGCCGGTAAGACAACAACACTCAAGACAATCTCTGGCCTACGCAAAGTCACTTCTGGCGCAATCATCTTTGATGGTCAGGACATTTCAAATGTTCCAGCACACGAGCGCGTGGATCTTGGAATCTCACAAGCTCCAGAAGGTCGCGGAATTTTCCCTGGTATGACCGTTCTTGAAAACCTTGAGATGGGAAAGTTCCACCGTAAGAATCGCAAAGCTGAGATGAGCGAAGATCTCGATAAGGTCTATACACTCTTTCCACGTTTAAAAGAGCGCGTTGCACAAGCTGGTGGAACTTTATCTGGTGGAGAGCAGCAGATGTTGGCTATTGGCCGTGCACTGATGTCTCGTCCAAAGGTTTTGCTTCTTGATGAACCATCAATGGGTCTTGCACCTCAGATGATTGCAAATATCTTCCGCATCATTACTGAAATTAATAAAACCGGTGTGACGATTTTGCTGGTAGAGCAAAATGCTCAGCAAGCGTTACAGCGTGCACACCGTGCTTATATTTTGGAGACAGGAAACGTAGTTAAAGAAGCAAAGGCTTCTGACTTGCTAAACGATCCTGCAGTGCGCGAAGCTTATTTGGGAACTGGCGCACACGCTTAAGAACTTAGCGTTCTGCCAGAATTAAGCAGGTAATACGGGCAGTGCATGTGCGTTCACCTGCTTCATTCGTAATAATGATTTCCCAGCTGCATAGGGTTTTTCCAAGTGATATCGCTGTTGCAACGCCTGTAACAATTCCCGTTGTTGCAGATTTATGATGTGTTGCATTGATATCAACTCCAACAATCTTTCGAGTTGGACCTGCATGAAGTGAAGTTCCGATTGAGCCAAGACTTTCGGCAAGGACCACATTGGCGCCACCATGTAAAAGGCCCATGGGCTGCGTATTTCCATCAACTGGCATGGTTCCAACTAGTCGACCTGGTTCGGCTTCAATGATTTTAATTCCCATTTTTTGATCTAATGCGCCACTGCCACGCTCTTTGTAAAACTTGAGAAACTCTTCATTGATCATGAGAAGTATTCTAGTGTGCAACCTAAGATGAGCCCATGAGCAAACGCCTATTACTTATTGATGGGCACTCCATGGCCTACCGGGCGTTTTTTGCGCTACCTGCTGAGAATTTCACTACCGCCTCAGGTCAGCACACGAACGCTATATATGGCTTTGCCACGATGCTGCTCTCACTTCTAACGAGTGAAAAGCCGAGCCATGTTGCTGTGGCATTCGACGTGTCACGAAAGACTTTTCGCTCTGAGATTTTTCCAGAGTACAAGGCTAACCGCGCCAAGACCCCAGATGAATTCCGTTCGCAAATGTCATATTTGCACGAACTTGTTTCAGCTTTTGGAATTACACAATTTGAAGTTGAAGGGTATGAAGCCGACGATATTTTGGCCACAATTGCAAAGCAGGCCGAAAGCGAAGGCGTCGAAGTTTTAATTTGCACAGGCGATCGTGACTCATTTCAATTGGTAAACGAGAAAACAACTGTCCTGTATCCAAAGCGAGGGGTCAGCGATCTCAATCGAATGACTCCAGAGGCTGTTCAAGAGAAATATGGAATGTCTCCAACTCAGTATCCTGATTTCGCAGCGTTGCGTGGAGACCCAAGCGATAACTTGCCATCAATTCCTGGTGTTGGAGAGAAGACGGCAGCTAAATGGATTGTTGAATATGGTTCGTTGCAAGAACTCTTATCCAATGTAGATAAAGTCGGCGGCAAAGTTGGTCAATCACTTCGAGACTCAATTGATAACGTTATTCGAAACCGTGAACTCACGCAGTTAGTAGCACAAGTGCCACTTGACTTAAGTATTGATGCACTTGCTTGGAGTGGTGTGGATGAGAATTTAACTAACCCACTATTTGATCTTCTGGAGTTCAAAACGCTCAAGGATCGCATGAAGCCGATTTTGATTAAAGGATCAGCAAAGATCGCCGAACCAGAGTTCGAACTTTTTCTCTCCGAAATTGCTGAAGGCGTATTAACTCCCAATGAGGCATCAGAGAGAATCGCGGCGCATACAGGAGATCTTGCTCTGGCATTTCAACTTGTAGATGAAAAACTTCATCGATACGCCATTGCCCTTTCACCTGAAGATGTCTTTTTGGTTCATTCGGCATCTATGGGGGACTGGGCTTTTGATTCTAAGGTTTCAAAAATTGCCCACGATGCAAAGTCGTTGGCGCGTACAAATGGATTAACGGGAATCACTTTTGATACTTCATTGGCAGCGTACTTAGTTAACCCAGGTGTTCGCGC
>CAIQRN010000126.1 GCA_903874255.1 uncultured Actinomycetes bacterium
AGGAAGAGGTCGATGGTTCGAGTCCATCTAGGCCCACCCCGCTCTCAAACGGGGACCTAGCTCAATTGGTAGAGCACCGCCTTTGCAAGGCGGGGGTTAGGGGTTCGATTCCCCTGGTCTCCACGTTATGACAACTACAGCAACGCTACATACATCACTCGGTGACATTGTCATCGAGTTATTTCCAAACCATGCACCAAAGACTGTTGCAAACTTTGTTGAGTTAGCAACTGGTGCAAAAGAGTGGACCGATCCACGCACTGGAAGTAAGACAACAGCAAATCTTTACGACGGAACAATTTTCCATCGCGTCATTGATGGTTTTATGATTCAAGGCGGAGATCCATTGGGTCAAGGTATTGGCGGCCCTGGTTACAAATTCGCAGATGAGTTTCACGGAGAGTTAGTTTTTGATCGCCCATACATTCTTGCTATGGCCAACTCAGGTCCAGGAACAAATGGCTCACAATTCTTTATTACTGTTGCACCAACAACTTGGCTTAATCGTAAACACTCAATCTTTGGTGAAGTAAAGGATTCTGCTAGCCAGGCTGTAGTTGATGCGATTGCAAAAGCAAAGACAGGTGCGCAAGATAAACCTTCAACGCCAATCACAATCAACAGCGTCACCGTTGCTTAAGCGCTCAGCCACTTATACATTAATCGCAGTTATCTGCGGTGCATATCTCCTGCAGTTGGTTGTTCCAACAATTGAACCCCATTTAGTTCTACCGAACATCGATTATTTAAAGGCAACCAACGAGTGGTACAGATTATTTACAGTTGCTTTAGTTCATGCAGGTTTAATGCATTTAGGTTTAAACATGTACGCACTTATGGTTTTAGGTAACCCGCTTGAAGCTGCATTTGGGAAGCAAAAAACCTTAATAATTTTTTTCTTTTCTCTTTTAACCGGTTCTTTAGCTTCAACATATTTCGCTTCAGCTTCTAGTTATTCTGTAGGAGCATCAGGAGCGATCTTCGGTTTGTTTGGTGCGTTAGCAATTGTTGGAAAAAGAATTGGCGTAGATACCCGAGAAATATATGTAGTCATCGGAATTAACTTCGCCATCGGATTTATTTTTGGTGGAATTGATTGGCATGCCCACCTTGGGGGACTTGTTGGTGGGTTGCTTGCAGCCCAACTTTTGCTCAACAAACGCTAAAAGTTATCCACATCCTTCATCCACAATGTGGAGAGAATTACAACCGTGTAATTAGAAAGTTAGCGCCAGCGAGTTGCTAGCCCGAAGCCAACACCGATAAAGCCAAAACCAATAACCATATTCCACGCCCCAATTCCAGGGACTGGATAGCTAGTCTGAGTTACATAAAAGGTCACGATCCAGAACAGGCCAATAAGGAAACCGGCGACCATTGTTGGAGCAAGCCAGCGAGGACTCTCTTTTGGCTCATGTGGAGCATGGACGACTTCATCCTGCTTATGAGCGCGCTGTGCGACAACTTTCTTACGGAGCTTGGATTTAGGCATACGCGAAAGATACACCATGCGCAAGAATGCCCCTATGGCCACTCGAATCCTCGTCGTCGATAACTATGACTCCTTTGTTTTTAATCTAGTTCAGTACTTACAGCAACTGGGTGCCGAATGCGTGGTCGTTCGCAACGATGAAATCCAAGCTGAGGAAGCGGCAAAGTTTGATGGCGTTTTAATTTCACCTGGCCCTGGAACCCCAGAGCGCGCCGGTGTGAGTGTGGCAATGATCAAATTCTGTGCCGAAAATAAAATCCCATTGTTCGGTGTCTGCTTGGGACATCAAGCAATCGGTGTTGCATTTGGAGCAACCGTCTCTCGAGCACCAGAACTACTTCACGGAAAAACCTCACTCGTGCACCATCAACAACAAGGCGTCTTCAAAGATTTACCTTCACCGTTTACGGCAACGCGATATCACTCATTATGTGTAGAACGGGACACTGTTGGTTCTGATTTAGAAATTACCGGAGAAACTGAATCAGGAATTGTTATGTCGATGCGTCATAAAGTTTTACCAATTGAAGGTGTGCAGTTTCATCCGGAATCTGTTTTAACCGAACATGGACATCAAATGTTGGCGAATTGGTTAACACAGTGCGGTGATAAAAACGCTCTCACCAAAGCAGTTGGTTTGTCACCAGTGGTGGGCTCTAGTTCCTAAGGCGCTTTATTAACTGTAATTGTTACAGACTTGCCGATTGTTTGAGTTACTCCACCATCTGGTGCTTGCCTAATAACAATTCCAATTGGTTGGTTTGCGTCATAGGCCTCTAATTCATTAACCAGGAAACCTGCTTGCACAAGAATGGTTTTTGCTTGAATTGCATCCGTACCTATGAGCGAAGGAACTTCAATTTCTCCACTAGCAATTTGCAAAACAACTCCACTTCCGGCAGTAATAGTTGAACCAGGTTCAGGAGTAACTTTTAAAACTGTTCCTAGTGCCTGATCAGATGGAACAGCTTCAGTTAACGAAACCACCAAACCAACTGCAGTAAGTGAAGCGCGTGCATCAATTAATGACATACCAATTAAATCAGCTGGGATAATTGCATCTCCAGGGCCATCGGAAATAGTAATCACTACACCTGATCCCTTTTGCGCACGGGTTGTGGCAAGAGGGATTTGACTAGCAACTCTATTAATAGGAATTACTGCATCATGTGAGTGTTGGATTGTCACTACATAATCCTTCAACATCGCCTGGGCATCGTTTTGAGTTAAACCAACAACGTTAGGTATTTGCGGAAATCCCGATGGGCTAGCCGAAGGCCGAGTAACAAATAAACCCACACCTAATAGCGCAACCGCAACCAGCGAACTAATTCCAGCAATCAAGATTTTACGACGTGAGAATTTAATTTTAGGCATTGTTGTAGTTAATGCTTGCCCAGTGCCGATTTTGTACAAATCATCAAGCATTACACCAGCCGATGGATACCTATCCTCAGGTTTTTTTGCCAAAGCAACTGCAAGCACAACATCAATGCCTTCAGGTAATTCAGGTTGGATGGCGCTAGGTGCAACCAAAACCCCAGATACATGTTGATAAGCAATAGAAACCGGAGTCTCGCCAGTAAATGGTGGTTTGCCAGTTAAAACCTCATATAACAAACAGCCCGTTGAATAGATATCACTTCGAAGATCTGCAACTTCACCCAGGGCTTGCTCAGGTGATAAATATTGAGCGGTTCCAACAATGTTCCAAGTGTTAGTTAACGTTGCACCAAGGTCTGCCAACGCACGCGCAATTCCAAAGTCCATCACCTTCACATCACCATGATCAGTGATCATGATGTTTGCAGGTTTGATATCACGATGAACAATTCCACGTTCATGTGAATATTCAAGAGCGGCCAAAATACCCTCACCAATTTCAAGGGCTCGTTTTAATGGAACCCGCTCACCTTTATGAATCAATTCGCGCAAAGTGTGGCCAGAAATCAACTCCATAACAATGTACGGTGCAGGTTCTTCACCCGAATCATAAACAGCGACAATTCCTGGATGATTTAATCCAGCAGCAGCCAAAGCTTCTTTTCTAAATCGAGCAACAAATGAAGGGTCGCGAGCTAAATCACTGCGCAGAACTTTGACGGCAACTTGTCGTGCAAGGCGAGTGTCTTGTGCAATATAAACATCGGCCATTCCACCAGTGCCGATCATTTCACCTAGTTGGTATCGGCCACCCAAAAGCTGATTCATCATTGCGCAGCACCTAACAGCAGTTCTGAATTAATTTCAGAATCGCTTATGTCAGCCACAATTACAGTGACATTATCTGGAGCTCCATTTATGTAAGTAGCTTCAACTAAAGCCTTAACCGCTTCAGCGCTATCAGATTTCTTGAGCAAACTCTTAATTTCTTTCTCAGTCAGCACACTAGACAAACCATCACTACAAAGAAGAAAACGATCTTTTTCCTTAACTTCAAACAACTGCAGCACAGGCACTACG
>CAIQRN010000127.1 GCA_903874255.1 uncultured Actinomycetes bacterium
GACAGCAGAGACATACAAAGGTGACGCTTACTGCGTTAAGTGCAAAGAGAAGCGTGATTTCGAGGGAACCGTAAAGGTCTCTGACTCTGGTCGTCGCATGGCACAGGGCATCTGCCCAGTGTGTGGCACCAAGGTCAATCGAATTCTTGGCAAAGCACAGTAATTAAATTTCACTCGCATTACCTTTTAGAAAGTGATGTCGTTGTAGGACGCATAATCTTTTTATAGAGGCGCGAGTGACTAGCGTTAAGAGAAACCCCTGGATCCAATTGGATTCGGGGGTTTCTTCTTTATGCAACAAAAGGTTGCTATGAGTGATAACTATTCGATCTGCTCCACAGAAAAGCTCGGGTATTGAAAAGGGGGCTGTTCACTGCGCCACTCTGCGCGAATGAGTACATCAACCACCACAGAATCATCAACCACCACAGAATCATCAACCACCACAGAATCATCAACCGCCACAGAATCATCAACCGCCGCGCTTTTCCCTCGACTTAAGAATGGCGTGTACGTAAGTGCATCAAATTCGATTAAGGCTTCGTCAAAAAAATTATCCCACGAAGAATCAATAATCGTCACAGCTTCCAATCATGCAATTGAAATTCATCATGCAAAAGCTCGAGAAATAATCGAGCAGTTAACAGGAATTCTCACATGCGAAGAGATTGCTTTGAAAGTGAACACTTCGCTTGTAAATATCGAAAGGGTTGTTCAAGAACTCAGAGATGTCAATTTCATTGATACTCAGCGAAACTCAATTAAATTAAATAACCGGTTCCAATCTTCAATTGCGTCGCGCGCGGCACACACTGAAGATCAAAGTAACGACGCGGCCTATAGTCAGCTTCAGAAAAGGTTAGCCCCTGAACTTAGTCAGACAACATGGATTACCGGTGTCCATGATGGCGGCATAAATATCATGACAGCACGTCAAAATTTTGGAGTTGAAATAATTGGAAACTCAAGAACTGCCACTCTCTTATATTCAATTTTGCTTGCAAGTGGCGTAACAAATACTCGAATTTCACTCTCGGCTTCCTATAAACACCCAACCGTGGTGGATAGCGATTTAGGGTCAGGATCGTTGAGAACAACTGATCTTGGATTAAATTTCAAATTACGACTCGAAGAATTATCCAGGGAGTGGTCACTTTTTCCCGTCGCTTCTTCCTACGCGCTTGCACAGCGCGGAGCGGCAAAACCAGTTATTCCAGAGAAGAATTTAAGAATAATCTGCGGACAATTTGATTCTCAATACGTCGATCATCTTTTAAAGGATGGTCACGACCACTTCTTTATCGGAAGAGCACCGGGACATGGCGCAACGATTGGACCTTTCGTTCAACCACGAACAACGCCCTGCATGCATTGCCTCTCTCTGATCGATGCATCATTGCTTGGAACTTCACAATTGAGTGCTCCGATTGGAACAAGTGATGAGCTTCCTGTTGCAATTGCCCACCAGGTCGCGGCTCTAGCTGCGCACGCAGCGCTTTCCTTCATAGATACCGGTAAGAGTGAGCTGTGTGCAACTCAAGTCATTGTGGATTTTTTGGATGCTTTCAATCCACGTATTCGTAAATTTCCCCGTCACCCTGAATGCGATTGCTTGTGGCAAGACACAGATCTCCTTCTTTAATCAGCTTAAGTGCCTAACTTGGCGAAAAGCACAAGGAAGTTTTCTTTCGTGCCAAGTTCGCTGTCATGGATATACACAAGTACCAAGCGGACTGCCAAACGTAGGTAAGCAATTCCTGCACTATCCGGTAACAGAAATCCCAATACGAGAAAAGAGCGACAATGAAAATAGGCGGAAAATCAATCGGAATCAAAGTCGGTAAAACTATCGGCGCAAAGCTCGGAAAAACTATCGGCGCAACCTTGATCAAATCTGAGCTTGAACTACGCGGCAAACTAGAAAATCTCCATCGCAATTTCTACGCCAAACTCCGTGATGAAAAAGGTGACGTACCAGGTTGGGTATTGGTTGTATTGATGACCACAGGACTTGTAACTGCAATTTGGACAATCGCGGCACCACGTTTGACTGCAATCCTGAAAAACTCTCTTGATGCAATGAATGGCATTCGGTGACCAAAAAGTTCAATGAACTTCTTCGGGAGTTTAAATCTAAAGAAGATGGAAATGTGGAAAGTGCCCTAGTACTTATCCCGTTGCTCATTCTTTTTCTTGTGGGACTTGAACTGATAGTCGCCACTAATTTGCGCAATGCGGAAGTTTCTATGGCGCAGTCCGATGCGTCTACTCGCGCGATTAGTGGCGAATTTCTAACAATTGATCAAATTATTGAGTTGGATTCTCTTGATCCTTTCTTACATATGAAAGTTCTAATCACAAGTCGCAGCCGAACACTTCCACAACTTGTGCCAGGACTTTTGGATTTACTAAGCGGCAAAACCATGATTCAAGTCAAAGGTGCAGCGATCGTAGAGGAAGTAAATTGACGCAATCGGAAGCGGTAACTATTTCTAAAGTTGGAAGTTGCTTAAAAGGTATCAGACGATTCAATTTTAGGATTGCTTTACGAAATGCTCTAAGCAATGAAAGCGGCAGCGCCATCGTTGAATTTGTTGCATTGGCAATTCCATTATTTATTCCAGTGCTTATTTACATCAATAGCTTTGCATCTGTGAGCGGTAACGAAGCGGTGGTTAGAACGCTAGCTCGCGAAGGTGTTCGTGCATATGCTGCTAGCGATAATGACTTTGCGGGCCGCCTGACATCAAAACAAGCAATTCAATTGATCGCTCTAAATCTTGGGTTAACGGCACAGGAGATGCAGAGTTTGGAGGCCAAATACGAATGTTCACGGCTGCCATGCCTATCTGCAAATAGTCGCATTCGATTAACGGTCTCATTTACTGACGAGCAATCACATCGCGTTATAGAGGCTTCTGCGCAAGAAAATATCAGCCCATGGAAATGAAAAAGAACCAGCCCATGGAAATGAAAAAGAACCAGCCCATGGAAATGAAAAAGAACCAGCCCATGGAAATGAAAAAGAAAGACCGTTTACGAATTGGAATTGCATTGAATGAAGAAAAGGGTTCTCTTAATATATTAATCATTGGGCTTTTCGTAATAACGGTTGCATGTCTCATGGTTATGACCGATGTTGCAACAATCATGATGGCAAAACGTTCTCTTACTCAAGCCACTGAAGCTGCTGCAATTCGCGGAGTTCATACTCTAGATCGCGCTTCGTATTACACAGGAAAAGGCACGATGCTCACAACACCATTGGCTTTGGCTTCCAATCGCGATCACCCAGCTATTCCAATTGATTGCGGGCGTGCACCGTTTGATATTGCTCTGGAGTTGCAGAACTGGAGTAGTGATAACACTTCAATGACTCGCCCAGAATTGCAGCACATTGTTTTGTCAGATTTTGCATGCGATGGGAGTTCGTTAGAGATTTCTACATTTGCCGAAGTGAAATTTCCATTCACGATTCCATTCACAACTATGAAATCAGCATTTCTTACATCCTCAGCGGGGAGCACGAATCAAGTCCAAGAAGGCTTCTACGTATTTGGAATTCGACTGCATTGACCTCGGCTATCCTTAGCCAATGGCCGCCCGGGAATACCAATTAGAGATCAATGAAATTGATGCGACTCTAGTTTCGATTGAAAAGGTATTAGACCTTCCAAAACTGCGTAAACAGGCCGAAGAGTTAGAAGTAGAGGCAGGTGTACCAAATCTCTGGGACGACCCAGAGAACGCACAAATAATCACAAGTCGCCTTTCTCGCGTTCAATCCGTAATCACAAAATTATCTGGATTACGCCAGCGCGTAGAAGATCTGCCAATCCTTTTTGAATTAGCGGCGAGCGAACCAGATGGTTCTGGTATTTCCGATGCCGAACATGAATTAGATGCAGTGAAAAAATCAATTGGAGAGCTTGAAGTTCAGACTCTTCTCAATGGCGAATATGACGAACGCGATGCACTGATAACAATTCGCTCAGAAGCAGGTGGCGTTGAAGCCGCTGACTGGGCAGAAATGATTATGCGCATGTATCTGCGTTACTGCGAGCGACATGGATTCAAAGTAGATGTCCTTGAAACTTCCTATGCAGAAGAAGCTGGAATTAAGTCGACAACTTTTCGTGTGAGCACACCTTATGCATATGGCACTTTGTCAGTGGAACAGGGCACACATCGTTTGGTGCGTATCTCGCCTTTCGATAGTCAAAGTCGCAGGCATACTTCTTTTGCAGGTGTTGAAGTTGTTCCCGTTGTGGATCAAAGTGATCATGTTGAGATAGACGAAAAAGAGATTCGTGTCGATGTATATCGTTCATCGGGACCTGGCGGGCAAGGTGTTAATACAACAGACTCTGCCGTGCGCCTGACGCATATACCAACTGGAATTGTTGTTTCCTGTCAGAATGAACGCTCGCAAATTCAGAATAAAGCTACAGCAATGGCTGTTCTGCAATCGAAATTGTTGGAACGTCGCCGCCAAGAAGAGCAAGCAAAAATTAATGCACTTAAGGGCGATAATTCTGGATCGTGGGGAAATCAAATGCGATCTTATGTATTAGCGCCGTATCAAATGGTCAAAGATCTTCGGACTGATTACGAAACAGGAAATACCTCAGCGGTTCTAAATGGCGAGATTGATGAATTTATTGAAGCCGGAATTAGATGGCGGCGAAGTTCCTAAGTTCAGAGATAGATTCATCCATTGCGCCGACATAGATTCATCCATTGCGCCGACATTGATTCATCCATTCCGCCAACATAGATTCACTACTTAAAATTCGTGATTAACGCTCAAATCACAGTTTTTCACAGGCTCAAATGCGCGTTATCTGCTCGCATTTAGGGGAAATTTCCATAAACTACGGTTAGGACGAGCGCGCTTTCCCCGAGAGCCACTTCGCAGATGCATGGGAGATTTACATGATTCGCTTTGAAAACGTCACAAAAATCTATCCAGGCCAAGAACGCCCAGCCCTAGATTCAGTGAGCCTTGAAATTGTCAAAGGTGAATTCGTTTTCCTTGTTGGTCTTTCTGGTTCAGGTAAATCTACTTTCTTACGTTTGATCTTGCGGGAAGAGCGCCCAACCAGCGGAATAATTCATGTGGCCGGTAAAGATTTGGGGACCCTTGCAGCACACAAAGTTCCAGAACTTCGCCGACAAGTTGGAACGGTCTTTCAAGATTTTCGGTTGTTACCAAACAAGACAATCACCGAAAACGTAGCTTTTGCATTACATGTATTGGGTTACTCCCAAAAGGAAATTAATAGAGAAGTACCGGAAGTACTTGAACTAGTCGGCCTTGAGGATAAAGGCGATCGACTCCCATCTGAAATTTCTGGTGGAGAACAACAACGCGTAGCAATTGCCCGCGCATACGTAAGTCGCCCTCCAATTCTTATCGCAGATGAACCAACAGGAAACCTAGATCCAGCAACTTCCGTTGGAATTATGAAACTCCTAGACCGTATTAACCGCGAAGGCACTACTGTTTTAATGGCAACGCACGATGCGGGAATTGTGGATCAAATGCGTAAGCGCGTTATTGAACTAGATGCCGGCCATGTTATTCGCGATCAAGTTCGCGGTGTGTATGGATATACCGGGTGATGGCCATGAAAATCGCAACGGCCATGAAAATCGCAACAGGATTATTCACAAATGTTCAAGCACCATTAAATTTTTCCGCAACTAAAGCAGCCACACAGTCAAATAGAGGGGCATAACATGCGCGCAAGATTTCTAATAAGCGAAGTTGGCATTGGTCTGCGCCGTAATATGACTATGACATTTGCGGTGATTGTGACTACCGCTATCTCGCTTTCTCTCCTTGGCATCGGCTTGCTTTCTAATGCGCAAGTAGGCGCGATGAAAGATTATTGGTACGACAAAATTGAAGTCTCAGTGTTTCTCTGCGGTTCACTTTCAGAATCACCATCGTGTTCAGGTGGAATAGTCACGGCAGATCAGCGCATTCAAATTCAACAGGATATCCAAGATATGTCTGTTGTTGATTCAGTTTTCTATGAATCCCAGGCACAAGCATTCACACATTTTCAAGAAAGATTTAAAGATTCAGCAATCGCTGCAAATGTGACTGCAGATCAATTGCCAGAATCATTCCGAGTGAAACTTAAAGATCCAACTCAATTTGCCGTAATTGTTAGTGCGTTTTCTGGCCGCCCAGGCGTCGATGTTGTGCAAGACCAACGAACAATTCTTGATAAATTCTTTAAACTCTTGGGAGTATTACGCAACGGTGCATTACTTGTTGGCTTGGCATCAGTACTAACAGCTGCACTTCTGATTAGCAATACTTTGCGAATCGCGGCCTTTAACAGGCGCCGTGAAACCGGTGTTATGAAACTAGTTGGTGCATCTTCTTGGTCAATACAATTGCCATTCTTACTTGAAGGAATTATTTCGGCAATTGTTGGCTGGGCGCTAGCGACAGGAATTCTTGCCGGACTTAAGAGCGTTATTGATTCAAAAGTCGCGCCACTACTTACGTTCACAAAGTTTTTTGGTTGGGGCGAAGTTTGGGTCTCATCAGCCTATTTACTAGCAACAGGACTTTTAGTATCAACCGTTGCCTCAGTAATTACGCTACGCCGCTATCTGAAGGTGTAAGTCCACCGCACTTAATGAGAGAATTTGCCCTGTAATCCTTTGGCATACGAATTAGGAAGGGCGGTGATGCGGTCATGGTTAAAGAAGTCGGCCGCAAGGTCATTGCTCAAAATAAAAAGGCACGCCACGATTTTTCTATTGAGGATGTCTACGAGTGCGGAATGGTTTTAACGGGAACGGAAGTGAAATCGCTGCGTTTGGGTCGCGCATCGCTAGTTGATGGTTTTGCGATGATCACAGATGGCGAACTGTGGCTCAGCGGAGTTCATATTCCTGAATACACAGAGGGTACGTGGACAAACCACACTCCACGTCGCGATCGCAAACTGTTAGTTCATAAAACTGAACTAAATAAGCTGGCTGGCAAGCTTAAGGATTCCGGAACAACTTTGGTGCCGCTATCTTTATATTTCAAAGATGGAAAAGCTAAAGTTGAAATCGCCGTTGCCCGCGGAAAAAAAGCACACGATAAGCGTGAAGCAATTAAGTCTCGTGAAGCAGATAGGGAAGTAGCCCGCGTTGTTTCAAGAGGTTCTTCAGGAAAAAGCGGTCGTGCATCCAAGCGATACGAGGATTAAAGCGAGTTTTCTTTTCGACAATCTTTGGTTGGTGCGTGAATCCCTCAGATTTCCTGGGTGATCCCACTGGATTATGAACTGTCAGTTCTTTGACTTACACTTAATCCACCGCCGCCTAGTACGCCCATTTTTGGGTTCATTTAGCGACGGTGCAGAGGCTTAATACGCAACTGTGACGCAGAGGCCTAATACGCAACTGTGATGTTGAATTGACAATTAAATAGCGATGAAAAATTTACGTTTCTTTTTCTCCATAATTTTTACCCGCACGACCTAAAGATGCGGGCGTACACAAACGCATGTGTACACAAATAAATTTGGGGGTGAACGGTCTCGACTTTGGATGTTGAGGCAGGGGAAGCGGGCCGAGGAAGCCGGAATGATCTCGTAAACCAAAAATCCGTGCAAAAAATAACTGCTGACACTAATCAGCAAGCTTTCGAACTCGCTGCATAAGCATTTCGAAGCCGTTAGCCCAGGTGCCGCTCTCGACCTGGAATCTAGCGTCGACAGAGGGCTTTTCACTTCGTTGGTGTTGCAAACAACGCGGGAGAACAGTTTTGCAACTGAGTTCGTCGAAGAGTTGTGTGGAGAAACTTCGGGACTGAGAAAGCGTTAATCACACTACGCCCGTAGAAGCCCTGTTTTTGCACCGAAGGACCCGGGTTCGATTCCCGGCACCTCCACTTAGTTTAAGAAAGCTTTACCAAAATTAATGCTGACCACCAGGTCCATGTCCGTCGTTACCATTACTGCGTCCATTTGATCGTGATGGGAAAATGTAACTGAGCAATTTAAATTTCGGAAAATATTCATTACGAATTCCGTAATAGCTCATGACCAATGAAAATAGACCTAACAGATGCGCTGCCATTGGCAGGTCTGGGTTAGTAAGCCATATTCCACCAATTGCGACACCGAGAAAAATAAATACACCCTGAATAAGACGTTTTATTAATCTGGCAAGAATGGATTGAACTTGAATACGGGCTATGCCAATAGCAATTGGACCAGAAACTATTGAAATCAAAAATAGGACTGCAACTAATGCGGCAAGACTTTCCATTTAACTCCAACTCCAATCACTTCGGACTGCTGAATATAACGCCATGTCTATCTGTGCGCCATCATCTTTTCGTGATTTTTTTCGCATGATTCCCTCAAGGTCGTACCCGGAACTTTGCAAAAGCCTGCGTGAGGCTTCATTATCAACATTAACTACCGCCTCAACTCTTTCAAAACCTATTGTGTCAAAGCCAAATTGGGTCAACATTTTTGTAGCAGTAGTTCCAAATCCTTTACCGCGCATAGGCGAAGCTAACCAGTAACCGATTTCTGCAACGTGCTCGCGCAAATTCAAACTATGAAATGAGAATGAACCTGCAAACTCTGCGTCTTCGCCATGTCCATAAGAAAGAGTTAATTGCAGCTCTGTTTGATTGGCAAAAGCGTTTGGGGATCTTTCTTTCACATAGAACTCGGCATGAGACAGAGTGTAATTTGTTGGGATTCTTGTGAAGTGAGGAATAAGTGGATCTTGGCAACCTTCATAGATTGCAGGGATGTCACGCTCAATCGGGGCTCTTAATGTTAGAAGCCCATGAGTCAAAGTTGGTATTTCTGTAGGCCACCAAATCATTTGGTAAGTATGCACC
>CAIQRN010000128.1 GCA_903874255.1 uncultured Actinomycetes bacterium
CTACGTTGCGCAGGATTGGTTGCTCGAAATCTTCGAATTTAGCAATCCATGAGTATCCGCATTCACCGCATAGGGTCATGGGACCAAACTCATCATTTGTAACAATTTCCAACTCAATAGAACGGCATACATAGCAAGTTAGAAAATCAATTAGTGACGACATGACAACTTCCCTTCTGGTACCGAACTTGCACGGGGAAGCATCTTAATTATTGCCTTGAGCCTGCAGGGGCCTTAATTCTTGAAGTGAATGTGAGGTTAAATCTTGATTTACAAATTCATATGGCGAATTTCATGGGCAAAAGCCGATTTCGGACCTGAAGTGAATTCTTCCGGCTTATAGGGCGACTCTTCTTTAATTTCCCACAAAAATAATTTAGAATTTAGACATGGCTGAAAAGAAGGCAACTGGTCCGGCATCGTATTTTCCTTCGATCGAGAAGAAGTACGGCAAACCAATTGAGTATTGGATGAAGGAATTAAAGAAGGTTTCCAAGCGTGCGCACATGGAGCAGGTGGCTCACCTAAAAGAGAAGTTTGAAATGGGACATGGGCATGCAAATGCAATAGTCCATGTGTTTCGACAGAAGAACGGCTTATAGGGCGGTTTTTCCTCTTTCTGCGCGCGGCGAAAAGTTATTCACAGAACATTCTTTGGATTTTCTAACGGCAGGTATGTGGTTGTCATCGTAATTCTCTTTTAATGTTTACGAATGGAAAATAGCGCTTCTTTTTTATTAAAGTTCTGGGCCAAAGCTCCCATAACCCGCAGATCCCTTCTTTTGATGGCCGCTACAACGGCAGTTGCAGGCACCTCCATCGGTAAGGCAATTGGGGTTACCGCGCCAGTGATTACTCAAGTATTGGGAAGGCCAACCAACACCTCAATTGCAGTAAGTGTTTTATCTTCACAATCAATCACAACATTTGTTGAGTATGGAACTTCAAGGACCCGTTATTCGAGTAAGACTTCTCAATTGCAAACCGCTCCAAGTGCTCCAGCAGTCTTTGATATCAAGGGTTTGCGTGCTGGCACGAAGGTTTACTACCGAGTTAATTATAAGGGTGCTTCAGATACTAACTTTGTAAATGGAAAGCAATACTCATTCACCACAGCTCGTAAAGTCGGATCAACCTTTAGTTTCTCAGTTCATGGAGATACTCACCCAGAGCGTGCCGGCAAAATGTTCAATGCTGAGCTCTATGCAGTAACTCTTGCAAATATTGCAGCTCAGCATCCAGATTTTCACATCATGATGGGTGATGATTTCAGTATTGATCCACTCATCGGCAAGGGACAGGCAGATAAATCTAATGTTGAAAAGATCTACAGCACTCATAGAATTTGGTTAACAACCGCCACGAGCTCGGTTCCGCTTTTTCTTGTAAATGGTAACCACGAACAAGCTGCTGCCTACCTGCTGGATGGAACCGAATCTAACCCAGCGGTTTTAGCTGGCAATGCTCGTTTGAAGTATTACCCACTACCAGCACCTGATTCCTTTTATTCAGGAAATACAACACCTGTTGCAGGTTTGGGACTTCCACGCGATTACTACTCATGGACTTGGGGAGATGCCCTCTTTTTAACACTTGATCCTTATTGGCATTCAAAAAACCCTGTAGACAATGTCGCAGGTGTTGAGGATCCAGCTGCCACTAAGAGTGGTGGTGGAAAGAAGAATGGCGGCGCTACAACAGCCGCAACAGCACCTGCAGCCCCAAAGGGCAATGGAAAAGTAACCAATCTTTGGGATATAGGAATTGGCGATGAACAGTATGCGTGGCTGAAAAAGACGCTTGAAACAAGCAAAGCAAAATACAAATTTGTATTTGCACACCACGTAATGGGTACTGGTCGTGGGGCTATTGAAGTTTCTACAAATTATGAGTGGGGTGGCAACGACCCGAAGGGCCAGTCAACTTTTGCTAAGGAGCGCCCAAATTGGGAGTTACCGATACATGACTTGATGGTGAAAAACAACGTTTCAATATTCTTCCAAGGTCATGATCATATTTTCTGCACTCAAGAGCGCGACGGTTTGATTTACCAGTCGATGCCAAACCCAGCAGATGACACATTTTCTATGTTTAATGATGATGCATATAAGAGTGGAACAAAGGCACCTAATTCGGGCCATGTTCGAGTGACCGTTGCGCCGTCACAGGCAAAAGTCGAGTACTTCTTAGCAGCTAGAAGCAAAGATTCAACGCGCAAGAATTTAAGTGTGGCACATAGCTACATCGTGAAGCCAAAGATCTAGCAATGAACCATGAACATGAAGTTAGGCATTTATCGGATGTAGATCGACGAAAGTTTCTTCAACTTTCAGGTTTAGCGACTGGACTTGTATTTGCCAATTCAATTCTCTCGCTTGAATCGGCAGCTGCTCTCCCTACCGCAAAACTTCCTGGATTTACCGCCTTTGCCAAATCAGTAAAAGTCTTTAAGGGCGACAAATACTATTTAGTTGAAAGTAATGGACTTCCCGCACATCAAATGATGGTGGGCATTAAGAGTTGGCAACAACAAGTCCCAACTATTCAGAACTATGCGGGCACAAATGCTTGGTCCATTCCAATAAAACCAGTAGTGGCCAGCAATCCAATGTCAGCGAAAAATCACTTCTTACGAGGCGCTATAGCGATAGCAGTTAATGGGGTTCCAATCTTTAATGCACTCAATAATCGTGGAGATGATGCACTCCTTGCCGGTGAACTCGATGATTGGGGAGGTCACTGTGGTCGCTCTGATGACTATCACTATCACATTGCACCAACGCATCTTCAAAAAATTATTGGAAAAAAAGTCCCAATTGCCTACGCACTTGATGGCTTCCCCATTTATGGCGAAAATGAGGTGAGTGGCAAGAAAGTAACTGGTTTAGATTCCTTTAATGGTCACTTTGATTCAAAAAAGAATTATCACTATCACGCAACCAAGAGTTACCCATACATTAATGGTGGCTTTAAAGGTGTTGTGGCAGAGATTGATGGCCAAGTTGATCCACAATCATTAACGAAAGCTTTTAGACCAGCGGGCGAACCACTTAGAGGTGCCCTCATTACAGGATTGGAACGTGTTGGCGATTCAACATTTGATTTGAAGTACACCCTTAACGGAAGTGATTTCCACGTTAAATACACAGCCTCACTCAAAGAGGTGAATATGCAGTTCATCGATTCAACTGGATCTACAAGAACAGAGGTATATCAACGCAAATGAGTAATCCATTTAACTTCATGAATCGTCGTGGTTTTCTCAAAGCCTCGCTCCTCGGGATCCTTGCTAGCAGCCCAATCGGAAAAGCAATGGCTGCAGTTCCAGTGACTGCAAAAATCGTAGGGACGCCAACCGCAAACTCTTTCATAACTGCAATTTCAGCAACTTCAGTAGCCAGGGCTTATATTGAGTACGGCTATAGCAAGAGATCAATTGCTGGAAAGACTCCAGTTATAAGTATCCCCAAAGGATCTACAAGAAATGTCACTGTTACAAATCTGAAGTCAACTTCGCTGGTTTACTACAGAGTGAAATACGCAATGGGTACGAGTCCAAATTTTGCATCACTCACTCAAAGAAGCGTCAAGACTGCAACCTCTGGATCGCTCTCTTCATCTACTTTTGCGATTCAAGCAGATCCTCACATGGATGAAAATTCAAGCGCAGAAGTATATGAGGGAACACTGAAACAAATTGTTGCCGCTTCTCCTGCATTCTTAATGGATCTTGGTGATATTTTTATGGTCGATAAATTGCCAAGTAAGACAGAGGCAAATATCCGAGGTCGATTTGAGTTAATGAAGGGGTATTACCAAAAACTAGGAAGTGTTCCATTAAAGATTTGTTTGGGAAATCATGATGGTGAACTTGGATACAGCAACTTTAATACCAAGAATTATCGGAAAGAGTACTTCCCCGAGCAAACAGGAGAGCTTGCCTATTACTCATTTGCTGGTCCAGACCAATTACACGTAGTACTGGATCCATTTACTTACACAATGAAGAATCCAACTCCGGCGGGCTGGGAATGGACCTTAGGAAAGACTCAATATGACTGGCTAGTCGAAACGCTGAAGAATTCTAAGGAAAAACATAAATTCATTTATATTCACCATTTATTAGTCGGTGATCCAACCTCTCGAGGTGGCGTGGAAATCGCTATGAAGAATGAGTGGGGTGGCAAGAACAATGATGGAACTTATGGCTTTGAAACAAATCGACCAGGCTGGGGTAAGCCTATTCATCAGCTGTTGTTAGATCACAAAGTTGGCTTTGTCTTCAAAGGACATGATCATCTTTATGTTAAACAGGAGCTTGATGGGATTATTTATCAAACAGTTCCACAGCCAAGTCATCCTGGCAATAAAATCAATGTGAACCAGTACGGCTATACATCAGGAAAAGGTGTTGGTGGATCTGGATTTCTAAAAGTGTCCACAAGTGGAAATCAGGCAAAAGTTGATTTTATCTTGTACGACGGACAAGTTGGAGATACTTATATTAGGACCGCAGATTGATGAGAAGGTTTGTTTCTCTAGCTATTTCGATACTGGTGTTAGCGGTACCTACGCCCACGCACGCAGTTGTCAGCAAAAGTATCGCCTTTCAAGCTGAAGTATGGGCTGATAATTGGTTTGCGCTCTATGTAAATGGAAAGAAAGTGGGCGAAGATTCAGTTCCAATCACCACTGAAAAATCCTTCAATAGCGAGAAAATTAAATTCTCTGCCACATATCCATTAACTATTGCGGTAATAGCTAAGGACTTTACTGAAAATGCTTCAGGACTTGAGTACATCGGAAAGCCCAATCAGCAGATTGGTGATGCAGGGATAATCCTTCAGATTAGAGAAGTTATTTCTAATCGAGTTATTGCCCAAACTGCACATGATTGGAGAGTTCTAACAGTCAATAAGGCTCCTCTCAATTCAGAATGCGTGACATCAAATGATCCAATCAATGACTGCAAATCATCAAATACGAAAGTGCCCTCTACATGGGCTTCACCTAGCTATAAGGACACTTCATGGAAGTTTGCAACTGAGTTTTCCAAAGAGGCCATCGGAGTAAAAGATGGATACTTTGATTTCACTTGGACACCTTCTGCGGCATTGATTTGGTCGTCAGATCTGAAGTTGGACAACATCATCCTTCTCCGCAAAGTTATAAAAGCAGCACCAACGGTGTCAGCCTCAAAATCACTTGTGTTAAGTAGCCCCGATTTCAAGGATGGCGGGACTCTTCCAAAAGAGTTCACCTGTGACGGGAAG
Organism: uncultured Actinomycetes bacterium; assembly: GCA_903874255.1. Lineage (GTDB taxonomy): Bacteria > Actinomycetota > Actinomycetes > Nanopelagicales > Nanopelagicaceae > Planktophila. The sequence continues at coordinate 5,274 of CAIQRN010000128.1, forward strand.
GGGATTTCACCTTCATTTAGCTGGTCCAATATTCCTACCAAAACTCAATCTCTTGTTTTGATTATGGACACGATACCTGGCCCATTGCGTCCGGGCGAAGTGGATATCGGAAAACATTTCTATTTGACAGTTTTTAACATTCCGAAGACAGCCACATCTTTTTCTGCGGGAGCAACAAATATTGGAACACTGGGGCAAAATTTCCAAGGCAAAACTCTGGGATATGCACCCCCATGTTCACAAGGAGCGGGCTCAAAGAAGTACTCAATATATCTGTACGCATTGAGTTCAAAATTAACAATTTCACCCCAAGACGCAACTGAGATTAATCTCGTGAATCAAATGTCAGGAAAGGTGATTTCCTCAGCACAACTAGATGTGTTCTATTCACGCGCATAAGTCGTTGGTTCACGGGGTGTTGTGAATTCTTTGGGGGCAATTCTGGGGGCGAAAAAAAGATTTATGCATGTAATCACGCATAATAGTCTCGTCTCCGGCTTATAAGGCGTTCCTGTATTATTGCGCGATGCCAACACTGAGCCACATGCTTTGGTTTAATGACCAAGCCGAAGAAGCCGCCAGCCTGTATACAAATCTCTTTGAGAATTCGAAAATACTCAACACGTCACGGGGTCCAGATGGTGGCGTATTTACAATCGAGTTTGAACTCTTAGGTTCGAAATACACCGCCCTTAACGGTGGAGATATGTTCAAATTCAGCGAAGCATTTTCGATTTTCATTTCATGCGTAGATCAAGCTGAAGTTGATAAATATTGGGATGCATTAACGGCTGATGGTGGCAGCCCAGGAAGATGCGGATGGTTGAAGGATAAATTCGGTCTGTCTTGGCAGATCATTCCGAAACAATTGGGTGAATGCCTCAGTAATCCAGACTCTGCAAAAGCTCAGGCAGCAATGGAGGCGATGATGGGAAGGTCCAAGCTGATAGTGAGTGAACTAGAGGCAGCAGTTAAGTAAATCCGGGTTATAGAGCGGGTTTTTTTACCGCTTAAATTGAAGCGCTGTGGTGATGCAAGCGATGATGAAGATTCCAAGCGCGGCACCAAAATCTGCAACCTTATGCTTGCGTGAGAAGTGAGTGAAAAGAGCGCCTGCGAAGTAGAGCACAAGGCAAGCAGCAGAAAGTACCCCAAGAGGTTTGTTCCAAATACCGGCGATGATTCCTAATCCACCCGCGATTTCTAAAAACGCAAGAACTGGAATCTGATTTGGCTTAACGCCAACTTTAGCCATCGCTGCCATGACATCTGGAACTTTTTTAAGTTTTGAAACGGCCGATCCAATAGCGGCAAATGCGAGAAGTGCTCCAAATATGTCGAGTGCGATTTTCATTATTTATCTACTTTCTTATTGAGGGGGTGGTGTTCTTTCATATGAGCTGAAATTACTTCAGATATTTCGATCAAAGACTTCATTTGGGCCTGCGTTAGCACCTCACTGAAGCAATGATTGATTTCTATGGACTGCAGGGGAATTGCAGCTTCGGCGATTTTTCTTCCCTTAGTTGTGATGGAGACATCGAAGCAGCGAGAATCAACAAGGTTTTTTGTTTTCTTAACAAAGCCCGCTTCCTCCATGCGGGAAATCTGATGGGACATCCGACTAATTTCCCAACCAAGACCGTATGCCAAGCGATTGAGATTTACTGAAGTTACGGAAAGCTCAGTGAGAGCAACCAGCACGACATATTCAGGACTAGATATTCCTGAGTGATTAGTTATTTGGCGCCCGAGGTGGGGAAGAAGGCTAGTTCCAATTTTATGGAAGGCGCGCCACGCCTTCGAATCGAGATCCTTCATGCCTTTTTGTGTCATATGTGAAGTAAATCAGATATACTTGATATGTCAAGTAATAGCGACTCACAGAATTTAGGTATCAAATGAATAGTGAGTTGAATTTCTAAAAGTTCAAATTACTGTGGCGGATCAACTTTTACTTTAGTAACTTCTTTGCAACTGAGGTAAGTGAGTAAAAAGCCCATTTACCTCTTTGAGTTCTCACAAGTAATCCTGAATCAACAAGCAACTTTAAATGGTGACTTACTGTGCTTTGGGCAAGGCCAGTTACAGGGGTTAGATCACAAACACAGGCCTCTGATTTATCACTCGCTGCAACAGCCATCATTAGCCCAAGTCGAGTCTCATCACCAAGTGCCTTGTATTGATCGGCAAGTAGTGAGAGAGCCTTAGGAGTTTTTGAGATTTTAAGAAGCTGAGCCACGCCATAACTATACATTGACATTCTTCGATATGTCCTTTAATCTTTAAATCGAAGATTATCGATGGGACACACAGTGACTGAAGAACTCAATTTGATTCAAGCGCCCGAAGCAAGCTGTTGCGCTCCTACGCCGGCGAGCGGGCAAGCATGTTGCCCTCCGACAGCTCAAGTTTCAGAGGGTATGTCTCTAACGAAATCAATTGGAATTTTTATAGGCCTAGTAGCCCTGTTCATTGCATCAGATTATTGGTTTGCTTCTTTTCTCAGATCTCATTTGAGCGGGTTTAGTGAATCAGCAAAGGATTCCATTTCCTTCTTTATTTCACACCCAATTGGATTGTTAAGCCTGCTGGCTGCAATTACGATCGCTGCTGTTTTTCTGCGCTCTTACATTGATGCAGACAAGGTTCGTAAACATATGGAAAAGGTAAGTTCTATCAAAGGCCATGGAATTGCAGCTGGAATCGGCGTGGCAACACCATTTTGCTCATGCAGTGCAGTCCCGGTATTTACTGGATTCATTAGAGGTGGCGTCCCTGTAAGCCAAGCTATTTCATTCTTGGTTGCAAGCCCACTTGTAAATGAAATTGCAGTGATCATGCTTGCAACAACAGTTGGCTGGGCCATTGCAGGGGCATATGCAGGTATGGGTTTTGCAATCGCAGTTTGTGCAGGAATTGCACTTCGAAAGTTTGCAACACCAAACCTGACGGAAGTAACACAAGTGAAGAGCCTTAATCTCATTGATTCACAGGGAAATGTCATCAAGCCTTCACTGCAAAAGCGTGCCAATGCAGCATTGCTTGAAGCAAGAGATACAGTAAAAACTACATTTGTATACATCCTAATTGGTGTTGCAGTCGGTGCACTCATTCACGGTTGGGTTCCAACTTCAGCAATTCAGACCATTGCATCGTGGGGTCCAATTGCAGGAGTGCTTGCAGCAACAGCTCTAGGAGTTCCACTTTATTCTGGAATCGCTACGGTTATTCCGATTATTACCGCTCTGTCTGAAAAGGGAATGCCAATGGGAACTCTCTTAGCATTTGCTATGAGCGTTACAGCGCTTTCTCTACCAGAGGCAATGCTTTTGCGTAAGGTGATGAAACCAAAATTATTAGCTGCCTACTTTGCAACGGTATCCATTGGAATTATTTTGGTAGGGATAACTTTCAATATCGTGCTGTAAAGCTTATTGAGCTGATTTATTTCCATACTCCTTTCCATGGTGTTAGAGCCGCCAATATAGCTTTGCCTCAAAAGTACAAGCCTCACCAGGCAATTGCGGTTTTGCCTTTAGGATTTACTAATGACAATTGCACTTGATCGACTCTTGCGCCATATGGCATGGTCTAACCAGAAGACAATTGCCCACCTTCAAACTCTTCAAGAGGATTCGCTTAAAGCTTTTGCCACTAATTCTGAATGGTTTGTGGCAGAGATTGCCCATCACATAGTTGACTCTGCTGATCATTATGCATTTCGCATCAGTGGAATACCGGCTCTGACTCAACCAGGGGATCCTTGCATTGATGATGTA
>CAIQRN010000129.1 GCA_903874255.1 uncultured Actinomycetes bacterium
AACGCAGATTCATATATTCACTTGGCATATCGTCCAGGTGTTCAACTCATAGAACAGGTGTGGCGCGATGGCCTCCAAATCAAATAAGACTGTCACGCTTTCAACTTCTGGCGTCACATTTACCGATGTAATCGATGTTGCGCGCCATGATGCAAAAGTTGAACTATCATCTGCAGCAATTGATGCAATGAATGCTTCAAGAAAATTCATCGAAGGATATGCCGCAGGCGGAATCCCTGTTTATGGCGTATCTACTGGCTTTGGTGCACTTGCTAATCGCCATATCGATGTTGAAGACCGCGCCCAGCTGCAGAAATCACTAATTCGCTCGCATGCTGCAGGCGTAGGACCGGCGATCGAGCGCGAAGTTGTTCGTGCGCTTATGTTTTTGCGCCTTCGGACAATGGCATCAGGACGAACTGGTGTGCGCGTTGCCTTGGCTCAGTCCTACGTTGATTTCCTCAATAAAGGTATTACCCCTGTTGTTCCAGAGTTTGGTTCATTGGGTTGTAGCGGAGATTTAGCGCCATTGTCACATTGCGCGTTGGCGCTAATGGGTGAAGGTCGTGTGCACGATGCCAACGGTATTGAGATGGAAACTATGCAGGCATTAAATGCAGCTGGAATTAAACCAATTGAATTAGAGGCCAAAGAAGGTCTTGCTCTTATTAACGGCACTGATGGAATGCTCGGAATGTTGATCATGGCATGTGCAGATCTTGAACAACTATGCATGGTTGCTGACATAACAACGGCAATGAGTATCGAAGGTTTATTGGGCACAGATCGCGTTTTTGCGCCAGATCTACATGGCCCGCTTCGCCCACAAATTGGTCAAACTGTAAGTGCTGCAAATATCTATGCGCTACTTAAAGATTCAGGGATTGTTGCTTCACACCGTGAAAATGATTCGCGCGTGCAAGATGCTTACTCATTGCGCTGTGCACCACAAGTTGCAGGCGCAGTGCGCGACACTATTTCTTATGCATCAACAATCGCTGCTCGCGAGCTAGCAAGTTCCATTGATAATCCAGTTGTTTTGCCCGATGGTCGTGTTGAATCAAATGGAAACTTTCACGGAGCACCTGTTGGCTATGTCTTAGATTTCCTTGCAATCGCTGCAACTGATTTAGGTTCTATGGCAGAGCGCCGTACTGACCGAGCCCTAGATCAACATCGCTCTGCCGGCCTGCCACCGTTTTTGGCACATGATCCAGGCGTTGATTCAGGTCTGATGATTGCTCAATACACACAAGCTGGATTGGTCAGTGAAAACAAGCGACTCTCAACCCCGGCAAGTGTTGATTCAATTCCATCATCTGCCATGCAAGAAGATCATGTTTCTATGGGTTGGTCTGCAGCACGCAAATTGCGCAAGGTTGTTGATAATTTGGCGCGAATCCTTGCAATCGAGCTAGTAACTGCTGCGCGAGCAATTGAATTACGTACTGGTCTAACCCCAGCACCTGCAACTGCCCGTGTAGTTAAAGAGCTTCGCACAGTTGTTGGGGGAGTTGGCCCAGATCGTTTTCTATCTCCTGAGCTAGAAGCTGCGACAACTCTTATAAATTCTGGAGCAGTAGTTGCTGCAGCCAAAGAAGTTGTTAAAGAACTTATCTAGTAATTAGGCCTGCAGCTGCTTCTAAAACAAGAAGGGCTGCAAGTCGGACAGTACGTTGATCGGTTGTATCGATTGATGCATCGATTTCTGTAATATCGATTGCGCGCACTCGCTTATCTGCG
>CAIQRN010000130.1 GCA_903874255.1 uncultured Actinomycetes bacterium
TATCGATCCAGAAGGCGCGATGGCAAGTTCTTGCAATGGTGGCGTTACGGGATGTCCAACTCTTGACCTAGCACCCAAGTTTTTAGATGGTGACGGAATAAGATTTGGATCGCACCCATTTGGAACCGACATGATCGGAACAGATTATTTTGCTTTAGTAATGCGCGGAGCTCAACAATCGATTATGGTGATGTTAATTGTGGGCTCTTTGGGTATTCTCATCGGAACAATCATCGGCGCGATCGCCGGATTCTTCGGAAATATTGTTGATGCAATTTTGATGAGAGTTACAGATATGTTCCTCGTAACACCAACAATTGTTATCGGCGCCGTAATTGGATTTAAATATGGCAACTTAGGTGTCGTTCCCCTGGCTGTAATGCTCGGTCTCTTTGCATGGATGGGGCTTGCACGATTTGTGCGAACCGAGTTTCTAACACTGCGCGAACGCGAGTTTGTTGATGCCGCACGAGTCGCAGGAGCATCTGATCGCCGAATTATTTTTAAGCATATTCTTCCAAACGCAATCGGAATCATCATCGTTGCGGGAACACTGCTAATGTCCGGCGCCATTCTCGCTGAAACTGCACTGAGCTATCTTGGCTTCGGAGTTAGACCGCCAGATGTTTCACTAGGCCTTTTAATCAGCGAATACCAGGGCACATTCAGTATCAGCCCTTGGTTATTTTGGTGGCCTGGAACTCTTATCGTTTCAATTGCACTGTGCGTTAACTTTATTGGAGATGGATTGCGAGACGCGTTCGACCCTAGACAGCGCCGTCACATCACGATGAAAGATCGCAAACGCGCCAAAGAGATTAGCCGAGAAAACAACTAGTGAATTCTCTTTATTCGCTCTCTGATCATGTAGGCAGCTTGCCCACTGAAACTATTGAGACTCTCGCTGACAACTTCCATTTCACCGTGGCTGGATTCGGACAAAGGAAGTCCGCTTCCATACCAACCAAATTTCTTGTCAGCAATCCATCGCCGCTTGCCGCTGACTGGAGCAACCCATACCTTTGTCGAACCGCGAGTATGAAGAATGGCAAGCGTCCACTTGGTTTGAAGTTCGAGGATATCGCCATAGGCAATCAATTCGGTACGCAAAGGATTAACTACTTCAATCTCGGTTTCGCGCAAAACAAGCTTTGGTTTAATCCAAATGAGATGCACGATCACACCGAGAAAAAAGCACAGAAGCAAGTCAAAAAAAGTTTGTGCAAAATTTTCACTAACCCAGAAAGTGTTTGCAGCAAAGAGAATAATCAAAATAAACGACACACCAGCCCACACAAAGTTACTGCGTGGTCTAAAGGTTTCATTCATGAACTAAGTATCGCAGGAGAAGGAAAATGAGTACAACTAATCCGACAGCTCTTCATGTATCCAATTTCAATATTGATTTCTGGGTCGAAGGGGTCTGGTATCCAGCTGCCATCAACATGAATTTTGATGTAGAGGCCGGAAAAGTACTTGCAATCGTTGGCGAATCTGGTTCAGGAAAAACATCTATTGCAATGGGCCTCATGGATCTCTTGGCTTCTAATGCCCGAGTTTCTGGCAGCGTAAAAGTAAAAGGCGAGGAAATGGTTGGGGCTAAGAGCTCGCTTCTACGCAAATATCGTGGTCGTGAAGTCGCTTATATTTTCCAAGAGCCTATGACCGCACTCAACCCGGTGTACACAGTTGGTTTCCAAATTGTCGAGACGCTTCGTACTCACTTTGACATGGGGCCACAGGATGCAAAAATCCGCGCGATTGAACTGCTCACTATGGTTGAAATTCCTAGCCCTGAAGCATCTTTTGATAAATATCCGCACCAACTTTCTGGTGGCCAACGTCAACGCGCAATGATTGCACAATCCCTGGCTTGCGATCCAGGTCTTTTGGTCGCAGACGAACCAACAACAGCCCTTGACGTAACTGTTCAAGCAGAAATTCTTGATCTCATTAGAAATCTTCGAGACAAACTATCGTCTGCAATTCTTCTCATCACTCACGATATGGGTGTAGTTGCAGATCTCGCCGATGACATATTGGTAATGAAAGATGGCCTAACTGTTGAATATGGGTCTGCAGATCAAATTTTTAATCGTCCACAACATCCATATACACAACAGCTACTTGCATCAGTGCCCAAACTAGGTACAGTTGAAGTGCGCGAAAGATTGCCTGAACTCATTGGACTCCCCCCAGTTCTAAAACTTGAAGGCGTATCGATTGAATATCCGAAGAACGGTCGAGTACCTGCATTTCGTGCAGTCACTGATTTTAGTTTAGAGATTTTCCCAGGTGAAATTGTTGGACTTGTTGGCGAATCTGGATCTGGTAAAACTACAGTGGGTCGCGCAGCGATTGGATTGTTGCCGGTCGTTGAAGGAAGAATTGAATTAGCAGGTAGAGATATTTCCAAACCAACCGCAAAAGAATTGCGTGAAATACGTAAATTCACTGGAATCGTTTTTCAAGATCCAGGAAGTTCATTAAACCCTCGCCTACCAATCGGTGAAAGTATTGGTGAACCGCTACTTCTTTCTGGTGATGCCAAAGGGGCAGAACTTGATAGAAGAGTGGAAGAACTTCTCGATAGCGTTGAGCTACCTAAGTCTTACCGCAACCGCTACCCACACGAGCTTTCAGGTGGACAGCGTCAACGCGTAGGAATTGCTCGCGCCCTAGCATTAACCCCAAGTTTGCTAATTGCCGATGAACCAACTTCTGCACTTGATGTTTCAGTTCAGGCACGATTCCTTGATCTACTGCAAAACCTCCAAGATAAATTGAAGTTCGCTTGTCTATTTATTACACACGATCTTGCCGTTGTAGATATTCTCTCGCACCGTATTGCGGTGATGCAGAACGGTCGACTTGTCGAAGTGGGAACGAGAGATCAAATCTTGAAGACTCCACGCGAGGATTACACCAGACGACTCATCTCTGCCGTTCCGGTACCAGATCCAGCAGAACAGCGGATTAGACGAGAAGCTCGACTAGCAAGCAAATAGTTTCAGGCGCGAACCGAGTATGTTCACGCTCAAAAACTAGGGTAGAATTCCCATCGCAGTACGCGGACGTAGCGCAGTTGGTAGCGCGGAACCTTGCCAAGGTTCAGGTCGCCGGTTCGAACCCGGTCGTCCGCTCTCTACCTTTCGCCGTTCACGTAAAAATGAACGGCGTTAGTTTTGGTCGGATGGCCGAGAGGCGAGGCAAGGGACTGCAAATCCCTCTACACGGGTTCAAATCCCGTTCCGACCTCCATTTTCCAAGAACTATGAAAGTAGCGATCATGGACGAGAACGTAAGACCGTGGGGTCATTATGAAATCTTGTCTGAAAATTCGGACCATAAAGTAAAAACTATTTATGTAAACCCTGCTGCTCGCCTTTCTTATCAACGCCATGAAAAGCGTGCCGAGCACTGGTTTATCGTCTCGGGTAAAGCTCTAGTCACCCATAACGGGGTTGAAATAATCATGGAATCCGGTGGGGCCATTGATATTGCAACTGGTGATTTGCATAGAATTCAAAATGTAGGCCATGAGCAATTAATCTTCATTGAAGTTCAAACTGGAACATACTTTGGCGAAGACGATATTGAACGAATCGAGGATGATTACTCGCGATAATTCCGTAAAGAGTTCTTGATGTATGATTTACAAAGTTTATTAGCAAGGATCGTTGGCTCAGCGGTAGAGCACCACATTGACATTGTGGGGGTCACTGGTTCGATCCCAGTACGGTCCACTTAGATTGAAAATCAATACTTATCGCACCCTTCACTAAATTGGAATTCAATTCCAAACTATTTCTTTTTAGAATTTGATTCCAATAAATACACATGCACGAACGCAATCGCTACGTGGGGAAATCCCATCAGTTATCACTTCTCCGATAAGTCCACATTAATGCTTCAACTTTCAATGTGGACAGTGAGTGCTATCCCCCTTAATATTCTGCATGCAAAAGTGGTTTTAAAGGCATTAACCATTCAGTCCTCACTTGAGATTCTGAGTAGACCAATGGATAGGAAATATTGATGAGAGCTCCGTACTTTGGCGTTGCACTTGCTAAAGCAAATCTTAAGCGCACTCTTCTTTCTGCACTTTTTCTTTCAGTAGGTCTACTCACTATTTTTGCACCATCATCTTCGGCACTAACTTCGCAAAATATCTCCTTCACGCAACCAAGTGCAATGACATTTCAGAGTTCACCAGCTCAAACTCTCGTAGCATCAGCCACGAGTAGTTTACGAGTTACTTTCGCCACCCTTACACCTTCAATTTGTACCGTTACAAATGGCGCCACCGCAACTACTCCGTCTCGAGTTACTGCAGTTTCTGGCGGGGTATGTACTGTGCGGGCGAGTCAATCCGGTAATCGAACCTACGCCCCTGCTGCCCCAGTTGATCAAACGTTCACTATTTCTGGATTAACTTTGCCAGTATTTTCAATTACTTCAACTTCAGAAACTGTCACAGTCGCAAATCCAGTCGTTGGATATTCGATCAATTCAACTGGTGGAACTATCGCTCGCTACGCAATCTCTCCTGCCACCCCAACAGGAATAGTGTTTTCAACTACCACTGGACTTTTATCCGGCTCCCCTACCGCAGCAGCAGCGGCACGTGTTTATACAATTACAGCAACTAACGCAGCTGGTAAAAATCTAACTGCAGTCACATTTACGTTAACTGTTAGCGCGAAAACAGCACAAACTGTTACATGGGCGCCAGAAACTACAATCTATATAACGCATTCACCAAAAACTCCCTCAACTCCAGCTACATCATCTGGAAATGGCGTAATCTCGTATGCGAAACTTACGAGCACTTCAAATTGCTCAGTAAATGCGAAAACAGGCGCACTTACTTATACGACTTTCGGTACCTGCGTAGTTCGTGCTAACGCAGCAGCAACCACTGCCTTCAATTCCGGAACTACAGTGGTCACATTTACGATTACTCAAACTCCACAATTAATTACGTTCATTCAGCCGTCCAATATGTTGGTCCTAGATAGCGATCAAAAACTTTATCGATCAGTAACTAGCTCTCTGCCTCTTACTACTATTGTTAATACGCCTTCAGTTTGCTCTGTTTCTTCGAGTAAAGTGCAGGCTGTAGCTCCAGGAACGTGCTCCATTACCTTGTCCCAACCAGGCTCTGCGTTGTACTTTGCTGCTCCAAGTATTACGCGTACGTTCCTTATCGATTTCACTTTGCAGGATCTGAGCACAGATGGATCGATCTTCACACCTGATTTTGATCCAAGCACCGGTGAATACACAGTTGAAGTTGCCTCCGATGTGACGACTCTGGATATCACAGCGACCCTCTATGAA
>CAIQRN010000131.1 GCA_903874255.1 uncultured Actinomycetes bacterium
AAAGATTGCTATCGAACTAAGCCGGTAATTTCTAATACTATTGCCCAATGCGAGCGTATCTTCCAATTAGTCATGATGAGCTCACCGATTTTCTGCAATCTGGCACCAAGAAGGTCGAATCAATTTTTGCCGCGACTCCATTTTTCACAGGTGAGAATGAAGAGTTAGATGAAGAAGAGATCGAATACTTACTCTCTTTTGAAGCCGCAACACAATCACTTGATCTTAGGAGCAGTAAGAATGCACCTGGCATAGTTATTGCAATCGAACTTAGTGCAGGCCAAGTAAATATTGTCGGCGAAAAAACAGTCTCACTTAACTCTGATCTGCTGTGGGATCAAGTTCAGTGCGCACTACTTTTATTTCCCGAAGAAGAGGAATTAATCTGGTTTGCTACTCAAGAAATCGAATTGAATCTGGCTGAGTGGAAGTAAAATGCCTGATTTTGAAACATTAATGCATGGTCGAAGTTCAATCTCAATTGATCAAGCGCATAAGCTCCGTGAACTCGTAGCTGATTGGCAATTACTTTCAGATCTATCGTTTGCTGATTTAGTTTTGTGGGTACCGATTCGCAAAGATATGAAAATGTGGCCAACGGGCCACGTCGCTGTAGCCCATATTCGCCCCACCACTGCCGCCACAATTTTTACAAATGACATTATTGGTGACGAACTTATTTGGGGTACGAATCCGCACATAGATGCCGCGCTTTCAAGCGGTGAAATTATTCGCGATTCGCAGCCCGAGGTATTCGGTGAAATTTTAGTGAAACAAGAGGCGATACCCGTTCTATTTGAAGAGCAAGTTATTGCAGTAATTTCTCGACATCGAAATGCCGATCTGATGCGCTCACCTAGCAAGTTAGAGTTAAATTATCGCGAGATTGCACATAGTTTGTATCGAATGGTTTCTGAAGGCTCGTTCCCGTACAAGGATGCGGGTTCGCTTTTTGAACCTGTTCCGCGTGTAGGAGATGGATTAATTCGCCTAGACGTTAGTGGGGTTATTTCATATGCAAGCCCTAATGCTCGTTCAGCCTTTAGCCGGATGGGCTGGAAAAATGAAATTGAAAATAACAAATTGGGCGAAATAGCTGAAGCAGTTGCAAAAAATGCAACTAACCCACACGAAGAAGGAATTCGCACACGTTTAAATGGTAAGACTTTGCGACGGGTTGAAATCGATAACCAGGGCGCAACAATTGATTTATTAGTACTGCCCTTATTGCAAAAAGACGACCGGATTGGTGCAATTGTTCTATTGCAAAATGTAACTGAGCTTCGACGGCGCGAACGCGAATTAGTTACGAAAGATGCAACTATCCGTGAAATTCATCATCGTGTTAAGAATAATTTGCAAACTGTTTCTGCGTTACTCAGATTACAGGCACGCAGAATTGAAGATCCAAGTGCCGCGATGGCACTTAATGAAGCTGTTCGTAGAATTGCATCGATTGCCTTAGTGCATGAAACACTTTCTAATAGTTCTGAAAATACCGTCGCTTTTGATGAGGTTCTTACTCACCTAGTCACCCACGCACTTGAATTGAGTCCACGCATGGGGCAGTTACGAATCGAGCGAAAAGGGGAGTTGGGTTCGCTTGAATCGCGTGTAGCTACGCCCTTGTCGCTAGTGGTAACCGAGTTAATGCACAACGCACTCGAACATGGTTTAGCTGAGCAAGGTTCGATTTTAAGAATCGAACTTCAACGCTACAGCAATGAATGCGTCATTAGTATTGTTGATGATGGAATTGGTTTGCCTGATGGTTTTGATTTAGCAACGTCATCTAATTTGGGTTTACAAATAGTTCGCACACTTACAGAAAATGAATTGAAAGGTGTCTTGACTTTAAAATCAACTGCAACGGGCACACAAGCAAACTTACGATTCCCGCTTTAGATTTGGTTTTGCTGCTCCATTAAGCGCGCGCGATTTCGTGCAGCGCGGCGTTTAAGCGCGCGGCGTTCATCTTCTGAAAGACCGCCCCAAACTCCAGCATCCTGGCCACTTTCTAAAGCCCAAGCCAAACATGGCTCTTTAACAATGCAGCGGTTGCAAACTTTTTTAGCTTCTTCAATCTGTGTTAATGCAGGTCCTGTATTTCCAACCGGGAAGAAGAGCTCTGGATCTTCATCGCGGCAGGCTGATTGATGTCGCCAATCCATGATGGGCTCCCTCCTGAAAAGATTCGGGCATACCCAAATCGAGCAAATTTTGCTGTGGTGATACGCACTGTCGAACCTTGCGCAAGGTCTTAATTGTCCCTGCAAAGCGTGTGATTAACAAGGATGAATGGAAAAAGATTTGCGAAAACATAGGTGATTTAAGTCGCGCGTGCCCCCGACAGGATTCGAACCTGTGCACCCGCCTCCGGAGGGCGGTGCTCTATCCCCTGAGCTACGGGGGCTCTGGAACAGGGCTAGGTTATCAGCGGGTGCAGTTATCGCGTGATACTGCCAGAATTGCCGCCATGAGTTCAATCGCATATTTTGCAACAGGTTGTTTTTGGGGCGCAGAGCGTCGCTTTTGGCAGATGAGTGGCGTTCAAGAAACATCTGTTGGATACATGGGTGGAAATCGTGCCAATCCTTCATACGAGCAGGTTTGCACCGGCGTAACAGGTCACGCTGAAATGGTCTGCGTTACATTCGATGAGTCGAAGGTGAGTTATCAACGCCTACTCGAAGAGTTTTGGACAATGCATGATCCAACATCTTTAAACCAACAAGGTGGCGACATTGGTACGCAGTACAGAAGTGCAATTTTTACAACAACTCCCGAACAGTATGTAACCGCGGTTAATTCCCGTGAGGTGTATCAGAGCGTTCTCACTGAAGCAGGTCTAGATCAAATCTGTACCGAAATTAAAAGTGCAGAGGGAATCGAGTATTTCTTAGCCGAGGAATATCATCAAAAGTATTTACAAAAAAATCCCCAAGGATATGACTGCCATTCCAGCACAGGAATTGCTTACCCGACTGCGAGAATTGACGCATGAGCGAGAAAAATTATCCAGTTTCAATAGATGAAGCAGAATTGAAAAGTAAGTTAGATCCTCTCTCGTATGACGTCTTGCGAAACGCGGCAACTGAGCGTCCATTTACTGGCGAATACACCGATACAGATAAAGTTGGCGTGTACAAATGCAAAGCGTGTAGTGCGGAACTTTTTCGGAGTGAAACTAAATTTCACTCCGGTTGCGGCTGGCCATCTTTTTATGCGCCTACAAGTGAAGATGCGGTTGAATTGATTGAAGATCGTTCACTTTTCCCTCGAGTTCGAACAGAGGTTAGATGTTCTGCTTGTGGCTCCCACCTTGGTCACATATTTAAAGGCGAAGGATATGACGTACCAACTGATGAACGTTGGTGCATTAACTCAGTTTCATTAATCCTTGAGGATATTTAATAATCCAGACCACGACTCTCGTGAACTGCCTGATAGCAATACCAAGCAGCAACACTTCGGTACGGATGTAATTTTTCACCTTTTAAATCCAAAGCTTTAGCTGTTGTCTCCTCTTTATTTTTATGCACGATGTCCCACCCACGGCGTACCGCTAAATCTCCAGTAGGCCAAATATCAAGTCGACCTAATTGAAACATCATAAACATTTCAACTGTCCATCGACCAATTCCCCAGAGGGAAGTCAATTGGTCGTAAATCTCCTGGTCATCATGGATTTCATCGATTTTTTCGAGCGGAATTGTTTTATCTAGTACTGCGCTTGCAAGGCCTTTGATTGTGCGTGCTTTTGCTCCAGACACACCAATTTCACGTAAAGCGAGATCATCAATTTTTATTAATTTTTTCGGAGTTATCTGTGTCTTGCACAGAGCTACTAACCTGCCATGAATTGTTGCGGCAGCAGAAGTTGCGAGCTGCTGTGAAATCACAGAACTCACTAACGACTCGAAGTGCGATTCCTCGGGTATCGAACGACCAATCGTGCATAAGCGCCGGCGTTCGATTAGCGGAGCAAACTTCTTATCCAACGCTGCAACTTCTGCGACGATTCGCCGCATTTTTGCGGCAGAGTGCTGAGCCATTATTTAGAGCGAGAAGGTTGGGTATTCATCCGTAACCATTAGAAGTGCGTAGCCAGTGACGCGATTCCAATACGCGATTGTTCCTACAACACCTTGAGCACACCACTCTGGATATTCACCAGTGACGACAACATTCGCCCAAGCAAAAATAGTAAGGAAGAATGAATACACGATATAGATTATGCCAACAATATATAACGGAATTGCAAGTAACCACTTCACAAGTGGTAAGTAACGGTTAAGGGATTTCGGATCTACCTCAGGAAATGTCACACTTACAACATCATTTTCTTCAAGGGATGGATATTCATCAGTTAATACGAGTACATATGCATCGACTCGCGTTGAAAGAGATATGAAGGCTTCATTAAAAGCTAATAAATAACTTGGATATGCCTGACGAAAAACAATTGATAGAGCTACTGGCAGAATAAAAAAGCCCGCTGCCCAACCAGTGTTGTTGTTATCTAATTGCCCAGGTGCAAAAGATGCGATGAAGATCGCAATTGGTACTACAAGGATGATTCGAAATAGTGCGGTCAGGCGATTTCGATCGGTCAGGGTTACATCGATTTGGGTTTCAATTTGATTGCTCATGCCCACTAATTTACCGCTTAATGAAGCCGAGACCTTGCTGATTACAGTACTTATGCCGTATTTTGCAGCCACTTGCGGAAAAAGTTGCAGTAATTTGCAGAGTTAATGGGGGAGTATGGCCGGCATCAAAGAAGTTGCACAGGAGGCAGGAGTCTCTACTGCAACAGTCTCGCGCGCATTGCGTGGTCTTCACCATGTCAACGCGGAAACACGTATGAAAATTATTGCCGCAGCTGAAAAGTTGAATTACCCGCTGACTCCAACCAAAAACAATATTCATTCAGGGCGAACAAATAGCGTAGGCGTTGTTGCCCCTTATATTTCGAGATGGTATTTCTCTCAAGTAATTAGTGGCGCCGAACAGGCTCTGCGCGAAGCGGGTTTAGATCTGTTGCTCTACAACTTCAGTCAAATGAAGGGAAGAGAAAGACTTTTTCAGCATCAATTGCTCAAGGGCAGAGTAGATGCCTTAATCGTCATCAGTTTGCCTCCAACGGTTGAGGAATTTGATTCAATGTTAAGTCTAGGAATTCCAATTGCATTAGTTGGAATGGAGCACCCAAAATGCGCATCCATCAAGATTGATGATATTGCTGGTGCGCGATCTGCTACTCAACATTTAGTAAATCAAGGCCATAGAAAAATTGGCCTCATGTCGGGCCGCCCGGATGATCCATTTAATTTTAGTGTTCCTCAAGATCGCCGTAAAGGTTTCATGCAAGTGCTTGCAGAAAATGGTTTGGAGTGGCTACCACAACGCGAAGTGCATGGAGATTTCACAATGCACAACGCGGTGCGCGCTATGGATGATTTATTAGCGCGACCTAATAGACCCACTGCAATATTTTGCGAGTCTGATGAAATGGCCATGGGTGCAATGCAAGCGTTACGTCGCCATGGATTAAAAGCCCCGGATGATATTTCGATAGTTGGTTTTGACGGTCACGAGATGGCCGAGTTCTCTGAACTAACAACAATCGAACAGCCCGTGCAGTTGATGGGTGAGATGGCAGCTTGGTCAATCATGGAGAGATTACGAAAGCCAAATGTTCAACCTCCGTCATTAGTTTTGCCGACAACATTGGTAGTTAGAAATTCAACTCGTAGAATTACTGCGGAAGAGGCCTAGTTTCGCCTCTTTCAAATTTTGAGTTCCACAGGGTAACCTTGCCGTCATGTCTGATAACAACGTTGTTGCCCCAGCCTTAAGTGAATTACTCACCCATCACTCAGAAAAATGGCGGGGTTTTCCAGCCGATGTATTGCCGTTACCTGTTATGGAGATGGATTTTCCGGTCGCGCAACCTATTCGAGATGTCTTGCTTGAAATGGTTTCGCACTCAGATTTAGGATATTTGGGCACGGTTCCAGAACTAGCCGATGGCTTTGCAGCTTTTTGTGAGCAACGGTGGGGCTGGACAATCGATAAATCTCAACTCCGAATCGCGGCAGATGTTGGAGTTGGTGTAGTTGAAGTTTTGAGAGTTTTAACATCTCCCGGCGATCGAATTCTTGTTAATACGCCGGTTTATCATAATTTCTCTAATTGGATTAACGAGGTTCGTCTAGAAAAACTCGATGTTCCTTTTGTTTATGAAGGCTCGGACAATGATGATGTCAATGCCTGGACTCTTAATCTTGACGAAGTCGAAAAGGTATATGCATCCGGTATCAAAGTTCATTTGCTGTGTTCGCCCCATAATCCATTAGGCCGAATATATTCGCGCGAGGAACTCACGCGCATTGCAGAAATGGCAAAGAAATATGGCGTTTTCGTAATTAGCGATGAAATTCATTCCCCGCTTGTATATAAACCACATCAATTCATTCCATTCTTAGGGCTCAATGAAACTGCGCGTGAAGTTGGTGTGACTGTAACTTCAGCATCCAAGGGCTGGAATATTGCAGGCCTTAAGTCGGCAATAATTATTTCTCAGAACGATGCCATCGATGCGAAGTTGAAATTAATGCCTCCAGCCGTGCACTTTCGCTCATCGATACTTGGGGCTTATGCATCGGCTGCAGCATTTAAAGATGGTGGCGTATGGCTCGATTCTGTGATTGAACAATTAGATCAAAACCGTCGAATGCTTAAAGATTTACTCAGCGCAAAACTGCCGTCAGTGAAATATCACGTTCCACAAAGTAGTTATGTAGCTTGGCTAAATTTGGAAGCGTTGAATCTGGGCGAAAATCCATCTCAAGTTTTACTTGAACGCGGCAAAGTCGCCTTTAACCCTGGGCATGTATTTAGCGCTCAAACCTCACAGTATGTGCGGTTAAATTTCGCGACAAGTCCAACAATTATTACTGAAGCAATCGATCGCATTATTAAGAGCCTTTAATGGCTTCGCGATATGACGTTGTAATAATTGGTGGCGGGCACAACGGTTTAGTTGCAGCAACGTACTTAGCTAAGGCAGGCAAATCCGTCGCCATCCTCGAAGCTAATTCAGAAGTTGGTGGAGCGACTACGAGTGTTCGTGCTTTTCCAGAATACGATGCTTATTTGTCTCGCTACGCTTATTTGATTTCGTTGTTACCTGATCAAATTATTAGCGATCTAGGTTTGAATTTTGAATGCATCTCTAGAAAAGTTTCAAGTTATACGCCATATGTTCGTGATGGGAAAGAACTCGGTCTCTATGTTGCACGCCAGTGGGATCAGCAAACCGAAGACTCCTTCAATGAATTAGATCCAACTGGTAATGAGTGGGCGGCCTGGCAGGATTTCTACAATGAGATAGCGGTATTTGCAAAAAAAATAGCGCCAACAATGTTGAAACCTCTGCTTTCTCGCAGCGAACTCAAAGACCTGATTGGAATGCCCGATGCATGGCGCTATTTAATTGAACAACCGATAGGCGAAATTATTCAAGCCCGTTTTGCAAGTGATGTCGTACGAGGCGTTGTATTAACAGATGGTCTTATCGGTACTTTTGCTTCTGCTTTTCATTTACAAGCAAATATCTGCTTCTTGTATCACTTGATCGGAAATGGCACAGGGGAGTGGAAGGTACCCAAAGGCGGAATGGGTGCTTTAGTTAAAGAGCTTCATCGAGTAGCAACTTCAGCTGGTGTGACAATTAAAGTTAATTCACGTGTGAGCTCAGTCAAAACAAGTTCCAGCCAAGCAACTGTGGTGCTTGAAGATGGAAGTGAATTTGCTTGTGATTATGTACTTAGCAATGCTGCGCCGCAAACACTTGCACAATTACGTGGCACTGAGCCACCACAAAGCCTTGAAGGCTCTCAGATGAAGATAAATATTTTGCTTAAAGCTCTTCCGCAATTAAAATCTGGAATTGATCCACGTTTAGCTTTCGCCGGAACTTTTCACGCAAATGAAAGTTTTTCAACTTTTGAAAATACATTTAATGATGCAAAGGCGGGAGTTATGCCAACAAAACTTCCCATTGAAATGTATTGCCACACTTTGACTGACCCATCAATTCTTAGTCCAGAACTGCAAGCGCTGGGCTATCAAACTCTCACTCTCTTCGGTTTGCACACACCTGCAGCGCTCTTTGATTCAGATAATGAAGGTGCAAAGAAACTCGCACTTGCTGCTGCACTTGAATCCTTGAATGAATATCTTGTCGAACCCATCGAAACAGTGATTGCTGCAGTAGAGGTTAAGTCACCGCTAGATATTGAAGGCGATGTGGGCTTGCCACGTGGAAATATCTTCCATAAAGATTTGAGTTTCCCATTCCGTGAAGACGATCAAAACCCTAGCTGGGGTGTCGAAACCGATGATCCTCGAATATTTCTCTGTGGCGCAGGTGCAATACGCGGCGGGGGAGTCAGCGGCATTCCCGGGCACAACGCTGCAATGGCAGTGCTTGAAAATTACAAATAGAGTTGCGCCATGAGCAAACATCCCGAAACATCGGCAGTTACTGCTGGACGCCCACCTGTTGAAGCCGACGCTCCACTAAATCCTTCAATTGTTGTGACATCTACTTTTCATTCTGGCGGGGCAATTGGTTATGGTCGTTATGGAAATCAAACGTGGACAGCACTGGAAGAAGCAATTAGCGAACTAGAAGGCGGGCAAACTCTCGCTTTTTCATCAGGTATGGCCGCAATTAGCGCCGTGTTTTCAATCCTGCCAATTGGCGCACCAATAGTTGCATCTAACCAAGGGTATAGCGGAGTTATGAGTCTGCTCAACTCTTTCCATGCAAGTGGAAGATTAGAAGTTAGATTTGTGGATGTAGTTCAGACACAAGAAGTAATCGATGCAATGCAAGGCGCCGCTTTGGTTTGGTTGGAATCACCAACAAATCCATGTCTAGATGTAGCTGATTTGCCTGCGTTAATTTCTGCGGCAAAGAAATTGGGGATAGGCGTTGCCGTCGACAATACTTTTGCAACGCCACTGGTGCAAAATCCACTTGCAATGGGCGCCGATATTGTTATGCACTCTGTTACAAAGTTTTTATCTGGGCACAGCGATGTCCTAATGGGTTCACTGTCTACAAATGATCCAGCGCTCTTTAAGCGCTTGCACGACTCTCGCAGCTTTAACGGCTCGATTCCCGGCCCATTTGAAGCGTGGTTGGCCCTTCGCGGTCTTCGCACTTTTCCATTGCGATTTAATAAAGCCCAAGAAAACGCCAAAGCTTTAGTTGTG